>NZ_VTXF01000016.1:0-126603 GCF_013114585.1 Vibrio sp. 99K-1
ATATCTTAGGGCATTTTATAATTTATTTTAATGTGTAAAATATATCAGCTTGCTTTAAGCGTGGGAACGGTTCTGTTTCTGCGGGCTATTTATATAAAAATTATAGGTTTCCTATGTTAAAGAAACTCTCACTTAAGAATAAGCTGGCGATCTCTGCCAGCCTTGCCATCATCCTGGGGGGGATTTTGGTTGAAGTACTTTCATTTCGTGCTTCATTGCAGCGATTGGATACAGAGGTTGAACAGCGCTTAGAAGGTGCATCGGCTTCTTACAATCAATATGTATCGGATTGGATCTTATCCAAAGAGCGTGCGCTTACTTCTCTGTCTCAAGAGTCCCGAAAGGAAAGTTTGGTTACTCACCTGAAACAGGTTCGCGATTCTGGCTCTTTTGATAATGTCTTCCTAGCGTATCCTGATGGCTCACAAGAGAATGCCAACGGGATAGTGCTACCACCGGGGAATGATGATCCTCGTTTGTGGGGCTGGTATACCAATGCGGTTGCCAATCCAAGTAAGGTTTTCATGGACAACCCTACGGTTGCAGCGGCAACAGGAGCTAATGTAGTGTCACTGGGCACCGCAATGCAATTGCATGGCCAACAGGTGGTATTGGGGGCGGATGTTGAAATTACCGACATTCTGAACAGCCTTGAGCAAGTAATTCTTCCAGGTGAAGGTTACATGTTTATCGCGACCAACAAGGGCACGGTTTACACGCACGCAGACACTAAGCTACTGAACAAAGATATCAGATCACTTGGTTTGAACTTTTCAGATGTGCAAAAGGCGTTGGTAAGCGGTAAGGACATTTCCATTGAGTTGAACGGGACTGATTATGTGCTGTACGCACGCACGATTGATGGAACCAATCTAATTACGATTAGCGTGGTGAATCATGACTCTTTGGTCGCGCCACTCTTTGATGCTGTTATCGGTCAGGTGTTGGTGACATTGCTGGTGGTTGTGGTTTGTACTGTACTATTTAACTTACTTTGCACCATTCTATTCCGTCCACTGAATCATGTGTCTCAAGCTCTGGCGCAAATTGCTAACGGCAGTGGTGACTTAACTCAACGCATTAATGTTGATAATCAAGATGAAGTGGGCGAGCTTGCTCAGAACTTCAATACGTTTGTCGGCAGCTTGCAGCAGCTAATCGGCCATATCCGTAGTCAATCTGAGCAGTTGAACAGCCAATCTGAACAGAGCGCACAACGTGCAAACCTTTCGGTGAATGAGCTAAACCATCAACAGCAAGAAATC
This sequence comes from Vibrio sp. 99K-1, assembly GCF_013114585.1. NCBI lineage: Bacteria > Pseudomonadati > Pseudomonadota > Gammaproteobacteria > Vibrionales > Vibrionaceae > Vibrio > Vibrio sp. 99K-1. The sequence continues at coordinate 1,266 of NZ_VTXF01000016.1, forward strand.
ACGATGGTCGCTACGGCCGTGACTGAAATGGCGAGTGCAACGCAAGAGATCGCATCGCATGCAGAGCAAACGGCAAAAGCCGCGCAAGACTCAGCGACGAGCACCAACAGCGGTCACGCATTAGTTGTCGACACTAAAGGTTCCATCAATAACCTAGCGAATGAAGTGAACGAAGCGGGTAGTGTGATCAGCGATCTGAATAAACACGCTCAAGAAATCTCAACTGTATTAGCCACCATTCAAGGCATTGCGGAGCAAACGAACTTGCTTGCTTTGAATGCCGCTATTGAAGCCGCTCGTGCCGGTGAGCAAGGTCGTGGTTTTGCCGTAGTAGCCGATGAAGTTCGTGTGCTTTCTCAGCGCACTCACTCTTCAACGGAAGAGATTAAGGCAACGATCGAGCTTCTCTCGCGCTAGAAGAGATAAACACGTCGGTTGCCTTGATTAGCGACATGGCGACTCAAATTGCGACTGCAGCAGAAGAGCAAACCCATGTGACGGGTGAGATCACTCAGAACATTACGACCATTAAAGATGTAACTGACCACTTGGTAGTAGGTGCTCAGGACAGTTTAACTGAGTCGAATGAACTTAAGAGCCAAGCCGCTGGTTTAAGTGACAAAGTGGCGACTTTTAAGCTTGCTTAAGCATTTAATGGACTGATGCCTGATCAGCCTGTTTGCGTTAAGCAATAAGCCAAAGCGACGTACATTGCGTCGCTTTTTTTGTGCTTGCTAGTTGCAGTCTTCTGATTCTCGAATGTCTGTTAGACAGGTCGTTGGTTTAACCTAGTAGGTGATGACACATTAGCTCAACAAACTCCTTGGGTGTTTCGAACATCGGAGTATGAGATACACCTTTAAGCGCCACTAGTTCAAGCGAGCCAAATGTCTCTTTTAAAGGCAACCACGTATCCAAAGGTGCGATGCTGAAATCAAGCTCACCAATGGCGACTGTAACATCCAGTTGGTTAGCATGGGGTAGCGTAGCGAGGTTTATTTTGCCAAAGGCATCACCCCAGAGCGAATCCAGTAGCGCCGTATTGGTTGTAACTTGCTCCCAAAGGGGGAGCTCATTAAAGCTAGGATCTGCCCAACGCATCGGGCCTAGTCTATGACACAAGTGCGCAAACTTCCTATGTGGTTCTCTGTTTATATCGTGTTCAAGCTTTCCAAGGCTTTGCTCCAAAAGGCGCTTTCGCTCGTGTGAGGCATTGTTCTCCCAGTAAAGAAATTGCTTAGCTTTCATCGCCTCCGACAGGTTTGGCGGAGCACCTACTACCATTACTTTATTAATCTGAATATCGGTCAAACTCGCGAAATGGAGTGCCATGTACGCGTGTCCGGAATGCCCCAGAATACTGGTTTTACGAATATTGAAATGATCGCAGGTAGCTTCAATATCCTTGGAAATAATGTCTAGAGTGATGGTGTTGTTATGCTTGTCGTTTAAGGTTTGAGCAAAGCCTCGATGATCTAGGTACAGACAAGTAAAGTGATCGTGAAGCCTTGTTGGAATCACTCTTTTGTAATAATCAACACTGCCAATAATCAATAATTTCGGTCCTTTACCATGCTGCTCTACTTTGAGTTGGTATCCATCGCGCTCAAAAATTTTCGATTTGATTGCTGTCATAATTTGTTCTCCTTAGCGAATTTTCTGTACCTTATCGTGATAAATAATCCTGAAAAATAGGCTAATATTAGATTCAGTATTAGCAGTTTTGGGATAATGAATTGGAAAGGATCGATAACGCTTGGTTGAACTCATTTATTTGTGTCTTTGAACAGAGTAGTTTTGTAAAGGCATCACAACGCTTGCTAATTCCTAGCTCAACGGTAAGTAGACATGTTCAACAGCTTGAAGCTGAGCTTGGCAATAAATTGTTCTACCGGACAACCAGAAAGGTGACGCCAACTTCGGCCGGTGAAATGCTTTACAACGAAATCCGAGAGCCTCTTCGTCAATTGAGCCAAACATTGCAAAACGTCAGCATTTCAACGGAGTCAATGAAAGGCAGTATTCGCGTGAGCTCACCAGACATCCCTTTCATTGGTGATGTGCTCGCTGATTTTGCTCTTAGCTACCCCAATGTTTCTCTGTTTTGCGAACACAGTACGTCGATAGAAAGCGCGTTAAACAGCGATCCTGATATCGTTATTAGTTTTGAGCGAGGCTCGCTTGATGATCGCGACTGGGTTTCACGGCCATTGTGTCAATGGGAGAGTTCGGTTTTAGCTTCGCCATCTTGTCTGGCGGAATATGGCTCACCGACCACAGTTGAGGAGCTGTCCGCAATGCCTTGTATTTCAAGTTACAAAGCTTTTGCTGGTAACCCCTGGATATTTAGTGGGCCAGAAGGCTTGAAGAGTGTGGCTATCAAGTCAGACATCAATGTTGATGGCGGGTTTATCGCTAAAGCTATAGCTGTCAAAGGGTTAGGTTTTGTAGCGTTACCAAGAGAATTCTGTCGAGATGAGTTGGACGGGGGCTCGTTAGTCGAACAACGGTTAGACCTTGAATTAGCCCCACTAACGATTTACATCCATTATCGGTCAATGAGCTATCACACGCATCTCACCAAGCTCTTGGTCAGCTTTATCCGTGAACAAGCGAACTCATCTACTTAGAGCGCTTATGTTACTAGTTCGCTTCTGCTAGTTTGCTTCTGAGAATTCTCGAAGTGCGCTCATGGCTTGATCAGCTTTGTGCTTTTGGACGAAGATATGATCGTGATAATAGCCTGCAATCACATTGGCACTGATGCCGTACGAGCCAAGTTTAGTCGCAAAGGCGGCTGTTAACCCGACGGCTTCTAGGCTCGAGTGTACCGATAAAGTGATCATGCTAAATACACCGTCGAAACTTAACTGCGCTTGAGTCGCCACTTCTTCTGTCAGCACCAAAGTTAACCCTTCTTTTTCTCGAAAGGTCGCCATCGGATTGAGGTGGACATAGTCGGCTAGTCCTCCATCTACCGTACAAAAAACATAATCACCTTCAATGAGCTCAGGTGACATGGACTTTAACAGAATGTCTAAATCGGTAATGGCGGTCATCGTTTTCCCTGTGTAATCGCGTTGGTTTATGGTGTTGGGTAATGTAGCCAAGATAGAGATAAGCTGCCTGCGAGTACAATTAATAATATTTATTCACTATAAGCAGGACTAATCACCTTTAATTTTGATGCTGTATTTTTGAGTTTTTGCGGGATTTTTGGTGTGTAATATGTCAATAGTAAAGATGATCCCTCTCACATACACCATTTTTAACCAACCATTCGACTTTTGTTAAAATTAGAGCTTTTGATCAAATTATATAAAATGTGATTGCATAAGCTTTTCAAAATAGTTTGCCCCCACTCGAAGTTCCTAGTGAGATGAATATAAATTAATAAGCAATCTCATTCGTATTGTCTTAGGTTGAATTTGTAACACTGTTGCTTCACGTATTGAGCGTATAACGCTAGCTGTCTGCATTTTCGTGTTTGTCGTAGGTAACAACCAATAAACCTAAAATATCAAGGAACAAGCTATGTTAAAGAAAGTATTAAGTTGTTGTATTGCAGCCACATTTGGTATCTATTCTGCATCAAGTTTGGCTCAAGGTTCGGCTTTAAATTCAACTGAAAACTTACAACAACCTATTGCTCCACTGATGTTGGCTTCATCAGATGATGCGATCACTGATCGTTATATTGTTGTATTGAAACAACCACAGATGCTAATGAATGACGCGGCTGGATTACAGCAGTTCACTCAACAAACGGTAGGCCAGATGGCCAATTCGTTTTCAATCAAAACAGACGATGTTTTTGATAGCTCCATTATTGGCTTTGTGGCAAATCTAGACGCACTTCAATTAAAGCAACTCAGACGTGATTCTCGCGTTGAATATATAGAACAAGACCAAATACTCAGTATCGATCCTGTTGTTTCAAATGAAGCCGTTCAAAGTAACGCGATTTGGGGGCTAGACCGAATTGATCAAAGAAGTCTTCCTTTGGACCGAAACTATAATGCCAATTTTGATGGCTCTGGCGTAACAGCATACGTGATTGATACGGGCGTTAATAATAATCATGAGGAATTCGGCGGGCGCTCGGTTTCTGGCTATGATTTCGTGGATAATGATGCTGATTCGAGTGACTGTAATGGGCATGGTACCCACGTTGCAGGAACGATTGGCGGTAGCCAGTACGGTGTGGCTAAAAATGTCGATATTGTTGGGGTAAGAGTACTTAGTTGTTCGGGTTCAGGAACCACATCTGGCGTAATATCTGGTGTGGACTGGGTTGCTCAAAATGCATCAGGGCCTTCAGTCGCCAACATGAGCTTAGGTGGCGGTCGTTCAACCGCATTGGATAGCGCGGTACAAGGCGCAATTCAATCCGGCGTGAGCTTTATGTTGGCAGCGGGTAACTCAAATGCCGATGCGTGTAATACATCACCAGCTCGTGTACCAAGTGGTGTGACGGTGGGCTCCACAACCAGCTCTGATTCGCGTTCAAGCTTCTCGAACTGGGGCAGCTGTGTTGATCTATTCGCACCGGGATCTCAAATTAAGTCTGCTTGGTATGATGGCGGCTATAAAACGATTAGCGGAACTTCCATGGCGACGCCACATGTTGCGGGCGTTGCAGCCTTGTACTTACAGGAAAACAATGGCTTAACACCGCTTCAACTCGCAGGGTTACTGAACTCAAGAGCCTCGGAGAATAAGGTTTCTGACACAAGAGGAACCACCAATAAACTGCTGTATAGTTTGACTGATAGTGGCTGTGAACCGGATTGCGGTGGTCCAACACCTGGACCAGATCCAGATGGAAAACTAGTCTCTGGCGTGCCGGTTAATGGACTGAGTGGCAGCCGAGGGCAAAAGGATTACTTCTACATGGACTTAGAGCAGGGTCAACAGCTGACAGTGGTCACCATTGGTGGCACAGGCGATGCGGATCTGTATCTACGTTTCGGGGATAAACCAACGCTTAGTACGTGGGACTGCCGACCTTACCGATCGGGCAACAGCGAGACTTGTACGGTGAATGTCACCCAAAGCGGCAGATATCACGTGATGTTGAATGCATACTCGGCGTACAGTGGTTTGACGCTTCAAGCAAACTTTTAACTTTTGGTTTGAACAATGGTTTCAAAAAGTTACTCACTAGTTTAGTCAGTTCAGAAGACTGATAACCAAAGCTCACCCTGTTGTGGGCTTTGTTTTTGGTTTGTAGGAGGCAAAAAAAGGATATGGCGTTGCTTGCTTTGGTTGATAAGCAGGAATTGGCGGTACTTCGACGAACTTTCGGTTACGTCTCAGAAAAGCTCGAAGTTTGTATGCTAGATTTAATAGTGATACACAACTGGAGATATCGATGATCTGGCTTTCGGTGAAAGTACTACAGATTGGACTTGTCTACGGATACAGGAAGTATCAACAAACAAAAAGAGCTCCAGTGTAGGGGCTCTTTTCTTTTGTTTTTCGAATAAACGCGTTTTATGTTGCGTGGTAAGGAAAGAAAAATCGGTTCTGTCCGGTTTAATAACGAGTAGCTAAATGACTTCCCCTTAATATCTCTTAACCGATAAGCGAAAGTATGTTGAAAATTGAACCCATTACACCTCACATTGGCGCTCGTATTCATGGATTAAGTCTTTCGGATTGCAGTGAGAGTGAACTCGATGATGTGTACAAAGCACTTGTTACTTATCAAGTCATTTTCTTGGATGAACAAAGCCTCTCTCCAGAACAACACTTAGCACTTGCAAAACGGTTTGGAGATCTCGAACCCGCTCATCCTTTCTTTCCGCGTGTAGAACAAGTTCCGCAAGTCAGTGTGATAGAAACTACTCGAGGTAATGCGCCAATGGAGAGTTATTGGCATACCGACTTAACTTGGCGGGAGCTGCCATCTAAAGCCTCTCTATTACATGCTCAACATGTACCGGATGTCGGTGGCGACACGATTTGGTGTTCAATGACCGCAGTGTTTGATTCATTAGATGAAAGCATGAAAGACAAGCTAAGGGGCTTATCGGCAACGCATTCGTTAGTCGCATTTGAGGGTATTGAATCGGACCAAATCGAGCTAGATTGGCATAAGTCGCTGCTGAAAACTGCGCAAGAAAACCCGCCTGTGGTACATCCCTTAGTGCAAGTTCATCCAGAAACGGGCAAAGAGACGTTATATATCAACGAGCAATTTACCCGTTACATCAATGAGCTTGAGCTTGAGCGTGAAGAAAGTGATTCATTACTTAGCCAGCTGTTTGAAATTGCACGACGACCAGAATATCAAGTGCGTTTTAAATGGAACAAGGGCTCAATGGCGATATGGGACAACAGGGTCACTCAGCATTATGCCGTTATTGATTATGGTGATACTCCACGAAAAATGCACCGGGTAACAGTCACCTAACGTTGTAAATCAAGCCCAAGACGAAGCGACTAAATATTTTGACTCATCGATTAATGTGATTTACTTTTAGCGCTAATGTTCAACTCAAGACAAATATAAGGAGGATTTTTATGAAAGTGTGTGAATTTAACTTCGCGCATATTTTTTGGTACGACCAAAACTCAAGTTTTAACACTATCGTGCTGCGATAACCAAAACTTGAGCGAAGCATTTCAATATAACCTTCAATAGAGTTTCTTCACTCTAGTTTACTTGGTTGTTGTCAGCGAATGACGACAGCGCTTTGTTGCGCTTGAAACTTGAGTAAACAAATGACTACATTAATATCTACATCATCCATTTCTTACGATCTAACATCATGCCGCCTATTTGATGGGCTTTCCTTTACCATTAAAAAAGGTGACCGCATTGGCCTTATAGGCAGTAATGGCTGTGGCAAAAGTACTTTATTACGTCTGTTAAACAAAGATTTACCAGACTTTGTGGGGAATGTTTCCTTTGCTTCGAATGCCGTAGTTGCTTTGATTGAGCAACACCTACCCAAGCGACTGTTGAGTCTCTCAATGCTTGATGCTGTGACCGATAACCTTCCTTTAAACATGCAGCAAACAGAACAATGGCGTGCGCAAATTACTCTTTCTAATTTAGGGTTTGATGAAAGCTATTGGAACCAGCCAATAGGCACTTTAAGTGGCGGTCAATACGCGCGAGTGTTAGTCGCGAGAGCATTGATTCTTGAGCCAGATGTCCTGTTGCTAGATGAACCAAGTAACCACTTAGATCTACCGACGTTACTTTGGTTAGAGCAGTTCCTGAAAGGTTGGAGAGGGACGTTTGTCATGGTTTCGCATGATCAACGATTACTCGACCACGTCACTGATTCTACTTGGGTGTTACGTGACAAAAGGATACTTAGCTTTAGCCAAAGGTGCACCGAAGCTCGAAAAGCATTGGAAGATAAAGATCGAACGGATGCTGAAAGGCAACAAGCAGAAAAGAAAGAGATCGATCGCATCGAAAAGAGCGCTCATCGTTTAGCGATTTGGGGGCGCGACTTTGACAATGAAGGTCTGTCACGAAAAGCAAAAAGCATGGAAAAGCGAGCCGAAGGGTTACGCTCGACCATGACTCGTTTAGACTCCGTTGAACCATGGACACTAAGTTTGTCCGGTGAATCCATGAAGGCCAATCGACTACTTGAATTGTCGGAGGTGCCAATTACCGCCGCTGACGACCAAGCGCCACTGTTTGAAGTGCTGTTCCAACAGATAAAGAGCGGTGACCGTGTTGCTGTGTTAGGCAAAAATGGGTCGGGTAAGTCATCGCTTCTGAAAGTACTGTGGGCGAATTATCAGGCGTCTCAACTTGGAGATAATGATTATTTTCACCTCAATGCCGAAGTCGGGTATTACGATCAAAGCTTGCACCAATTACGTGATGACCATTCACTACTGGATTCACTTTACTCATTTTATCCTGTGTCTCAGGAAGCTAGGAAAATGGCTTTGATTAGCGCGGGTTTTACCTACGAAAGGCACGAGCAAAAGATCGCTGAGCTGAGTGGTGGAGAGCGTTCACGACTGCTGTTCGTTGGGCTATCGCTAGCGAAGTATCACTTCCTGTTGTTGGATGAGCCCACTAACCACCTTGATATTGAAGGTAAGGAAGAGCTTGCGAATTGCTTAACTCAATTCGACGGGGGGCTACTGTTGGTCAGCCATGATCGAGAGTTGATCGAAAAATCATGCAATAGATTCTGGTACATCAATGACGGTCAACTTATGGAAATGACTTACTTAGATGCGGTGTATGAGGCGATGTCTGTCAGCCATCAAGGTCATAACGTGGAACCTTGCTCTGCGACGATTCAGTCTAACTCTAAAGCCTGTGTCGATTCAGGTTCTGAGCTGCTTAAAACAGATGATAAGCAGTCGCAAAATGATGAAGAGGGCCTTTTAGAAAGGCTATTCGAGCTCGAAGAATTACTCAGTAAGGACCAAGCTCGTAAAGCAAAGCATCAGAAGCCTGATCTGCAAGTGAAATGGCAGCAAGAAATAGTTCGGATTAATGCGATGTTGGAACTGAACTAGCCCAGTTTGTAATGCAGTAGGCATCACAATGCTCAATATCTATTGTTGAGTAGGATTAGGCTCTTTAGTGCTGTATTGGCTAAAGAGCCTTTTGTTATCACTTAATATAGAATTAAACACAACAGTTAAGTCAGTCTCGCAATCTCAATCAGGCGAACTTAACGCCTCGTCGGTATTATCTCTTCGAATTCTTTATTGGGTAACAAAAATGAATGTAGCGAAACATCATGAACGACGAATACGAAATGTGTGTGACTTCATTGATAGACATTTGGATGAGTCATTAACTTTGGAACAGCTGAGCTCAGTGGCGGCGAGTTCAAAGTACCACTTTCACCGGATCTTTAAGTCGTTTATGGGGATTAGCACTATTCAGTATGTGTTGTTTGCTCGGTTAAAGCGCGCTTCTTTTCGTTTAGCTTTTGAGCCCGAGTACAGTGTCACCGATATTGCATTGGAGGCCCACTTTGAGAGTCTTGAAGCCTTCTCTCGAGCATTTTCGAGGCACTTTGAGCAGACACCTTCTCAATTTAGAAAACAACCCAACTGGCCATATTGGCGTTCAAAGTATGAGTTTAACTCACCAAAGAGTGGAGAAAAGATAATGGATGTGAAAGTCGTCGATTTTTACGAAACAGAGGTTGCACTGATTGAGCATAAAGGAAGCCCAAAGCTGGTTTACAATACTGCTGCTAAATTTATTGATTGGAGGAAGTCGACGGGTTTTTCTCCGGTAAAAACCAGTGACACATTTGGTGTGGCTTATTCTGACCCTTCAGATACCCCTGAAGATGACTATCGTTTCGATATTTGCGGAAGTCATAACGGGGATGTGCCAGAAAATATGTTTGGTGTTAAGAAGGGGACTATTCCGGGTGGTCGCTGTGCGGTTGCTGTTCATAAGGGCAACCATGATTTAATTGCTGACACGGTCAGCTACTTATATCGTGAGTGGTTACCTAAGAGTGGCGAATCTTTGAGGGATTTTCCGTGCTTTTTCCAGTACGTGAATCTAGTCCATGAGGTGGATGAATGTGATTTGCTCACTAACATCTACCTGCCGATACGCTAGCTTTATGCGTGACAGATAACACGTAATGAAATCAATATTAGGCCTCGTATCAACGAGGTCTTCGTGTATTTGGCAACTGGGCTGAAACAGATTAAATGCAAAAGCGCGTATATATTTGATTCAAACCTCACTGCTCGGAGGTGATGTGTAATATAATCGTTCGGTTATAATAAAAACAAAAACTCAATTATAAAATGAGTAAACGTCTGGGCTTAGAGAATAAAGAATTTCGTATGAACGCTATTCGTAAAGTTTATCAATATGCTGAACCGAATCTAACCCTCGTAGGTTGGATGGGCTTTGTCGGTTTCCCTGTTTACTTTGTTGTGTGGGAGTATCTGTTCCCGCAGCCTTATGAAAATCTGACTCTCCGCCTATTATGCTCGGTGTTGTTCTTCGGTATCATTTTCCGTAAACACGTTCCCTTCGAATGGCGAAAGTATCTACCTGCGTATTATCAAGTCGCGATTACGCTCTGTCTGCCGTGTTTCTTCTTCTACATGTTGCTAATGAACAATTGGTCCAATGTTTGGGTCATGTCTTTCATGTCGGCAATATTCCTTCATATTCTTTTGGTTCACGTCACAAGAGTGATGTTTGCACAAACCTTTGCCGGAATAGGGATTGCGACGTTGTGTGCTTGGGTGGCACAAGGCTTCTATCTTGAGATAAACATGAACTGGACGCATGTGCCGATTTTCTTGTTTATCTATCTATTCGGTAACCTGTTCTATTTCCGCAATCAGGTGGAACACGAGAATAAGGTATCCCTGGCAAAATCTTTTGGTGCTGGTATTGCACACGAAATGAGAAACCCTCTTAGTGGCTTGTTAACTTCTATTGATGTTATTCAATCGATACTGCCAAACCCAAAGAGTGGGGACATCAAAGAGCCATATTCGCTAAGCGTCGAAGAGTTAAAACAGCTGCGTGACGTCGGTGATGAGGCGATGGAAATCATCCATTCAGGCAACGAAACTATTGATCTGCTTTTAACGTCAATTGATGAGAATCGTGTATCTCGTTCTACCTTCAAAAAGCACTCCGCGCAATCAGTGATTGAGGACTCAATCGACAGCTTTAACTACAAGCGCGCTGCAGACAAATCAGCCATATCTTTGGATGTGCAAAACGACTTTGACTTCTTAGGGAGTGATACCTTACTGAAGTACGTGATGTACAACCTATTCAAAAATGCTTTCCATCATCGTAGCCCTGAAGATTTTCATATCCATGTCACCATGAGCAGTGATGACGTGACCAATCAAATTGTAGTGACGGATAACGGATCTGGGATTTCGAGTGATGCTATCCGTCGCATCTTCCAAGATTTCTATACGACAGGTAAATCAGGCAACTACGGGTTAGGCCTACCATTTTGTCAGAAGGTGATGCGCTCGTTTGGTGGTGAGATCAAATGCCAATCAGAGGTGGAACAGTGGACTCAGTTCACGATGACATTCCCATCCTTGACGTCAAATTCCGTCAATGAAATTAAGAGTGAATTGAGGAAATTGAAGTCGGTACTGATGGTGAGTGATCAAACCGTCCTGAATAAGAAAATGACGGAAATGTCTCGATTTATGGGATTTGACCTCACGACTTTGGATGTGGCATCAGCACTTAAAAACAAAGAGTATCAGTTCGAATTTGATTTAGTATTCGTCGACATGGAGAGTTTGGATTTGAGGGCAAGCAGCCTTGATAAGCTCGAGTCTTTGTTGTCGTTTACAGAAGCGCGAATTGTTTACTTGTATGAACATCATCCTATTCAACGGGTGAGGAATATTTCATTTGAACCGATTTGGGTCGAAACTCAAGTATGGCTGCTGAATACCAAAGCAACGATTGACCGTTTATTGTTTGACTCGAATTACGTGATGCCTTCGGTGGCCGCTAAGCCGATTGAAAATGCAAATAAGCGTACCATTATGGTCGTGGACGATAACGAGTCTCTACGTCGTTTTACGGCGATGTTGTTGGAAAAACAAGGCTTTGATGTGGTACAGAAAGAGGACGGTCAACAGGCATTAGATGCTCTAGATTCAGAGGCCATTGATTTAGTTTTGATGGATATTGAAATGCCCATTATGGACGGCGTCGAAGCTTCTCGACTCATTAGAAGCGCGAATAAGCCTTATTCTTCGGTGCCGATTATTGCGCATACGGGGGACAGCTCGCCAGTTACGCTAGAGAAAATGGAGTCATCAGGCATGTCGGACTTTATTGTGAAACCGGCAGACAAGAACCGATTATTCGACAAGATTGCCCATTGGATATAGTGGGCTTGTACGCGACTGTGTTTGAGGTTTGAAGTAGACCAAGTTAATTTGATGAAGAGCTCAGCAATAGGCTGGGCTCTTTTAGTTTTTCGACATGATAGCGTCCATTCCGTCCTGCCGTTTAGTTGGTGATTAAATTAATGTGCCCCGAGTTAAACGAACTCTAGTTCTGGATGATGATATGCCTGGTGACAAACCGTGAGCACATGTTCGACATCACTTGGTGTCATATCTGCATTCACAGAGAAGCGGATGATGTTTTTGTTCTTGCCAGTTGCAGGACGGCAGAAAACCGCACCGAACACATCCCGTTCCTCTAAGAAATCACGCACACGTTCAGTATTTCTCTCACTACCACACTCTAAAGCGATTATCTGAGATTCACTGCGGATGTTAAAGCCAATCTGTTTAAGGCCTGTAGTGAGCGATTTGGCGCGCTTGAATAGGGCTTCTCGCTTTTCATCGGACTCTTTTATTACCGCTAAGGTTGTTTCTAAGCGAGCGACCTCATGTGGTAATACGGTTGAACTAAAAATCGCAGGGTACGCGACAAAGGGAAGTGTTTCCGATAGCTGCTTTGGCCCAAGGATTGCGCCAGCACGGTAAGCAAAGGTTTTGGCCAAGCTGACAGTAATAAAATCGACTTGGTTAGTCAGCCCAAGTGCTTCAACGAGGCCAGCACCTTTGGTGCCATGAGTCCCCAGAGAATGCGATTCATCAACCACGAGTGCACAATCAAACTCTTGCGCCATTTCGTAGATGTCGCGGAGTGGGGTAATTGTGCCAATGGTGCTATAGACCGAATCCACAACTATGACGCCAGAGCCGTACCGCTCAAGCTGCATGCGCAGGTGGCTCATATTATTGTGCATAAATGGATGCGCACTCGCGCCTGCGGATCGAATACCTTCCCATAAAGACATGTGGGCAAAGAAATCAATATACACAGGAGTTTGTGGTGGGCAGATGGTTTGCAGTAAGCCGATGTTCGCCGCCCAGCCAGACTGAGACAGCAAGCAGCTTTCCATACCTACGTAGCTCGCGAGCTCATTTTCAAAGGCGGGTTTTGAATCCTCGTCTTGTAAGAAAATCGCCGACATGACGATGTTGTCATCATGTTCAGCAATCGCGTGCTGGTGGGCTTGTTGAATCTGTTTGTTGTGCGATAGCGCAAGGTAATCATTGCTTTGCATCACAACTGAATTGCGCCTAGGACGTTGACCCAGAACTAAGTGTGTTTGGCTTTCGTTCTGGGTAATGAGATCTTCAATGTAATGGTTTAAGCGTTCTTCAATAAAGGAAGGTAGTGGTTTATTTTTGGTTTTATCACTCATAATTATTCTCTTCATATACAGGATAACGCCAGCGCTGACGGGTGTATATTGACGACAAAAAATGAGGTGTCATTAGCTAAGTTGCATAAATGGGCACACCCTTGCAAACTCAATATTTATGGGTTTTAAGGTGAGTGGATTTCCTTACGGTAACGAGCTTTAGCCCCGTTCAAATCAGAATAATAAATGCCTTTTTTATAATAAATAACGATGAAAAAACTAAAGTTCAAAGCTTGGGTGGAGGCTATTTGCTGACACATTGTCGGATAAGTTTAATCAAGTCATCTAGCTGTTGTTTGGCCGCTCCCTCTAGCGAATAACCAATGTTGATGCGTAAGCAGTTGCTATAGAGATCAAGAGTACTGAATAGGTGTCCAAGTCGAATATCAATCCTTTTCTCGGTAACGGCTTGAGCAAAAATTGGTTGATTCAGATTTGGAATCTGTAGCCAAAGTACCATGCCACCTTGTGGGTTACTGATCTTTACATCTGGAGGCAGGTGTTGGGTTAAATAGTTGAGGTATTGCTGGCGCAACGATAGGATTTGAGAGCATCTTCTTCGAACGTGTTTTGCGTATTGACCAGATTCAATAAAGTCAGCGACAGCGAGTTGAGTGGGTAGAGCAACGCCGTAGCTTGCAGCAGAAAACTGTGCCTTGTACTCATTGATATACCTTCCCGGTAAGCACCATCCTAAGCGGTAACTCGGTGATAAGCTCTTCGAGACAGAACCACACCATAAAACATAACCACCTTTGTCATAGTATTTGGCAGGCAGTGGAGTGTGCGAAGAATAAGAGAGTTCCAGGTAGACATCATCTTCAATGATCGGCACTCGATATTCATTCGCCAATGCTGCCAATTTCTGCTTTTGACTGGCAGACATATTGATCCCTTGAGGGTTCATATGCGAGGTACAGAAGATAGCGGCATCGACCCGCTTGCTTTTCAGATGTGTTTCTAACTGTTGTAGGTCTACACCGTCATCTAAAGAAGGGATCTCAATGATCTTTCGCGACATCTTGCCAAGTAATTCCAGTATACCGTTGAAGCATGGTGAACTGATGGCAATGGTGTCACCCTCTTTGGTGCATGATTCAAGAGCGGCCTTAATCGCCGACATACAGCCAGCGGTAATGACCATCTCGTCGGGCGTAAAGTGCACATCAAGCTTGGCAAAGTGAGTGGACAATGCTTGTCGTAATATCGGCTCGCCTTGAGTATCAGGGTAATGGTTGAGTCTGTTCCCCATGCGTTTTATAGATCGGCGGAAACTGCGCTCTAGCTCAACGACCGATTGCTCATCATTGGTGGTGCTAGAGACACCTAAAGGACCATTGATTGAGTTGTGAGTCGATGAAGTTTGCTTAACTCTGGAAACCTTACTCTCAAACTGTGCCCACTCAGGCGTTGAGTGAGCAGGCTTATGAGGAGAAACAAAATACCCAGCTTGTGGGCGAGAGTGAATCCAACCCTGTGATTCTAACTCTTGGTAACAGCTCACTACAGTCGACATGCTGACGGCTTGTTGCTTAGCCAATTGACGAAGCGAAGGCATGCGCCCACCTTCAGGTCTTTTCCCACTTTCAATCTCATTAATAAACTGATTGGCAAGTTTTCTGTAAATGCTCATGACTGAAGTTAACTGTACTGGTTTTTGTTGCAAAAATTGTATCTGTACCGCTTTTGTTGTTCAAGGGATACTCTTTCAAAACAAAGGAGGGGGACAGTATGAAAAGAAATGATTTGTTGCTAGCGGTATTGGTGATGGCAATTTGGGGATTCAATTTCTCGATGATTAAAATGGGTGTAACTAATGTTCATCCGTTGCTGGCAACGGCCGCGCGTTTCTCGCTAGCGGTGATTCCAGTGATATTTTTTGTGGCGAGACCGAATGTCGCTTGGCGCTATTTAGTGGGTTACGGCTTCGTGTTTGGTGTGGGTATTTG
This sequence comes from Vibrio sp. 99K-1, assembly GCF_013114585.1. Lineage (NCBI taxonomy): Bacteria > Pseudomonadati > Pseudomonadota > Gammaproteobacteria > Vibrionales > Vibrionaceae > Vibrio > Vibrio sp. 99K-1. Next base: position 16,411 of record NZ_VTXF01000016.1, read on the forward strand.
GGGCATGGCATCATGGTCGATCACAGCAGGCCTCTCATCTGGGCTTTCCTCAGTATTGCTTTCAAGCAACGTGCTTATTGGAATGGCAGTTGGGGTATGGGTTTTCAAAGAAAGTGCGTCGGTTCGTAAGTTAATTGGTGCGATGTTAGCCCTGTCTGCACTTGCAGTTTTAGTTTCAGCGGCGAAAGGGAATGTCACCGTTAATGGCGTTATCTTGATTATGATTGCAGCGTGCAGTTGGACCTTAATGGGCGTCATTGTTAAGGCTTCCAAAACTAAGCAGGCGTTTGCTTTTAATGTGTGGGGAATGTTGTTTGCACCAGCGCCGTTGGTGTTGTTTGCTGTGATGTTACACGGGGATCAAATCATTTGGCAGGGGATTGAACAATGGGATTGGAACACAACGATTGCGGTGCTTTTTCAGGCTTATCCAACCACGCTATTTGGCTATTGGGTGTGGAACAAGTTGTTAATCCAATATCCACTAAGCACAACTGCACCGTTAACCTTGCTGGTGCCAGTCTTCGCGTTGATCAGCGGATACTTTATGTACGACGAAGTGTTGTCACTCGCTCAAGTAGTGGCATCGGTGTTGTTCTTAATCGGGATTGGTTTGATCGTTAAACCTGCAAAAGCGGTGAGTAGCGGTACATCCGGTGACAGAGAAGTGGAAAGAAAACTCGCTAAGCAATCATGATGTCGTTTTCATTAACGAAGAGGGGGTTGAAGTAACCTTTATAGCTGTATACCCCGATGACCATGATGTTGAACTATGAATTAAAGCCTCGCAAGCGCGGGGCTTTCTTATGATGGGATGAGTACATGAAGTATGATCATTATCTAGGGTTCTCGATTTTCCTTCTAGTTATCAGGTGTTTTCTTGTTCTCTCTTTTAGAGAATGATTTGTCTTATTGTTATGTTATATTGTAACAATAACGCAGGGTGACTTGCATCTTCGATACTTGGAAATCAATTACATGGAAAACATCAAGCAAGTCCTACTGGTCGCCGGAACTCACGGTAACGAGCTTTCTGGAATCTACCTAAACAAACTGATCAAAGAGCGCATGTATGCCGCCGATCGTTCGACATTCTCTACGAATTCAGTTATCGCAAACCCTAAAGCGGTAGAGCAGAACATACGATACCTTGATACGGACCTAAACCGTCAGTTTTCTAATGCTAACCGAGACGACACTGCTGCTTTAGCTGAGCACACAGTGGCGCGACAGTTTATAGATAGACACGCAAGCAAAGAGCAACAACTGATTGTGGATTTACATAACACGACCAGCAATATGGGGGCGACATTAATCTTGCTTTCCAATGATGCTTTCTATCAAAAAATGGGCGCGTATGTGAAACAGCGAATGCCAGAAGCTAATATTCTGTTCGAAGATAGAAAGCCTTGGGATGAGCAGCCATACCTTTGTACTGCCGGGAAGTGCGGTGTGATGATTGAAGTGGGCGCTCAGGCACATGGTTCGCTTAAATTCGACACGCTTAAACTGATGAAGCAGATGCTGACCATGGTTCTTGATTACGTTGAGAAGCACAACCTCAACCAAGTACAAGCGTTAGAAGACTACGATGCTTTCTTCTATGTTGAAGAGGTGAATGTTCCGCTTGGCCCAGACGGTATGCGTGTTGCTACTGTGCATCCAGCGATCTGTGGTCGAGATTTCGAGGTAGTGAAGCAAGGGGAGCCGATACTGGCGACTTTCTTTGGATATGATATTTATTGGGAACGTGAACAAGACATATACCCGCACTTTATCAACGAGAGTGCCTACGCTAAAGCTAACATTGCGATGGCATTAGCAGAGAAACGCTTGGTGTCGGTGAACTAGTGTGTTGAACCTATAACGGATTGGTTAAAAAGCCCTATGAATGCAGTAATTCATAGGGCTTTGATTTTAGGTTGGGGTAAGGGTTAACCAGGTCCGGCTAAATCTGACACGCCAACAATTGGTTTTCTAGATCGTTGTCGGTGCTATAACCAATGACTTCTATTCTGGTTTCATTGCACTCATCTAACTCACACTCTGTTAGACCATCTTCCGTTAGGTTGTAACCAAAGATGCCGCTTTGAGTGATGAACACCGCTTTCATTCGTTCGGCTTTGAGTCCAACTAATACCTTAAGCAATTGCTGACGGTCGAACAGTTTGTCAGCCGCGAATCGCCAACCAATACTTTCAAACCCTTCACCTTGGTTACTTGCCTTTATCATACCGCTCTCTGGCATCGGTAATTCTGAAGCGAGTGGCTTGTCTTGTTTATGATGATGGTGGTGATGGTGCCCATGAGTTTGGTGATGGTAAAAGTTGGTGTCTCCATCAAACTCACCGAAAGGGATCTTACCGTGATGAGCAAAGATCAGCTTAGTGTCAGGGTGACAAATCTGAGCAACGTACTCGGCAAGTTTTTCGGCATCCCCCTTGTTATAAAGGTCTACTTTATTGCCGACGATCGTATCCGCAATGGTAATTTGTTGGTTGAAAGTATCGTGGTCAGAATAACGAGTATCAGACAGCTTGCGAGCATCTACCAAGGTGATGTTCTTTTGCAGTGATAGCACTTTACGATAATGTTCAGAAGATAATACTTCTAACACTTCTTTCGGGTGGCCAAGGCCAGTAGGCTCAATCAGTAAGCGGTCTGGCTTCGCCTCAGAAAGCAACTGATTGAGTGCTATCTGCATGGGTAATCCCGCTGCACAACACATACAGCCACCAGGCACTTCACGGATAAACACATGTTGTTTGTTGTCGTTTCCTTGGATCAAACTGCCATCAACGCCAATTTCTCCAAATTCGTTCACCAAAATAGCCCAGTTTTCATCTGCGGGTTTGTTCTTCATTAGGTTGAGAATCGCGGTAGTTTTACCAACGCCGAGAAACCCCGTAATAATGTTGGTTGGAATACCCAAGAGAGGCTTTTTATCAGAGCTCATTGGCAATTCTCCTATAACCTTGAACAAGGGTATGGTTTGCCGAAACAACGGATTCTGAAAACGCAGAATACTCAGGTGGTACCTTTGAGATATTGTTTAAATCAAACTCTGAGCCGATGTTGGTCATCGGTGGTACATGGAAGTTCTCAGGTAAGTCGTGTCCGTCTACTACACAGTTATGGCGAATTACACAACCTTTGCCAATCACCGCATTAAAGACGACAGAGTTGAAGCCAATAAATACGTCGTCACAGACCTGACAAGGACCATGAATGATCGATCGGTGAGCAATGGATGAGCGTTCACCAATAGTGACGGCAGCACCAGCTTTTGAATGAATAACCACACCATCTTGAATATTGGTGTCTCGCTTAATCACGATGGCTTCCATATCGCCGTGTTCATTAACCTCATCGGCACGTATCACGGCATAAGGACCAATGAACACGTTATCTTCAATGATCACCTTGCCACAAATAATGGCTGTTGGATCAATGAAGGAGGTTTCCGATACGTTTGGCATATGGCCGTTAGGGTTTCTTCTTAACATATTGATTTCTTTTGATTGATGGTAATAACTGCTGAACTAGCGCTCGAATGACAGCCTCATTGCTGGAGTGACCATGTCACCCGGTATGTCTTTTGATACAATAGCGGTAGGCGTATTTTGGTTATCAGGGGATTCTGGATTGCTATACACCTTGGCACCATTGACCCAGGTGTGCTTGATCTGAGCAGAGAATTCGTGCCCTGCGAAAGGTGACCACCCACATTGATATAAGCTGTTGTCATTACTAACTAAGGTTGTTGCTAGTGGATCGACTAACACTAAATCGGCGAAGTAGCCCTCACGGATATAGCCGCGTTCCTGTATCCCATAACGAATGGATGGGTTATGTGCTGTTTTCTCTACGACTTGTTCTACGGTCATGGTTCCGGCATGTACGTGGTCAAACAGAGTTAAGAGGGCGTGTTGTACAAGAGGTAAACCGGCAGGCGCTTGCTCATAAGGAACTTGTTTTTCTTCCCATGTGTGAGGAGCATGGTCTGTGGCGATGATGTCTATTTGATTGGTGCTAAGGGCGGCAAGTAGTGCTTCTCTATCGCTTGGAAATTTGATGGCTGGGTTGCATTTGATTTGGTTCCCTAACCTTGGGTAATCTTCATTACTGAACCAAAGGTGATGAACACACGCTTCAGCGGTTATGCGCTTACCTTCGATTGGCCCTTTATCAAATAGTGCTAACTCTTTCTCTGTAGTGATATGCAATACATGAAGCTGGCTATTGTGCTTTTTAGCGAGCTCAACGGCATAAGAAGAAGAGGCATAGCAGGCTCTGTCATCTCTCAGGATAGGGTGGTCTTCAATCGTGAAATCTGCTTTCTCTTTTCTTAATTGCTCTTGGTTTTTAGCGATAACAGGCCCGCTTTCACAATGGGTGACAATCAGGACGGGAGAATCACGGAATATAGCATCGAGTGCTTGAGGATCTTCAACCAACAGGTTACCCGTTGAAGCACCCATAAATACCTTTACGCCACAGTGCTTGGTCGGATCGAGCTGTTTGATTTGCTCTAGGTTGTCTTCAGTTGCACCTAGGTAAAAAGAGTAGTTAGCCAGTGAACTCTGTGCTGCGATATCAAATTTTTTCTCTAAGGCTTCAATGGTCGTAGTGGCAGGGTTTACGTTTGGCATTTCCATGTAGCTAGTAATGCCACCTGCGACAGCGGCACGAGACTCTGTAGCGATTGAGCCTTTGTGGGTTAACCCAGGCTCGCGAAAATGGACTTGATCGTCAATCATCCCCGGGATGAGGTAGCAACCTTTTGCTTCAATGACTTCACAATTTGAATTGGGCTGTATATTGCTTGCAACCTTTTCAATTCGTTGGTCGACAATTAATACATCTGTCTCGGTAATGGTACCTTCATTGACCACGTAGGCATTTTTAATGAGCGTTGCAGGCATAGCGTTTCACTTTCTCCTTGTTAATTAAGCTAATACGGTTGGAATCTAGTTATTAGATGTAGGTATTCTTAGCAGGACGCATTCACTTCGGGCTTAGCACACTCATCACAAACACAGCTGATCTCTAACTGAGGGCTTGTGACGGTGAATCCTTGTTGTTTCGCGTGAGATTTAAGATCGCGAATAATAGAAGGGTTGATGGTTTGTTCACTTATCTTGTCGCACTTAGAACAAATCAAAAACTGTGGGATGCCATGTTCGTGCTCACAAAGGATGTGATCACAAAGTATGTATTTATTTGATACCTTGATCTTGTGTGCTAGGTGATGTTGTTCTAAAAAATCCAAGACTCGGTAGACCGACATCGCTTGAACATGTTGATCAAAATGCTCTTTGCAATAGTCAACTAACTCGTAGGCAGACAGCGCTTTATCGGCATGGGCTAACGCGCGCAGTATCAGCAGCCTTTTGGCGGTAAACTGTTTTCCATTGTCTCTACATCCTTGCTTGACGTGCTTAATGATCGCTTCAATATCTTTCATTTTAAGTACTAAAATCCACCCTGTTTGATATGTTATAACATATCAATTGCGAGCTGTGAAATGTACTTTGTTAAGTGGCACCATTGAATTATAGGGTTGAACGCCCTCGGACTAGGGGGGAATTGCAATAAGAGTCAGCACGCAATCAGAGATTACATTGACCAACTCGAATTAAATGCTGAAATGATACAAATCTCATATTTAATACTGCTTATTAAGTAATCTTTGTTGACCTTGATATCAAATCAAGTGGCTGATTTTATTGGGTATAGGAGAAAAGTCTCAGAAATTAATATTTAGATAACTAAAGTTTTAAATTCTAATTTATCAATAGTAGTTGGAATATAGTTCTATTTGGAAACTGTTAAGCAGATGTTTTTTAGCCATATATATGAAATTAAGAGCGTGTTATGTTTCTGATTTGAAAGAATAATCTTACAGTTCAAATAAAAAAGTTGGCGAAAATCAGAAGCTTGGCATACACTTTCCTTGTAAATGACCTTATCTCATTGATTGAATAGGGTAAATGCTTTGGCGCTACTGGCGATAGTAGCAATGATTAACATAGCTTTGAGGAAAGTTTTATGGCACTCACGAAGGCCGATTTGGCTGAGAACCTGTTTGAGACACTCGGATACAGCAAGCGGGATGCCAAGGAAACGGTTGAAGTGTTTTTCGAAGAAGTTCGTAAAGCGCTTGAAAATGGCGAACAGGTAAAACTGTCTGGTTTTGGTAATTTTGATCTTCGCGAGAAAAACGAGCGACCTGGTCGTAACCCGAAAACTGGTGAAGACATTCCAATTTCTGCTCGACGTGTTGTTACTTTTAGACCGGGACAAAAACTAAAGGCCCGTGTCGAAAATATTAAAATCGAGAAGTAGCCAAGCAATTGACCACGCCTAGCGTGGTCTTTTTGTTTTTGTCACCGTATTTATTCTTGCCTTCCGTTTTCATTCTTTTATCTTCTCGTATCTCGTATCTCGTATCTCGTATCTCGTATCTCGTATCTCGTATCTCGTATCTCGTATCTCGTATCTCGTATCTCGTATCTCGTACAATTTCTAATCAGCGTTCAGTTCTCCTTAACGGTAGTTAATTCTAATTGAATTTAAATACACCGCTCTATTTGCTGTAATGCGTCCACTTTATGACCGATCAAACTGATTTTTTGATCCAGATCTTAGGAGGGTGTGTGCGAAAAGCCGCTTTAGCTTGGGTATTGCTTTTATTTCCCGCGATAGGCCAAGCAGCCGATTACCAACAAATTGCCAATATGTGCGTCGCTTGCCATGGCAGTACTCAAGACACTTCTTTTCCTTCTATTCCGAACCTGAAATGGCAGAACAAGCCTTACGTGGTTGAACAGCTCACGGCTTTTAAGAGTGGAGAACGTTCCGATAAAACCATGTCTAAAGTCGCCCAGCTTTTGTCTGAGCAAGATATTGAGCAGCTTGCCACTTACTTTTACACATTGAATCACAAAGGATCGCAACAATGAGTTTAGATAGAAGACAGTTCCTGAAAGCTGCGTTAACTGCAACCGCGGCGTCTGCGTTGCCGGTCTCTTGGGTGTTTGCTGCTAATCGCCCGGAAGGTTTAGAGGCCCTGGATATCAATGCGTTAACGTGGGCAAAAGCAGAAGATTTGCCGGATTACTATACCGTTTTAAATACTAACCCTTTGAATGCTTATCCGCCAGAAAGCATGCTCGCACCCGCTGTTACGCCCGCTGATGTTCCATTTGTTCGATGGAATGGTTTAATGCCGGATTTCAATAAAATGGATCCGGATACTTGGACGTTTGAAGTGAAAGGGGAGTCTGTAAAACAGAGTAAAACTTACACAATAGCGGAACTCAAATCTAAGTTTAAACACCATACTCAAAGCCTAGTATTGGAGTGTGGCGGCAACAGCCGTAATAACTTTTACCCAAGCACTAAAGGCAATCAGTGGAACAATGCAGGCGTGTACTGCGCGCAGTGGACAGGTGTGTTGCTCAGTGATGTGCTAAAAGACTGTGCTATCAAAGATGACGCGGTTTATGTGGGCAACCATGGCTTTGATAAGCATTTAAGTGGTAAAGGTGAAGCGATCTCTCGCGGCGTACCGGTTGAAGCCGCAATGACTGACAATGCCTTGATTGCATGGGAAATGAATGGCGAACCTATTCCATATCTTCACGGTTTTCCATTGAGAACGGTATTTGGAGGTCGCCCAGCTTCTGTCTCTCAAAAGTGCACTACGGGCATCAGTATTCGAAATAAAGTTCATGATGGTCATAAAATGGCAGCACCCGCTTATCAAGTGCCTAAGCACCCAATCGCGCCCGGTGAAAAAGTAGAAAACAAGGATTTTAAAATCATTGAAGAGATGATTGTGAAGTCGCTAATTACCTCGCCAAAGAGTGGCACTGAGTTTGCGCTTGGTAAAAAGGTCAAAGTGAGCGGGCACGCGTGGGCTGGGCTGAGAACCGTCGAGAAGCTCCAAGTCAGTTATGACTACGGTACCACTTGGCACGATGCCAAGCTGAATAAACCGGTAAACAAGGGCGCGTGGCAGCAATGGGAGCTTGATCTTGAACTTCCTATGACAGGTTATTATGAGATCTGGGCGAAGGCGACTGATAGCGAAGGTGATAGCCAGCCTGTTGTTCAGCCACAATGGAATCCAAAAGGGTATCTGTTTAATGGTTGTCATAGAGTCGCGGTAAGAGTTTCGTGAGGAAAGTCATGTGTGATAATTCTAGTCAGAACAACAAGCGCTCTTATCGTAAAGGAATTATGAGAGCGGCGTTGGTCTGTAGTTTGTTAACCTCAATGCTTGTTCATGCCGATGAAGTACCGGATAACCCGAAGGCTTTCTATGGGGTAGATAAGAGTTCAGGTTTAATCATGGCTCCGGGATGGGAGTTAGTGAAAGGCCAATGTAATGCGTGCCACACGAGTCTTATTGTGGCGCAGAACAGTGGTACCCGAGAGCAATGGCGTGAAACCATTCAATGGATGGTAGATACTCAGGGACTATGGGACTTGTCTGATACATGGGACCCAGTACTGGACTATCTGAGTACCTACTATCAAGACAAAGGGATCGACATGAACAAGTATCGACGCAAACCTATTGATAGCGCTCTGATGCCGCCTATGCCGGGAGAGCAATAATGAATCTAACTAAGTTCACGCTGCTATTGGTAACGTCGACTGTTGCTATGATGTCACTCTCCGAATGCACTGACGAAAACACTGAAACGGTGGGAAAGGTTTCGCCAAAACTGACAATACAAGGTGACAAAACAGAACCGTACATACCAAGCTTGATGGCAGGTGAAAAGCTCGTTAACAACTTATGTAGCCAGTGCCACGGCGATAAAATCATCCCTTTCGTACAGTCTTATCCGAATATTAAGGGGCAGAAATCCAGCTACATCCTTAAACAATTGCGTGACTTTAAAAGTGATTCACGTCAGGACTTATACATGCAGTCAGTCGTGAAGTCTCTATCTGATAAGGATTTACAGGATGTCGCTGCTTTTTATAGCACCTTAAAGCCATTGGACTTGTATGAACGCTCCCGGGAGTATTACCACCAATAGCGTTCGCTTGTGATTCACAAGAGAAACACTGAAATTAAAAAAGGGCTGCGAGTGCAGCCCTTGTTCGTTTTTGTTTTGTAGTAGCGGTAAGGTTGGTGTTATGCCGCTTTAATATGAGTCGTAATGTATGGTTGCCATGCTTGTTGGTATAGCTCTAAAGATTGGCGTCTTAGGCTATTGATTTGCGCCGCTTCAATGTCGTTGATTGGGCGCTTTTCGGCAATGGCATGGCGCTCAATGCCTTGGATGATCTCGTATAGCTCATGTTCAGGGCCACTTTTCACATCCGCTATCGCTTTTAGGTGAAGTTGAACCTCAGCAATCATGTTGGTTTTTGGTAGGCGAACCAACAGGTTAAGGTCACGGTAGCCAGAATCTGCTGGTGACTTAAACTTGTTTTTCACTTTTACTACGTCCGCTTCACGGCTCAGTGCTTCGTACACTTCAACTAGGCTTTCTACATCATTAGCGATGATTGTTGCGCGAGCTAGATCGGTAATTCTTGTGTTATCACCATCCAGTTCCAATTCAATTTTCTCTTGAGCGCGAGCTTGAGATTTAACGCCAGCGAATAGGGCGTCTGAATTAGTGAGAAGAGCCGTACTTTTACAGATTGTCTCTAGCTCTGCTTGCGCTTGGTGAGCTTTGCTGTAAAGGATGTCGAAGTCGGTATAAGGCTGAGTTGGACGCGAGTCGAATGCCTTGATGCCATATAGGCCGCTTAGGCTGTGGCGGAATACGTTTGATGAAACTTGGTTTTGCGAAGACGCTGTGCGCGATTGATCAGTTGAACTCGTTGAAACAGGTGCTGCTGCGAATGCAGGCGCTCGGCTCAATACTAGAAGCATTAGGGCCGTCGTACGGAGAAATACACTCATTCAAACTCCAAAATACAAGGTTACAAAAACGGGTAGTTAAAAGGGGTAACCAGTAACGCATAAGAGTAAAAAAGCTTAACTAAACTCACTACGTATTAATGGGGCTAGCTAAGACAGAAACCAACTCTAACGTTTAATATTGCTTTAAAATGTGAACATATAGACAAATAATCCAAGCGTTTGTTCCGCAATTTTAAGAACTTTGAACCTAACCAGTTTCTGGTCTTATTCGAAACCAATTTGGCACTTTAAGCCAAGCTAAGGTTGCTCTTACTTCTCTATACTGTACCCTTGCATTATGACTGTTTAACATGAACGAAAGATGAATAATCCTGAATTTTGGCACAATAAATGGGCAGCCAACCAAATTGGTTTCCACCTTGAAGATGTAAACCCGCTTTTAGTTGAGTTTTGGAAAGCAACTGACCCTAGCTATGAGAAGAGTGTATTTGTTCCTTTGTGTGGCAAGAGTGAAGACCTGATTTGGCTAGCGTCTAAACATGAAGACGTTCAAGGTGTGGAATTGAGCCAGATTGCGGTTCGAGCTTTTTTCTCTGAGCATTTCTACACGCCAACCGTAACTCAAATTAACGGCCAACATGAGCTTTATCAGTTTGATGAGTTGAGTGTTTACACTGGGGATTACTTCACTGCGCCAATTCAGCCGGTCGATATTATTTATGATCGTGCTTCTTTAGTTGCTTTGCCTGCTGAGATGAGAGTGCAATATGTAGAACGCTTGAAGCAGTTATTGAAGCCTGGCGGCAAGATCCTGCTTGTAACGCTAGACTACGACCAAGATGAAATGGCAGGCCCTCCGTTTAGCGTACCTAAACTAGAAATCGCTCAGTTGTTTGCGGGTTACAAGGTTACGTTATTGAACCAAGACATTGCAGACCACGAGCACCCTAAGATTGCTAAGAAAGGTTTGTCTCGATTCAGTGAGGAAGTGTACTTGATTGAGTCGGAAGTCTAAGCTCAGTTTGCTTTCGAAAAGATAACACCAATGAAAAGACGGGCGCATGGCCCGTCTTTTTGATCGTTAAGACTTCATGTGTGAAAGCCTAATTAGTAAATCACTTTAACTTTAGATGCGCTGGTGATTGCATCTTCAATCGCGGTTTCTGTGCTCTTACGGCGTGTTAGTGCAACACCAAGGCGACGACGACCATCGATGTCTGGCTTACCAAACAGGCGAACTTGTGTTTGTGGTGCATCTAGCGCTTCCGCAAGGCCTTCAAAACGGATGTTCGTTGATGTGCCTTGTCCAAGGATTACTGCAGACGCACATGGGCCATACTGAGTAATTGATTTGATTGGCATACCTGTAAATGCACGTACGTGCAGCGCGAATTCTGATGAGTCTTGAGACATCAAAGTCACTAAGCCAGTATCGTGTGGGCGAGGGGATACTTCGTTGAAGATCACATGGTCACCTTTAACGAACAACTCTACGCCAAAGATACCATGACCGCCTAAAGCATTAACCACTTGCTCTGCTGTGTATTGTGCAGCTTTTAGAGCGTTGTCTGACATGATTTGTGGCTGCCATGATTCGCGGTAATCACCATCTTCTTGGCGGTGGCCGATAGGTGCACAGAAATGGACACCGTCGACGGCGCGAACGGTTAGAAGAGTGATCTCGTAATCAAAGTCGATGAAACCTTCAACGATTACACGCCCCGCACCAGTGCGTCCGCCTTCTTGTGCGTAATCCCAAGACTTCTGGATATCTTCTTCGGTTTTGATAACGCTCTGGCCTTTGCCTGAAGAACTCATTACTGGTTTCACAACGCAAGGCATACCGACAAATTCAACCGCGGCAGCGAAATCTTCAAAGGTGTCTGCAAAGCGGTAAGGCGACGTGCTTAGCTTGAGTTCTTCTGCTGCAAGACGACGAATACCTTCACGGTTCATCGTTAGCTTAGTGGCGTTAGCTGTTGGAACGACATTCAAGCCTTGAGCTTCAAGCTCGACCAACTTGCTGGTGGCGATAGCCTCAATTTCAGGCACCACGTAATCTGGTTTTTCTAGTTCAATGATGGCTTGAAGTGCATCGCCATCTAACATGTCTAATACATGGCTGCGATGCGCAACTTGCATAGCCGGCGCATCTGCATAACGGTCACAAGCAATAACTTCTAAACCTAAACGTTGGCACTCGATAGCCACTTCTTTGCCAAGTTCACCTGAACCTAATAGAAGTACACGAGTAGCATTTTCACGAGTAGCAGTACCAAACATAGAAATTCCTTCCGATCTTTTGAACGATTGATTGAAAACGGGGTGATCATACTTATTTAAACGACAAAAGCAAACGTTTGCGTAAGTTGTGGTGCTAATTACAAGCATAAAAAAAGCAGCCCTATAAAAATGGGCTGCTTATTTAAAAGGTTGTTAATTAGATGTACTTAGATTGCTAAGTAAGTCACTGGAATATCAGGATTAATCGCTTCTAATGTAGATTGCGTATCCGCTAGGTGACTGATACTACCCTCGGCGATTTCAACCAATGCTGCACTTTCAATTTGTTCAAAATCGAAGCCCGCAAGTTTTAGTTGAATCAGCGCAACTTGTAGCGGTGGAAGGCTAGGGTTGAATGCTGCGTTTTCAGCGTAAGCACCAGTAAAGATCTCACCAGTTGTGAGCTGTAGTGACACACCACTTAAATTTTTGGTGTATGGTGCATGGCTGCGGTTAAGGGCTGCTAATGCTTCAACTACGATAGGAGTGGTCTCTTCCGTCGTGTACTTATGATCAAGTTCAGACATCAAGCCTGTTGTTACACCAAGATCAGAAGGTCCAAATGAATCAGGCAGGTACTCTTGTAGTGACATTTCATCACGCTGCGGAAGCTGAACTTTAAGCTCTTTCGCTGTAGTCAACTCATTCATAAATTGACGACAGTGACCACAAGGGCTGAAGTTAATTGTGATGTCCGAGATGCCTCGCTCGCCTTTCATCCAGGCGTGGCTGATTGCAGATTGCTCTGCGTGTACGGTTTGGCCAAGTTGCGCACCCGCGATTTCAAGGTTTGCACCAAAGTACAAAGTACCAGACAAACCACGCACGATCGCGCCAACGTAAAAGTCAGATAGCGGAGCGTATGAATACGCTGCAGCAAAAGGAAGTAGTGCGATACGTAGTTCGTCATCCGCTAAGCCGCTTGCTTGACGCAGGCTAGAGAACTGTTCTGGAGACAATGTCGCGTCAAAGTTGTCTGCTAATACGATGTCACTTAAAAGCGCTTTCATTGATGATGGAGTACTTTCCAGCGCCAGGGTAATACGACTGTTCATGTTGAATCCTTAATTGACCTTAGGCTTTAAGTTTATGCAATGCTCAGGAATTTTCTGTGATGGCGATCACTATTGCATTGTTGTTGTTACATTGGTTTGCATAATTAGAGTGAGGTCACACTTGAAATCGATTGCAAGGACCATTTTTACAGCTGATATCGCACTTATTGTTCAAAATCGCCTGTTATTAGCTGAATAAATGGCAATAAAAAGCCCAAGCAAACACTGATATTGACAGGGTTAGGCTTGGGCTAAATCGGGCTTTGAGCGTCTAGGCTAGGAATAGAACCAGACCACCATGCCAAACACGCTAGGTGCGATGATTGAGGTGATAACGCCACAAAGTACTAAGGCCAGTGAACTGAAAGCCGCATCTTCTTGGTTCTTTTCAGCACAAGTCGCCGTACCTAACGCGTGAGAAACCGTGCCCATGGTTAAACCCCTGGCAATAGGGCTCTTAATGCCAATTAGATTGTAGATAGGGTAAGCAAAAATTGCCCCGAATAAACCGACGATAAGAACCAGTATTGCAGCAATAGCCGCTTCACCACCAAGATGGCTTGATACTTCCATTGCAATGGGGGTGGTGACTGATTTGCCCAATAGACTCGCAATCAAACTTAGGTCAGCTTTGAAAGCGACGGCTATCATTGCCGCTGTGGTCATCGACATCACACTACCCAATGTGCATGCAAAGGTTATGATTCGCCAGTTAGCTCGAATTTGAGGTAGCTGCTCATATAAAGGATAAGCTAGGGCGACAACCGCTGGCTGAAGCATGTACGTAATCCAAGTATTGTCTGCGTAGTAGGTCTCGAACGGGACTTTAAAGAACGTCAGAATTGGAATGATGATGCCAATGCTTATTAGAAGCGGGTTACATAGCGGGGAGTTCACTTTCTGACTTACCCAACGGGCAAACAGAAACACCACAATAGTTAATAGAATCCACATGGTTATTTACCTCTCGCTAGCAAGCGGTCTAAGAACCATGACAAAGATACTAATACGATGAGTGTGCCGCCCACCGCGCTTGCCATAATCGGCAGTGCGTTAGCGATAAGCATGTCAAAATGTTCCATAAGCCCGACACTGATCGGGACAAACAGCAAAATCATCAAACGAATAATTAGGCTGGCACCAGGTTGTACCCAGTGCGCAGGCACAATACCTATCACCATGGCAGTAAACAAAATCAACATGCCAAAAATACTGCCAGGGATTGAGGTGTCTAAGTATTGCTGTAACGCGTTGCCTGCAGTGAGAGCACCTATGATTAAGGTGAAGGAGATTAAGCAGTAAACGAGTTTGATCAATCTTTCTTTCAAGGTTTTACATCTCTCGATAATGGGTTAACTAGCTAGCTTTTCTACGTATTGATACACCGCTTTCAAGATAGCCATTTTCTTTTCGTCGCTTTCATGTTCATGTGCGAGGTTTTCTAGGTTGAGCATGTATTCTTCTAAGCGGCTTTCGTAAAACTCACGACAATGGTTTGCCCACTTAAGTTGTTCAGATTCGTCTAGTGTCCATGGGAAGTGGCGAGCGCGGTAACGGAACAGCAAAGGCTTAATACGTTCGTCACTGAAGGTGATATCCAACGCTGCTAAGTTATTTGGATCAGTCTCGCGGATGATGTTCATCGCGGTCTTATCTGCTGGAGAGAAGAAGCCATCGTAAAGTTGGGTATCTACATCGTCGCTCTTTTCGTATTCACGTTCCTGTGAATATAAGCCAATCAGTTTTTCGCGAATTTCTGGGTGTTCGCGTAGGATCGCTAGGTTCTTCAAACACTGCTGACGATCAATACCAATGGTTTCAGCATTTTCAGCGGTTAACGTTTTTGCTGGCGCTAAAATAGGGCACTTGTTGAGTTGAACGAGCTTAATAGGTACTGGCAGTTCATCTTCATTCAGGTCGCTGCGTTTGGTGTAAAGCCTTTCTCTAAGCTCATCAGTATCAAGTTCGAGTAGCGGGCTTGGGTCTTTTGCCAAGTCCACCACGATAACCGCGTTTTGATTGGTAGGGTGCCACGCCATAGGAACGATCCAGCTTGTGTAATTGCAGTCACGACCAAACATGCCTGACACATGCATCAAAGGTGTCATGTTTACGATGTCGACTAATTCGTTCAACTTACGTTTGTGACGCATGTTGTAGAGATAATCAAGCATCTTAGGTTGTGCGGCTTTCAGCTTTTTCGCGAGTTCAATTGTCGCAATAACATCGGCCATCGCATCATGCGCGTTTTCGTGTTCAATGCCATTTGCCACAGATAGGTGTTCCAGTTTGAAGCTCGGGAAACCTTCTTCATTCTCTGGCCAAACAATGCCTTCTGGGCGCAGGGCGTGTACGGCACGCATCACGTCTAATAGATCCCAACGAGAGTTACCGTTTTGCCAGCTCCAAGCATATGGGTCAATGAAGTTACGGTAACAGGTGTATCGCGTTACTTCGTCATCGAATCGAATACTGTTGTAACCAAGGCTTGTGGTGTTCGGTTTTGCAAGCTCAGCATGTATCTTGGCGATAAACTCAGGTTCCGGTAGGCCTTGAGACATGGCTTTTTGTGGAGTGATGCGAGTGATCAGTGCAGCTTCAGGTGCAGGTAGATAATCAGCAGGAGGTTGGCAGTAGATGACCAATGGCTCACCAATAATATTGAAATCTTGGTCGGTACGAACGCCGGCAAACTGACTTGGACGATCTTTTGCTGGGCTCACGCCCCATGTTTCGTAATCGAAAAAGAAGTAGGTTGGCTGATTATCTGAACTCATTGAATTTCCTGAACAGTCTACGGGCAATCGTGTACTGTGGCTGAAGGTTAGTTTTGTTCAGTATCTGATAGTATGCGGTACGCGTGCAACCCAGATCACAAATAAATTGCAGGAAAGTGCTGCATTCCTATTCAATCAGACTGCGATCGAGGACTTGGTATCTTAGATTGCTTATTTATTGGCAAGATCAACCAACAAAGTGGTGTGACAAAGCGCTCGGAGGGGACACCATTTTTTTTTGGGGGGGGAATCAGCTTTGGATAGCCAAAACATTCTGAGTCTATGAAGAGTGTGTTACTGCTTGTATCTGCCTTACATCAAGCTTTCAACGTCACGCGCTTTGTTGCACTAAACGCTCCTGAGAGATGAAACTGAATAGGTCATTAGAGTAAATCGTAGAACCAGTCATAGATATGAAATTATTATCCTAAATGATGTTATTTTATAGTTTTAATGACCACAATAAATAATCATGTTAGATAATTTGACATGTCTTAAATTTAATACATCATAAATTGTAAGGGTAAATAATTAACCTTTGATTTCTCAATATTTCAAATTTATTACAATGAGAGGATTAATCTAACTTGTTTCAATTTTGAGAATTTATTGCAACATGATGATCTATATATTTCGTTTTTTGGTGTGACTTCAAGTTTATCTAGGTCGGTATTTCTGGATATATTCCAATAATTAGGTTTTTACTTGATTAAATAAATGGTTAACTAACTAATTAGTATGTAAAACGAGTTTTATATATTATTGGATGGAATGCTCTAATACCATTATTTTTATTAGTGTTATTTATATCAATTTGCGTGATCTTATTCTCACTGCTCTCTATTTCTTTATAAATAAGTGTCAATATATATATTTTCTAAATAGGATTGTTGTTACTTAATTGTTAACTATGGTTGGCTGTTAGGTAACCCTAATAATAAAGTCGAATTTATATAAAGGATTAAAGAAATGAACAAAGTCTTTAAGGTTGTTGCTGTCTCTGCACTTTCTATCTCTTCAGCGAACGTTTTCGCTGTGAGTGACACTTTTGATGCAACATTAGAAGTAAAACAAGCAATTACAATGACAAAAACCAGTGATTTAGACTTCGGTATCATCACATCAGACAACACTACTGATGTTGTTGTCGCTCAAGGTGATGCAGGAGCTGCGGCGTTTACGCTTTCTGGAGAGTCTGGTGATACGGTAACAGTAAGTATTTCAGATACCAACTTGGTTAACGGCGTAAATACAATCGCGGCAGAATTTGATTTTAATAACGCGATAACTCTTACCGGGGGTACTGCGGATCTTAATATTGGTGGCACTGCACGTACTTCGAGCGCAACATTAGTCGCTGGTACTTATACTGCAAACGTTGCAGTAGATGTAACTTACCAGTAATTAAATGAAACTAGTCTAATATTGTGGCTGTTATATTGCAGCCGCTTTTACTATGAAGTCTCTATTTAGATGTGTAGTTAAGTACACGGCTTATATTGGTCTTATTTTTTATTCAAGCCCGTTCTATGCTCTGGAAATAATTCCTGAGAATATGGAAGTAAAATTTCCGGGCATGTATGTTTCTGGTTCTGGGCAGAATGCCGATGCTAATCCATCGAGTAGTCAGATTTATGTGGTGCGCTTTTATGTCGAAGGTGAGCCAGGGAAAAAGATCGTGGTTTCGCTCCCATCTAACCAATACCTTAACCATTCCCAAAAGTCTAAACGTCTTCGTATCAAAAAGTTCTATTTTGGCTGTGGCTTGTCGAAAAGGGGCAGAGCGAAAATAAAAGGGAATGGCAGAAGTAAACTGCTGTGTATTGGCGCAAGAGTAAAAATCGGCGCGAATCACCCAGCTGGCGTTTATACCAGTACCATTCCTTTTGAGGTTAATTATAAATGAAGTTATTTATCTCATGTATTGTCGGCTTACTTTTCACTGCACAAGCCTATGCTCAACTCCTTATTGCACCAACACGTTTCGTCTTAGATGCTGATACCTCTGTGACAGAAAAAATCGTGGTAGAAAACAATTCAGATGAACCGATTCGATTAGAGATAAAACCTATCTATCGACCAGTAAAGGCGATTGGGTTGGTGCGTACCGATGCCAATATTGCTGAGTCTGAAAACATCGCTGATTGGATTAAAGTGTCACCACCGATTATTCGTGAATTGAAGCCTAACCAAAGGCGCACCGTTCGCCTGCGTATGAACGCCTTACCTGCGGACATGCCTGATGGTGAATACCGTGCTTATCTATGGTTCTCTCCGATAGCGAAAGCGCCCGAAGCCTCACCGCCAGACCTGTCCAGAAAGGTGCGATCTAACAATGGTTCAGCGTTCCAGCTTAACTTCCACATCAATAGTTATGTGCCGGTTTACGTACAAAAAGGTGAACAGGTCCAAGATGTTAAGTTTGAATGTGATGAACAGAGCCTCAAGATCACCAATGACGGTAAGTTTCAGTTCAGCGCCAAACTGAATGTCGACGAACACAGCGAAAAGGTGGTGTTGCTGCGTAATGCTGAATTAACCAAATCGCTTCCAAAAGGCTCAAAGATTTCACTGGTTCAAAACGACGAGTCTTTGCACGAATGTGTTCTATAACTTGAGCTGTATGCTGTCAGTGCTTACGCGCTCGATTGAGTGACGATAAGATTCATGTTCCAGCACCTGTTATGTCGACTTGTCTTGCTTTGCTCTTTGCTTCCATTTGTCGCTTATTCGCAGTCAGAACAGGAAAGCGAGGCGAGTGAACTCTATCCTGCTCATATAGAGGTGCGAGTAGGACAAGTCGGTGATAGCTTTTACCGTGTCATGATGGATGATTACGAAGAGCCGTTCATATCGATATCCAATGCGGCTTTTTCGCTGTTAGAGATGAACGGGCAGTGCGATGACGTGGGTTATTGTGAAATCTACCTGCCGCAAGATGTGGGTAGAGAGTCTCCCCCCTATATTGTTGATACCCAGCAAGCGCTTTGTTATCGCGATGACAATAATATCCAATCAATTAAGTTTGAAGTGATTGAGTCTGAAACCTATATCCACTGGTACAGCCTACAAGCGTGTATCCCTGCCAAAGTCCGATGGGACATTGATGACTATCGGCTAACCGTGTCGCCAGAGTTCAGTTCGTTAACAGAGCTGGAAGCGGTGATCTCGAAGATCAAGAATGAATCCCGCAAGAAAGCCGAAGAATTAAAACGTGCCTCTAACGTACCTGCGGTCGACCCCCTTGCTGGGGTGGGATTAGCGACACGAGTAGCAACGTCTGTATATCACGACAGTGAAGAGGGCGGCGATGTTTACGTTATTTCCGATACCATTTTAAGCACCGAACATTCCTTATCCCGATTGTCTATTGATTCGAGAGAAGATCAGCCCATCGTTTATTACAACATTGCGGTTGAGACTAACGATGGTGAGGGCTCGCTTGAGTTAGGGCATGTATTGTTGGATGGCAGCGTTTTTACGGTTAACCAAACTCTTGAAGACGGGCTTTACTACACCAATCGAAACCGTCAGCCAGAGTTCGGCAACTTACAATTGGAACGTACAACTCAACCCAATATCAGCATTGATGTGTTGGTTAATGGTATCTATCAAACCACTTATCGTTCTGATGAGTTTGGACGTTTTGTCATTGAAGAAGACAACATTTCCCCAGGTGACACCATAAAGTTTCGTTACTACTTGTCTAAAGGGGTGTGGCAGGAGGAAGAGATCACCGTTGCTGGTTTAGAAGATGCCTTTTTACCACACAATGAATGGGGCGTTGAGGTGGTAGGTAATGAAGGCGCGGATCGAGCTGGCGCTGTCTCGTTAGAGTATGGCCTCGCTGACTATTTTACCGTGGGTAGTGCTTTCAGACGACAGCATGGTAAAGACTTAGTCGGTTTTCAGGGACGATATTTACCGACCCATTGGTTTGCTGGTCATATTGGTTGGTTGCCCGATTTTAATCGGTTCCCAATGGAGTTTGATATCTTGCTAGGTGCCGATCAGTCCGCATCGATTGAACTTAATAAGACCGATGAATTGGATTTAGAGTCGATGGAGTATGATGTCTTCAAGTACAACTTGTCACTTGCAAATCTCACTGCCTTTTTAACGGTAAGAAACGATGACGACGAGTTAAGTGTAGAGCCAAAAGTGAACGCCAAAGTGTCTAGTAACCTGTTCCTTTCTTATGCAGGAGATTATCAATACACGAAAGATACCCACCAAGATAGTTACTTGCATACCGTCGAGCTCGCCAAAAGCGGCTTCTCTGACACATCGTGGAATATATCTGGAACAGTGAATGGGTCTGGACATCATGAACGCACTGAGCTCTCCTTAAGAAATGCCTGTAAAGAGTGTGTGCTTGATCCTTTGAAGGTATTTCAAGAGCTGACCACTAATGTATCGGCACGCTACCAGAAACAAGAGGTCTCATTTACTGCCTCTTTGGAAGCACGCGTGAATCCATATCTGCTCTTTAAATTGGAAGGCACAGAAGACCGATATGGCGTCGAGATGACCACGGAATTTGGTGCGAAAACCTATTTTGACGAAGATATTGGCGAGTTTGTTGAATGGAATCGATACAACCACTCTAAACTGACCGGCATCGTGTATGACCATCACAAGCAACCTATAGCCGGAGTCAGCTTACAGGTCTTAGACCAACGTGCTGTTAGTAATTCAAAAGGAAGGTTTGAGTTTTCAAGTGTTCCTGCTAGAGAAAAGCTACCAATTTATATCGATGAAGGAGCGTTAGACCTCAACTTAACACCAATTCAGAATCCAGTGTTTGTAAATACTAAGCAGGTGGGACAAACCCATGCACCGATCGAGATGGTGATGTCATTTGGTGTGGATGGCACTGTGGAAGGGGATATAGAGAGCAATGCGTACCTGCATTTTAAACACATCCAGAAAGGCACCGAATATTCCAGTGAAATAGAGAGTGATGGCTTTTACATGGTCGAAGGGCTTATCGCGGGTAAATATATTGTGACCTTAGAGATGGGAGACAAACGATTCGTACAAGGTGCCGAGTTGGATGGGGATTTTTGGGTAAGCGACTTAACATTTCAGCTGATCGACTTTCATAAGGTCTATTAGTGCTCGTTAAGGCTGAGGAAAGATGTCCTCAGCTTTTATCATAATGCCTAATGTTTCCTACCTAACGGCAAAGTCACTAGTAGATACAGGCTTCTGCTACGGTGAGGTTTTCTCCTGAATGGAGATCTTTTATAGGGCGCGTGCCGACCTGTTCTGCTGATACCTCGCGATAGATCACTTGATTTCCCTCCGGCGTGGTATTGATTGCCGTGACCTCAAACAGAGAGTTTCTATTAACCAGCACCTCTAATTCATCATCGCGCACCGTGGGTATCACGATTCCATGTTGACCAAGGTTAAGCTCAAATCGAGAAAGTTGCCCATTATGAAAAGTATAAGAAGATGTTTTCGAGATAGACGTAGATAAGTATGAATTGGGACTGACGATATCTCCAACTTTTACAGTGTCTCCGTAAGCGGAGAGTAAGCTCTCCCCACGAAACACCGTCCCTTTGTATTTGATGCCATGTTCGAACGCTGAGTCTATTTCATTGATTAATGATTCTGTCTCCGAGTCCATTCTCCCTTGCGCTAACCCTCTTCTTATCGGCTGATAGGCATCATCTTGATACCTTTCTAGTGCATCAATCTCACTAGGGTTTAGGTGTTGGTTTTGCGCTCCTGCTTGTTGGTACAGCTGCGACCGGATCTTAGCGAAGTCTCCATAATTCGATTCGAATCCTGGGTCAGACATATCTTCAAGAATGGCTTCAATGTTATCAGCACTGTAATACTGAGCGTTATATTTGAGGGCGGCGAGTGAAGTAAATGGTAGTGCAGAGAGGCAAAGGGCAAGCAAATAGCGAATGTGTAATGTTTTCATTTTAGTAATAATAATCAATTTATAATAGCTTTTCATTATACATAATATGCCTATTGTTTAATATGGGTTGTTGCATATCTATCTGATTATTTATAGATAGTTCGCGTTCTAATTAGTTCAGAAGATAAATGGAGGTGTTATTCGAAAGCGAATCACAGTTTGATTTATTGGCACGATCGTGAAATTGATTTATCCCATAAAGCGAACCACTCTGCTTACTTTGTCCTGTTAATGGTAATTATTATCAATAACAACAGTAACTGAGAGAGTAGAAATTTTAATGAAAACGATCGTAACTTTATTGTCAGCGATACTCCCATATGCCGCAGTCGCTAGTGATTCACAAGTCACTGAATTCATGGAGGCGTTTCATGAATCTCCCCAGACGGTTATGGATGCTATTCCGGAAAAAACTGGTCAGGTTATCTTTTCCAAGAACTCCGAGTATATGAGTCGTCATCGAGACTTGATGAGAGACACCATCATGAGAAGGGGAGAGGCAAACTCAGAAATATCAGAGTTTTTATTATCACCGATTCGACAAAACGATAATCCAGCTCGTTTAGTTGATGCAGGGAACGGACTGATTCGCAACTTAAACCAATTGGCTCAAGTGGCACCTAATCAAACGCGACTTGATGCTCAACCTTGGTCAGATACCTATTGGCCTCTCTACTCTGGTGCACTTGCTTGGCGTTATGCCGATAAGGAACTGAGAGCGAACAATTGGCAAGACTATTTCAACTTCAGTCATTCACAAAAACCACTAGAGTATTATCAGGGCAAAGACCGTGATGACCTGTCGCCAGCAGAAAAATATGATCTTCTGGTTGGAGATGAGAATTTCACGCTGACCCAACGTTCATGGGAGTCGGGGAAGGGATATTATGAGTCTCGTGGCCATGTGGAGCGTTGGATGGGCCTTTGCCATGGCTGGGCACCTGCCGCCTATATGCTTCCTCGACCAAAGCAATCGTTGATTGTACCTGACGCGAATGGAGAGCCGCTTACTTTCTACCCGTCAGATATCAAAGCTCTCGGGACATTACTATGGTCTGAAGCGCCGTTTAGTTCTCGCTTTATTGGTGGGCGCTGTAACATAAAAGACCCGGAGAGAGATGAAAATGGGCGTGTTGTCGATCCGAATTGTGTAGATACCAACCCAGCCAGTTGGCACTTATCTATCATAAATCAATTGGGCATTTCCAAGCGTAGCTTAATCATGGACGCAACTTATGACTATCAAGTTTGGAATCAACCTGTTGTTGGTTATAAGGTGACCTATTTTAATCCACAAACGAACCAAACCGCTTCTCAACCAGCAGCGGTAACCATTGACCTGAGTGATTACCGTAAAGATAGATTTTCTAGTTACCGTTCTTCAAATGCCCAAAGCGTGGTCGGCGTTCAGATGGTGGTCAGTTATGTCGTTGAGACGTCCCCAACCCATAGAACCAGTGACTCACCGCGTTACGATGGTATTACTAACGTTACTTATTACTACGACTTGGAACTTGATCAAAATGGTAATGCGATTGGTGGGGAATGGTACCAGAACCGACATCCAGACTTTTTATGGACACCGACTCCTCAATCGATAGCTAAATCATACTATGATGGCCAAGGCCTGTGGGACATTACACAGCCTGTTCCTCAATCTTGGCAAGATAACGCTCGTAGATCATCACGCAGCACTCAACCATTGACATCAGTAGTGAAGGCTCTGTTCGAAGCATCGAGTGGTACGCAGACCGCTGGTGAATGGCGAAGTATTGTTACCGAGTCAGAGGATGGATTGAAATGTTTAGATGCCGAAGTCGATGGCTCTAAATCAGGTTTAGTCATTTATGGTTGGCGCTGTCACGATGGTGATAATCAAAAGTGGAAAATGAATGCGAATGGCAAGTTGATCAACAAAGCCGCACCAACTATGTGTCTTGACCAGAATGGAATAGATATTAGCTTAGAGTTGTGCCGTAATCATGAGACTCAACAATGGCGTTGGGATAATGGTCAGTTGAAGAATGGCTTAGCAAACTCACTGAAATGGAATGACCGCACTTGGCGGGTGGGGGCTGATATCAACGGTAGCCAGTGGCGTTGGAAATAAACTGAATTGGTGGCCCGCCTAATGTGGGCCATTTTCATCCATCAATTCGCAGGAGTTAATCAGAAGGCGGAGAGAGCATTAACTTAATTTTCCGCATCCTAGATAGCTGCGTATTCTTGAGGTCTGTCCATATTAGCCTCCACTCTTGGAAAGTAACCGTGATGGGGTTATAACTGTTCACTGGTTTAGTGACGCCGTAACGCACGGTTTCTACTTCCGGTTCAAAAGTACCAAAGAACTTATCCCAGATAATAAGCACACCAGCGTAATTTTTATCGATGTATTGCGGATTCCTGCCGTGGTGCACTCGGTGGTGCGATGGCGTATTAAAGAGGTACTCAAGAGGCCCTAAGCTTCGAACCCACTGTGTGTGAACAAAGAACTGCAAACCTAGGTTTAAAAGCACCACGAAGACCACCCACTTCGGGTCGAACCCTATGATGACGAGTGGCACCCAGAATAGCCACATCCCCGCGATTGGGTACATTAAGCTTTGACGAAAAGCGGTACTAAAGTTCATGCGTTCTGAACTGTGATGCGCGACATGAGCGGCCCACATCCAGCGAACACGATGACTTGCTCGATGGAACCAGTA
Organism: Vibrio sp. 99K-1; assembly: GCF_013114585.1. Classification (NCBI taxonomy): domain Bacteria; kingdom Pseudomonadati; phylum Pseudomonadota; class Gammaproteobacteria; order Vibrionales; family Vibrionaceae; genus Vibrio; species Vibrio sp. 99K-1. The sequence goes on from NZ_VTXF01000016.1 coordinate 41,070, forward strand.
GTAAAAAAAATCCTGTAAAATCATGAGCACAATGAAACTCAACACGCCCATCTCTATATCCATTAAACGCCAACCAAATAACCATAGGTAAAGCTGAACAATCAGTAGCCCGGTCAATAAGTCCGAGAGCTGATGCATACCTGCCAGTGTGAAATTACATACCACTTCAGATAGCTTATAGCTTGAGTTATCTGGTAATCGTCCTTGTTTCTGACCAATAAAATACTCCGCCAGCATGCAAATCATGAACAAAGGCGCCAGTACCAATAGTAGCCATTCTGGGTGATTGATTAATGCGTCGATATTCATCCTTTATCCTTGTGGGTCCACTCTGAGTGATGAGGTGATATGTTGAGTTAATCGCTATTCATTAATTCGCCTAGGTAGCAGGCTTTTCTACCAGCGAGCGAAGTGATCTTCGGTTAAACCAAGCACCTCATCGAGCTGGTGGGTTGTCCCTTCGTTGTCTTTAATTGAGCCAGAAAAGTGACCGATGAACTGGCGAAAGTTACTCTTTAACAGCCATAGGTTTAGCTTTTCGCTGCGGTGGTTGCAGGGAGTAAAAGTCAGGTTGATGCGTCCATCTGCAGACGTTATCTGCCAAGGCAAATGGGTATCTTGGCGGCTAAATGTAAACTGTGCATCACTAAGTAAGTGTCGGGTCCCATTAATCCACAGTACGTTTTCACAGCCACCTGTTTCATTAACTCCAGCCGCGAGGTTAAGCCCAATGTTCGTGTTATCCACTAGCGCATTGATGCTAGCCCAACGCCAACTGGTTTCACGTCTCATGTATCCAGCAGAAAAGTCATAGCCAGCACGTGCGTCGTTGAGAGAGACCGCTCGTTGGTTGATCTCAAGCGTTCCAGTTACTGTTAGTGCATTGTGCTTTTGGGTGTAGGTCCATCCTGAATAACCAGTTGGTGTGCACATCGCCATAGGCAAGCTTTGGGGCTCTGGTCGCAAGTTAAGTTGTGCTTTCACATGCTTGGTGTTGAGTGAGATGCTCCAATGTCCGTCTTTAATATCAAAGACAATACTATGACCTGCGATTTTTGTTGTGCCTTGAAAGGGGGAGTGAGTAACTTGCTTATCAACTGCTAAAGGTCGCAGCCAATTGGACTCATCTAGGTGATTACTCTCTATGTCGTATACGTAACAAAACGCCGAACTCAAGTAACGAATGTCAGCAATAGCAACGCCAATGATGTGAGTCTGTGTAACTAGGCTCACAAACTGAAATTGCTTGTAATGGAAGTGCTTACTCCAAGCGCTTGCTTTTGCGTCCATGGCGTTTCGATAGTCAAACTTATCGATGTTGAGATGTTTTGGGACACCATCGAAATGCCCAATGATTGGCTGACCATTAGAGTTAATCACGCAGTCTGGAGCTGGAAGTGTGTTTATCATTGCGATGGTTCACATTAATTTAACAATTAACCCCATTGTGCGGTGAGTTTAGTAGAATTTGGAGGTCATATTCGGACAGGAGCGGGTTTCTAATCACGATCTTACCTATTTAGGGGCGATCGTGAGCGGTTACGTTGACGGAGGTGATCTGATTTTAGGAGATTCGATTGAACATTATCGCAGAGTACATGCCAACCGAGCACCGCCATCACCTGGGCGCTTTAGATGTGGGATTATTGCTCAATGCCATAGAACAAAGAGGCGTGAATACTGAAGAACTACTCTTTGGTTTAGGACTTGAAAGTGCCGATTGGCGAGATCCCAATACGAAACTGACTTACGCGGATAAACTGTCTATTTTCAGTGCTGTGAACCAAAGCTTTCCACATGATGGTTTGGGTTTATGGCTTGGGGAAAACGCTAGCTTGAGCCACTTTGGTGTGTTGGGGTATGTGTTATCGACCAGTCAAAACGTAGAAGAGGCGATCAAGGCAGGTTTTAAATACCTACGCTTGAACGGGCCGATCTTCTCGGTAAAGTTGATTCGAGATGGTGAGAAAGCTGCGATACTGATCGACAACACATTAGAGGTTGGGGACCTGCTTCCTTTCTGCAGCGAGTACTTTCTTAGCTCGATCCTTTCTTTGTTTCAGGAACTGACTGGCTCTGTATTATCGATTGAAACGCTGTTGTTGCCTTATCCATGCCCCAATTACGCCGCATTGTATAATGAACGGTTTGCGTGTGATGTCGCCTTTGCTAAGGTCAGTTGTGAGATGCGATTTGATGCATCGGTGTTGTCCCAAACCCTACCAACTCATGACGCCGCCACTCTGAAACGTTACCTCACTTCTTGCCAATCGATTGTTGAGACCTTGGATTCAGAGCATCTATTAACCAACCAGATAAAAACGATCTTCTACCAAACGGTAGGTCACTTTCCCAGTATTGAGCGACTCGCAGAGCAGTTTGGTTGCAGCTCTCGCACACTCAGGCGCGAGCTGAACGCTCATGATTCCAGTTATCAGAAATTATTATCGGAAGCTCGTATTGAGTTAGCCAAAGAGCTTTTGCTTGCGACAACCATGAGCATTGAGGATATCGGTGAAAGGCTTGGCTACAGTGATCCTGCAAACTTCAGAAGGGCATTTAAAGGCTGGCTTCATAAAACACCAGCACAGTTTCGCAATGACCTCAGCTGATCCGATACCACGGTAGTTGGCTGGTGATTTGAAGCTAGATTGTCCAAAGAGGTTATTTAAAGAAGGTCTCCCGAAAGCCAGACACCTGTTGTTGATAGTATGTATCCCACTCTTGTGTGCTCCAGTCCCTATGGCTGGTAGACCGCAGTACATCTAAGGACGACTTTAGTTGAGCGAATTGTTCATGATAAGTTGCCACCGTTTGCTGTTGCTTCGCTACTTGTTGTTCACGAGCCACAATGTTGCTTGCTTGTGATTCATCCAAATATATCTCTTGCAGTTCTGCCTTAATGGAGGCTAGCTCGGTTGGGCTAAAGCTACTCGGAAGTAATGACATAGCGAGCTCGTATTGTTGTGCTTTAGTTTCTACGTTTAATGCTTCGGCTTTACTTTGCCACTGCGACAGTAATTTTTGATAGTGCAAAGTAAACTCGTTCGCTTCTATCGAATTAAGTGCCTTTGCACTAAGCGTAAAATCTAAATGCGCAAATTGATCGGAAAACAGCTGGTGGGCTAACTCACCCCATATCTGTTGCGCGGATTGCTTAAACAAGGCAACGCGCGCCTCTAAGTCATCTACTGAGTCGAGAGGGATGCTACTTTCCATCGTTTTCCAGTCTGAATAGAGAGCAGGATAGTTGCTCAGTAATTCAAACCATTCTTTTGATAACTCAGATTCTAGTTGCGATAGTTGTACCGTACAGTTGTTGGCCTGTTCGCATTGTGCCCAGAATTGGTCAAACTCATTGAACAAGCTTTTACCTTCAAGGCTAACCAGCTGGTCTGCATACGCTTTGCCATCAATCGCTACAGGCAGATTGGATTGGCGCAAAGCGTCTTGCTGTCTTTCGGTTTCGTGATTCTCAATGAGAGGGTAATCATCGCTTGATTGATCAACGACTTCCTGTTCAACTAAAGCCGTGGGTGTTTCTGGTGTTTCTGGTGTTTTCGATGACCATGAATAACTCATCATGCCCACCAATGCGGTGAGCATGATGATTAATATAACGCGCTGCATTTCTTATTCACCACGTTACTTGATGACTGCACTAACAGGGAAGTGGTCTGAAAGATTGTAATGCTTCCAAAGCTCATTACTGGTAGAGCGGGGAACGTCAACCCGGTTATTGTTATGCGCTTTCACTGCGTATTCGGAACTTACCACGACATAGTCTAGGTATTCGACGTTTTCCCCACCGGACATTGGCTCGCCAGCGAAGTTATTAATACGTGGGTCGAATGTCGACGCCGTATAGCCTGAATACTCGGGTTCAATCGCTTGAAGATTGGCAAACATCTCTTGGTAATCACTTGGAAACTTAAGCTTATTAACGTTGAAGTCACCGCTATAGATCACAGTTTCTGATGCTGGGATATCGAGCGATACGGCTAACTCGCGCATTTGTCTAAATTGACGTTGTCGGTAGTTACGTGCCGTTGTGGTGTCGAACGATGCGGTGTGAGTACCAAACACGTGATATGCCTGTCCATTTTTGATGATCTCTGCGTAGTTCACGCCCTTGTCAGCAAAACAGTCAGTACCAGTGCAGTCGGGAAACACATATTGAGCTTCGTTAACAATAGGATAGCGGCTGACAATGATGACGCCGCCGTCATAGATGTTGATGCCATCTTTATCGAGCATCTTGGTTTGGTAAGGGTATTCTTTGGCCAGCTCACGTAAGAATTCATCTCGACCGTTGGCAAATACCTCTTGAAGTGCGAGTACGTCGTAGCCTTTGACATACTGAGGGAGCAGGTCGTAGCGGTCACCAATATGGGAGGCGATCGCAGGAAGAGCCCAAATGTTATACGTCATGACTTTCAACGTATTCGCATCAGGGTTCGGTTGCTCGTCTACTTTTTCTGGAGTGATGGTGTAGTGAATGTCATCGTAACGTGCTGTGTTATCAGCTTTGAGTGCGAGCTCGGTATTCAGGTCAAAGGCATCGGTCGTACTGCGATGAATATTACGGTCATCGTAGAGTCTCAAATTAACATCAGCAGCACTTAAGCCATGTTGTAGAGTAGAGTTGTACCAGTGTCCCTTCATGGTTTGATTAAGAGTGATACTTTCACCCACAGTATTCGAAACCACAGTATTGAATTGATAAGTTTCCCCTGATTTGACACCCGTCCAACGATTAAAGCTGATCAGCTTTTTGGTTTCCCAAGGGCCAATTTGTTCAACGTGTTGTTGCCATTCGTCTCCATATTTAAGGAGGTCAGTACCACTGTGACTGGCTTGAATCGTCATTACTTGATTGGTGTTATTGGTCAGATACACGTCGGTATCGGCGATAGCCGGGGTAGATAAGAATGAAGCTGATGCGAGTAATGCACTTAAGCTAGTCCATTGATTTTTCATTGGTTACGTTATCCTTACTAATGGGTGTAATGAATAACGTAGTCAATAGATATTGCGCTTGAGTTATAACTCTATAAGCAATATTAAATTATGAGATATATGCCAAGGTTTTATAAATTTGACCGTCTATTGAAGGTGAAAATATTGTTCTGATGGAATGAGAAGTGTTACGCGCGCGCAATAAAGTTGGAAGGTGAATTGGGATCGGTTAAGAGAATGAACAATAAGTCGTTTTGAGAGGATGTGTTAATTTTGGAATTGTTGAGTAATTTACTCTTGTCTGGTAAACAGAAACTCGAAAAACAGGTATGATAGTGCCGTTTTTAATCCTGAACTGGGAAAGTCATGGCAAAGTTAACACTCCAAGAGCAGATGCTTAAAGCTGGCTTGGTAAATGAGAAAAAATTAAAGAAGGCGAAGAAAGGCTCTAAAAAGTCTCGCGTTCAAGCTCGTGAAGCAAAAGCAGCGGCAGAAGAAAACAAACTGGCGCAGCAAGCAAAAGACAAAGAATTAAACCAGCAGCTGAAAGAGAAACAGTTGAGCAAAGAGATCAAAGCTCAAGTGAAACAGTTGATTGATATGAATAAGATTGACCAGAAAAATGGTGAAATCAAATATAACTTCACCGACGGTACTTTGGTTAAATACCTATACGTAGAAGAGCTGACTCAAAAGCAATTGAGTAAAGGTATCTTGAGTATTGCGCGTCAGGGCGAAGGCTATGTGGTTATTCCAACAGCGGTAGCAAACAAAATCGCTATGCGTGATGAAGAATCAATCGTTGATACTCAAACGGCAAGCAGTGATGAAGTTGATGAAGATGACCCGTACAAAGACTTCGTTATCCCAGACGATCTAATGTGGTAATGGTTTGCTGATTACTTCTTGATTCGTCATATGTTTATGGCGTTGAAAAGATAATAAAAGGCCCTGATGGTAGTACCGTCAGGGCCTTTTAATTTTAGCCAGATACAAGTTGTTCTCGCACTTTGATAGCGAGATGAACTTAATTTGTTCACCAACTAAACGTTAATCAGTGATAACCTCTGCGAGCTCGAACGCCGAGTCATGTGGGTAATCTTTGAGCTTGTGATATTCAAGCTGAGATTGCTCATAACCGTCAAAATAGCAGTCACCAATTTCGTTACGTGGACAAATGTGTACTTCGTCTCGTGAGATGAGTTCTGTTGAGCAACATGGACAGTATTTCATAGATCCTCCTGTTAGGGATTTCTGTCTATAGCCGACCTCATTAACTCAAACTTTTGTGTCGTTGTGATTGCATTTTTAAGTCACATAACGAGTTTATTTGTCATAGACTGGCCATGCGATTACGGTTAGTTACTAACAAAGGCCAGTTGTATACGACGTTTAACTGATAGCAAGCTAGCTTTTTAAGCCCTGTTTATTGGATGCTACATATATTGAAGCGAGAGCGGCTGCCACCACCAAGCATTTTCACATTGTCTTTTTTACCTAGCGCTTTCCATGCCGTGCTTTCTTTTGCGCTAAGATTTGATGGTTGGTAATCCAAGTTAGCGTATCGCGATACAACCACTTGTTTTTGCATGTTTTCTGAAAGACTGTCGATCACATTTGTTGTCACTTTGCCGTCAGAGTAGGCCATCACTAATACTTCGTCATTGTCTACCAGTGCCGAGGTTAGGGCTGTTTGGTTGTCTTCGTTGTACTGAACGTCTCGGTAACCTTGTGTCTCGCCTGCTCTTTGACCGGAAATCGCTCGATACAGCAGATTCTTTTTTCGTTTCTTTAGCGAACTCAATGGCGTTTCGTTCGCGGCGCTGTATAGGTTGACTACTTTGATGTCGTTCTGAGCTGCGTATTTCAAAATGGAACTTTGGTTACTAAGGCCTCTTCGTGTAAGTGCTGGCGAGTTTTGCAGGCTTTGAGAAAGACGCTGTTCGGTAGCGTCAACGATAACAATCGCTGGCTTGTTCCCTTCACTTAATGACTTTTGGAGTGCTTGTTTAACTTCTATATGAGCTTGCTTTCCTTCTACGGTATCCCATTTAGGGGCATGCTGAGGTGTTGCAGATGGTCTAGTTTCAAGGGGGTAGGGTTGATAGTCGTAATGCTCTTTTGGCCAATAAGTATTGCGCTTCTCTTTTCCTAGATCATCAGCTAAATGAAACTCGCTCACCACTTTTTCATTTTTTAAATACGCCTTGGCCTTTTCTTGTCCGAGTGCTTTCCAATGGAAATACATCTCTTCGCGAAGGTTGATCATTGATTGTCTTGCACTACTGATTTCCGTTACAGGATCCCGCCCATTTTCAGCATTGTTGTAGTGTGTAATTCCTGTCGTTTGGTACTCATAATTCGGAATGACATATTCGGTGATTTGGTTGGTGTCGGGATGTCGATGAGACAGAGGTGTACTGCCTTGTGGAACAGCGCCAGAAGAAAAATCTCGAGCGTGGATGAGCTCATGTCCTAAAGCGACGGTTTGATCAAATGGTGTGTTCTTTCCTGGAATGTTAACCATCTCTGTGGTGGAGAAGAGAATCGTATTCGATACACCTTTGCCATTGAATTGTCGTTGCCATGCCAGTGAAGCCTTTTGCTGGTCTTCGAACAACGAAGGTACTGTCTCGAATAGTCGGCCTGGGCCTTCAGGTTCCCTGATCACCGTGACAACAGTGGCCTTTGATTGATCGACTCCGATCGTATGTTCTATTAGTGGTTCAACAGCATCATCGGGTGCATTTACTGGTTCGTAGGTCGCGATTTGTCGCAAAATCTCACGTCCTGTTGGCGATAGTTGCAGGTTGCGAATCAATACGCTCATGTCTGCAAGGTAGGCGTCACTCTTGGTTTGCACGTATAGATTTTTGGACATGCGATAAAGGTTTCCATAAGCCCCGGAATTGTATCCTTCGATGACTCTTACGCCGTCTGGATCATCATAAAAGAGTCCAAATTCAGGTCCTTTTCCAGCAAATGTATGGCTTGAATTGATGAGCAGCATCAAGGTCAAAAGGGTTAGTGTAATTTTATGTTTCATAGACTTATTCCTCTAATGCCAATTGAATTTCAATCCAATCTTCTAGCTCTCTAAGCAGCATATGGTTGATGTGTGGAAGCATGGTAAAGTCATCCTCTTTAACGATGGCTCCTAATTGTGTTACTGCCGTTTGAATATCCCCTTGGCTTAACGCGCTCTTGATATCAACTAGGTCCGACCAAAGCTGGTGGGTAGAGATTTCTCCAATTTGAAACGCAATGGTGTCTTGATGGTCTTGTGATAGGTAGCTCAGATGAAGAGGTGATAGCGTGCTGTTGAACAGTTGATGTTTACTGTTGGTTGATATATTTGATTCTGACTGTTGATGCTGTGCGATTTGAAGATAGAGAGAAAGATCGCCCAATAAATACTGAAGTTGGTTGGCACTTGTCGCTTTCATCGCCTTTTCCGTTATGCTGTCAATGGCGTTTTGAAAGTTTCGCTCAAAGTGAGCGCCAGGTTGCGACATCACGTTATCGAGTATGTCTGCCATTTGAGGGGCATAAAACCTAAGGTTTGCTGCAGAGTATACGCTTGGGTAGGGTACTGAGTAATTGAGAGAGCGTATGTAAGAAAGGGTAATAGTGATCTTGAATTGAGGCTGAATAAAGTGTTTAAAAATTTCATATTGTTTGATTAGATCTAATACCCCACCACTTGGTTGTTCTGTTAGCAGCAGCTCGTACCAACGGCTAACCTGATACCAACTGTTGCGATTATTGGGGTCTGAGCTGTCAACTCCTTTGCTCTCCAAGTAATCATTGAAAGACGTTTGGTAGGGGAGAGCTTCTATGTTTGCTAACTTGGACAGGAGATCTTCAAATAGTTTGTTCGACGACTGGCCAGATATATAGGCGTTAGCAGTACTGATTAATTGAGTTTTAAATAAGCCAACTGGCCAACCAGCAATAACTCTCGATGCAACATGCTCTTCGACATTAAGTTCAACCTTTTTTAGCAACACTTCTGATAACTCTGGGTCCTTTATAGGGTGGTAAGTATCGTATAATGCACCAGAATCTTTACATGCATCGACAGAGGCTTGAATGCCTCCGGGTACAATGGCAGGAACTCCCCAACACTCTCTGGCTGGGCGTATCAGTAAGGTAGCCGTTTTAAGTTGCTCTTCACTGAGATAATCAAGCCCCCAAACTTCGTTTGCATACTCTCTCAATCCACTTTGCCTGACTTGAAATTCCAATGTACTTCGGTTGATTTTACTGTGTGTTATGATCGATGCGACGTGAGGTTTTGCCCTTTCTATTAGCCTTTTAACTATGTTCATTCTGTGCGTGGATAGTCGGCGTAAAGCGATTTCAACGAGCTCTCTTTTCTTGCTATGTAATTTTAAAGCGAGCGCGTGGTAGTCATCTTTGCTTAGGTTATTAACTAAATTGTCAATGCGTGAGGCCCCTTCAGTGCGAATACAGCGTTCTAGTTCTGTTAAAGAAGACTGAACGTTGTGGCATAGCGGCTGGTGCAGATTTGATTCAGGCGATACATGCGCGATAGATTTCAACATTTCTAAATCAATGCGTGCCATTTGTTTAGAAAGTTGCCTATCGTATGCAGCGGTCAGTCGGCGATATTCTGTGTCAGCTTCAAGAAGTAAGTGGTCGACATACATTTCGGCACTCTGTAATACGTGATTGTCGTATTTGTTAAGTAGAGCAATTGCGTCCTTTTTTTTGTGATGGAAGCGATAAAAATCTGGCGAGTGGTCACTAAACACGTAATGTGATTGGTTTTCAAACTCTTCAATTTTTTCTTTCGCTGCGAAGTACTTAATATCATTCGACAATAGGTTTAACTCATCACCAACGAGAGGAACTATGGAAAAAACAGAAGCGGCTTCATCAAGACGAGTAGAGGATTCCTGAGAGAATGTACTTACCACGTTGTCTAGCCAAAAGCCCACGGCGACCGCATCTCCAACTGGCCCTAAAACTTCGAGCGTAGAAGAGCCCGCTTTACCGAGGCGGTTGAATAGACTTTGTTCGCTTAGTGTACTTTCAAAAGTTTGCGGGACGCTCGCCAGTGCTTGCTCTGTCTGTGGCCAAGCTGCCGAGAAAGAGTTTGTATGAGCATCGTGCTCAAGTTCGCCTAGTGCAATGCCAAACTGTGGCTCTGAATAAACTTCGTTTCGAGCCCAGGACGTAATACGATTCTGGGTAATCGCATCTAATGATTGAGTATCTTGGACGTCGTCACTAAGACAAAATGCGACGGATAAGGGGCTATAGACAATGGCTGCGAACCGCCATAAATGGATTTTCTTGGTCATATTTAGATAGTGCCTTTCTTTGGTGGTTGGGAGGAAAAGCACTTCTCAAACAGTGTTTACTGACGACAGAGGGAACCTGCCCAGAACAGTTGTTGAATAAGTGCTTTGGTTTACTTTTAGATACGGAGGTAACAAAAAGCTCACCACCGGAGTGATGAGCTTAGTGTTTGAGTACAGGCGTGTTTTTAGTGTTGTATTGGAGTAATCATTAGCTGAGCATCGTGATAACCGAGTCGATTTAGTGCTTCAGGATCGAAATCGGTCACAACAGTTATATCGCCCGCATAGTAGGTTTTGTTGTTGGTTAATATGTTCACGGCATCAAATGAATCGACAGAGTGCTCAGCACCGATATCGATCATCCCAGAATATTGTGACTCGGCATTAAACTGACCAGAAACATAAGAGTAGAAGGGGCGAACACTCGCGCCAGCGGCGTATTGCATGCTGCTCAGACCATATTCGTTGATTGCCCAACTCCAGTCCCACCATTCCATCTCACCGGGAATATAACGGTGGTCCCATTGGTAGCGGATATTCGCTTGCTCTTCGCTGTTGGTGCCCATGGTAAATGTGTGAGAGAGAGTAGGGCGGTTAGTCGGGTGTGAAACTAACGCATTACCACTGTAACGAAGAAAGCCTGTGAAGTTTACGTCGTAACTCATATTAGCTTTGATGCGATAAGGGTAAGAGATGGTAGAGCGCAAGAACTCAACTCTAAATGGTAATACTGAACGAGCAGGTACCGTTAAGATGGCTTGAAGGTCACTCGCCTTAGAGCGCTGCCCACTATTGGTATCAGCGAAATGCTGGCCTTTTTCTAACACTACTCGAACATCGGTTTTTCCAGCTTGAGGCCAGTTAAAGTCTTCGTTCATCAAGACAACATCTGCAAGGTCAAAACGATTGGTCTTATTCCACTGCGTTGATTGTAAGAAATGAAGATCGACGATGATCTGTTTAGGCTGCTCGGTCTTATTGATGGCGTAAGCTGAAAGGGTGTTAATTAGCTCTTGGTCTGTTTCTTCAACGGTACCGTATGAGAAGCCTTTCGTATCGAGCGTGTAAGCGAAGTTATCGACGGTGATTGTCGTTTTCTCATTACAACGGTCGCCTGTACAACTGCCATTACTATTTCCCTTGATCTCCCAGCCATCGTTAAGCTGATTTATCGCCATGTCTTGACCAACATAGAGTCCGTCATCGCCACCTACCCATGCATAACCAAGGTTGTGTGCGAGATATGCTAATGGCCTGATGAAGTATGCATTGTCATTGACCAAGCTTCTCTGAACCCCAAGGTTACTGCTTTCTTGGATTGCTTGAGCTGGGTAGTATGGTAAACCCGCTTCTGGTTTATTGGGGTAACACCAGGTTTTGTCACTTAACTCTCCATGCTTAATAAGCCCGTGGTAACCAGAGCCCATGATCACCCAATCATCTTTAAGACCAAAGATATCCCAAACGTTCATGCGAGAAACAAGCGCAGCTTTGTGTTCCTGCGCTTCAGTATGAGTCAGTGGGCGATAGTCGGAGCGACAAACATCCTCACCGAGGTTATCCAACACGACTTGGTCTGAATAGATTTTGGCATTAACAGAATAAGACGTTAATGATGTGGCAGCGATAAAGAGCACAGTTTTACTGACGTTGAACATTAATGAGTTCCTAATTGCCATTGTTTGGCTTTTTTATTAGATATTATTTATATGTGTTATTTGAAGCCGAGGGCTCCTAGCGGCGTGTACTCTGTCATATAAAACGATCGCAAAAATACTGAATTGAATTGAAAAGAAATTCTCTTTAATTTCAGGTGCTTTTAGTGATTGAAGTGTTATTTGATAAAGATTTTTCTCTTTATTCTCTTTATTCTCTGTCTTTTTTATTGAGCGGTGCGTACTCAGGTACGGGATACCTTTTGAGGTGTGTGTAAGGCTTTCGATGAAATGATGAAAGGTGGCGAGTTCAACAAACAGGTTGATACTGATTGTCTTGCATAGATGGTAAAGAACATAGACAAAACAGATACAAAAATGCAGCGATAACCCAAGGGTTGTCGCTGCATTTTCATTTATAGTGATTTGACTACCTTACTCAGAGCAGCCTTCGGTAATCGGCGAGTGTCTTATTACGCGTCGCCTGGTTTTTCGCGTTTGCTGTTCCAACCCATAAAGTTGTAGATGTTGTATCGCGCAAACCCGATTTGTTCATGCAGAGCAAAGTCTGTTACGGCAAAGTTATACCATAATGGCAGCCATGAAGTTTGAGCTGCCATGTAGTCAGCTCTCACTGGAATCACGTTCAATCCAAAGTGGTTGAAGTAGAGTTCACTACGGCGAATGTGCAGGCCAGATGAAACCAGCACAATGTTGTCGAATTGGTGATGTTTCATCAGATCGCTGGTCAGCTGCGCATTTTTCCAAGTGTTGACGCTGTTCGGCTCCTGGATAAGGTCGGCGATTGGAACACCCAGTCTAAGCAGTTGTTGCTCGTAAATTTCAGCCTCTGTGACACCGTTATTCTGAGCATCACCACCACTGATGATTACTTTGCATGAAGTTTGCGTTTTAGCACACTCTTTGTATTGGCTTGCCGTTTCACTAATTCGGCCATAAGAGAAAAAGGCGGGCTCGAACTCTTGTGTGCTTTTAATTAGCTGCGTGCCTGCACCAAGAAGAACAATCGCATTATTATCCGACCATTGGATCTCAGGCTTGCTTTCGTAATTCGCTTGCAGGTCGTCTAGTAAATAACGAGGAATTAAACCCGTACCAATCAGCACAAATGACGATATAAGAACAAGAGATAAAAAAGTGGAAGTTGCTCGCCATTGAAGTAAGCGAGTTATGAAAACCAATAGTAGAAGAAGTAAAAGTATAATAAAGCTCATGGTGATCCCGTTATCGAACTGGTGTCAATTTAATGCAGCATATTGAGGTGTTGAATCATATATCAATCACGGTGATACTTCATAGCTAACTCATTGTATTATTGAACAAATGCACGATTTCTTGTAATTAAATAAGATATCTAATAGGAGGACGAGTAAAAGTGATTTATTATTGTTCAATAACCCCGAACAAAATATAGGTATATAAACGAAGGGATCATTTAAACCCTATTTCGTGTTATTTAAACTCTGTTTCGTGTTATTTAAACCCTATTTCGTGTTATCTAAATCAGTTACTTTCGCTTGCCTTAAATCACTAGCCCATCATTTATCGACTCAAACTTTCAAAGTAATTCTGAACAAACTTAATAAACACTTGGTGCTTTTTAGCAGGGTAGATGACTTGCGGATAGAACAGGTAAATACTGTTCCCTTGTTGTAAGCACTCGCCGGGTAATACTCGCTCTAACTCGCCACGTTCAACTTCTTTGTCAACGTAATAACTCGCGATACGAATAATCCCGTTTCCTATCATGGCTTGTTGCTTGAGTAAGTGATTGTCATTGCTTGAAAGCCAACCTGACACATCGATATTTGCCGATTTTAAAGGCCACTCAGTTTGATGAAGCGTTGCTAAGCATTGGTGATTGCTTAAATCGCTCACGTTGGTGGGGCGACCAAATTGGTTAAGATAGCTGGGCGTTGCAACCAAATCGTGTTGATAGGTAATCAATTGTTTCGCGATCATGTTATCTGGTGGAGTATTGGTGGCACGAAAGGCGATATCGATATCATCGTGGTTGAGATTAAAGTTGGTGTAACTGCTGTTAATCTCAAAGCGAATCTCGGGGTATTGCTGTCTAAACTGCTGGCAGATATCGAACAGGAACACCTCTGTAAACATCTTTGGTGCCGTAAGGCGTAACGTGCCTTTTACGATGTCGTGTTGCTCGGAAATGCTGCGCTCGAGCTGCAACACTTGAGAGCGTATCGTTAAACCTTGTTGCAGTGCGCGTTCGCCTTCTTGGGTTAGTCGTACACTGCGCGTGGTTCTTACAAACAATGGACACTGTAAGTCCCTTTCTAGTCGTTTGATTTGCTCTGAAAGGTAGCTCTTGGATATACCAAGCTTTTCCGCTGCCTTGGTAAAGTTAAGTTGCTGAGCAAGTTCTACAAATAGGATCAGACGTTCTATTCTTTTGTGTTCGTTCATTCGCGTATTCCTTCAAAGCTACCCATCTTTATTGTTCGCTATACCAAACAATAATTTCGTTACTAGCATATTCTGTTATTTAAAAAGAACAATATGATAGAGGCATATTTATTGGCATCAAACCTTCTAAGCGAGATCAGGTATGACGAACAACATTGATTCAACGAACAAAAATGATAATCAAAAGAACATCCCACTATCAAACCATCTAGACGGTGTTGGGCAAATCGCCTACGGATGCATGGGGCTTGGAGGTGGCTGGAACGACAACCCGGTAACGACTGCTGATGTAGCTCAAACACGTAGCGTAATTGACACAGCACTAGAGTCGGGAATTAACCTGTTTGACCATGCTGATATTTATACTTTCAGTAAGGCAGAGCAAGCCTTTGGTCAAGCGTTACAACAAGCCCCTGAATTACGTGATCAGATGTTCATCCAATCCAAGTGTGGTATTCGATTTGAAGGTGAAGGCAACGTTGGTCGCTATGATTTTTCGGCTGATTGGGTAAGCCAATCAGTAGAAGGTATTTTGAAGCGATTGAATACTGAAAAGCTAGATGTGCTGCTTTTGCATCGCCCTGATCCGTTGATGGATTTGGATGAACTGGCAAGAACGCTGGAGAATCTGAAAGTACAGGGCAAGGTAGATTTCGTTGGTGTGTCTAACATGAACAGTCTCCAAATCCAGTACCTGCAATCTGCGCTCGGACAACCTATCGTCGCGAATCAAGTTGAGATGAGCTTAGCCAAATTGGATTGGTTGAATGATGGGGTGATGATTAACTCGCAAGGGCACCATCAATCAGACTTCGCTGCAGGTACTCTTGAACATTGCCAGATGAATAATATCCAACTGCAAGCTTGGGGCTGTTTGGCACAAGGTCGATTTGCTGAGCAAGGTTTATATTCAGAACACGAGAATGTGAAGAAGACCACGCACTATGTCGCTCAGTTAGCAAATCAATATGGCGTAGAAAGCGAAGCGATTGTGTTGGCGTTTTTACTTCGTCACCCTGCTGGTATTCAGCCTGTCATCGGTACCACCAATCTAGAGCGAATCAAGGCGTCTGCGGTTGCGACTCAGATTAATCTCACTCGTGAAGAGTGGTACAACTTATACGTGTACTCACGTGGTCAAGCATTGCCATAGGGGATGAACATGTTGAATCAAAAAATAGTACAGCAACTTGTGTACAGTGCACTCGACATTGCAGGGCACAACAACCAATCCATCGCTGTGAGTGTATGTGATACACATGGTGAACTGCTGGCGTTCTCCCGAATGGACAATGTTAGCGTGCAAGCAGGCTTGTTGGCTCAAAACAAAGCTTATACCTCGGCTAGAGATAGACAACCGAGTGGTAATTTAGGCGCTTGGGCGAGAGAAACTGGCAAAGATCTTAGCTATTGGACGGACTCAAAAATCACCGGATTCAAAGGTGGGGTTCCGATTAAGTATCAAGGGCAGGTGATTGGTGCTATTGGTATTAGCGGATTAAGTGAAGATGACGATGAAGCATTAGCTGAGAATGTGATTCGATTAGTGCTTTAAGTTCTAACGTTTACAACGCAGTTCTGACATAAGACAGATAATAAAAAACCGATGCATGGGCATCGGTTTTTTGTTGATCGAGCTGTTTGATTCAGAATTAAGCGTTCGCCTGTTCCAGATCTTGTTGCTTGTCTTTCTTACCTAATAGGCGACTTGTAATCGTACCGGCTGTCATCGCACCAGATACGTTAAGCGCTGTACGAGCCATATCGATAAGTGGCTCGATAGAGATAAGCAGTGCTGCAATCGTTACAGGAAGGCCCATAGCTGGAAGTACGATAAGTGCTGCGAACGTTGCACCGCCACCCACACCAGCGATACCGAAAGAGCTCACCGTGATGATTGCAATCAGAGACAGAATGAAGTTGATGTCCATTGGGTCAATACCAACTGTAGGTGCAACCATAACTGCAAGCATTGCAGGGTAGATACCCGCACAACCGTTCTGACCAATTGTTGCGCCGAAAGAGGCCGAAAGGTTAGCAATTGCTGGTGGCACGTTTAGCTTGGTGATCTGAGCTTCAACATTCAGTGGAATCGTTGCAGCAGAGCTACGCGAAGTAAAAGCGAACGTTAGAACAGGCCAGATTTTTTGGAAGTATTCTTTCGGGTTTACGCCAACAAAAGAAACCAACACACCGTGAACTACAAACATCAATAGAATTGCAACGTAAGACGCTACGATGAAACCTAGTAGGCTTAAGATGTCAGAAGCACTTGATGTTGCTACTACTTTCGCCATTAACGCTGCGATGCCGTATGGCGTTAATGCCATGATCATCTTAACTAAGCGCATCACGATAGATTGAGC
Source organism: Vibrio sp. 99K-1 (assembly GCF_013114585.1). Taxonomy (NCBI): domain Bacteria; kingdom Pseudomonadati; phylum Pseudomonadota; class Gammaproteobacteria; order Vibrionales; family Vibrionaceae; genus Vibrio; species Vibrio sp. 99K-1. The sequence goes on from NZ_VTXF01000016.1 coordinate 57,828, forward strand.
TGCTTCAACGAACGTACGAATTGGTGATTCTAGCTCTTCTTTCTCTGCCATTACTTTACGAGCAGCAATACCCGTTAGCACACCAAAGATAACAACTGCGATGATAGATGTTGAGCGAGCGCCCGTTAGGTCTGCAAATGGGTTGGTTGGAATGAAGCTAACCAGCATTTGTGGAATTGTTAGGTCTGAAACGCTGCCAATGCGGCTTTCTAGCGTTGCGATACGTGCTGTTTCACGTGCACCTTCTGTCAAACCTTCAGCAGATAGACCAAATGCCTGAGTTACTACAATACCAACAATCGCAGAAATCGCTGTGGTGGCTAACAACACAGAGATCGTGATGCCAGAGATTTTGCCCAGTGAACCGCCTTTCTCAAGCTTAACTACCGCCGCAATCATCGAAACTAGTACTAATGGCATGATGACCATTTTCAGTAAGCCAACGTAACCACGACCAACAATGTTTACCCAGTCTAGCGTTTCGTTAATAACAAGGTTGCCTTCACCAAATAGCAGCTGAAGACCAAGGCCGAAAGCACTACCAAAAACTAAACCTAACAGAACTAAGCGCGATAACGTGTTTTCTTTTTTCTGCTGTCCGTAGAGAAAGAAGAGGATACCAGTGAATACCGCTAAGGCAGCGATAGCTGAAAGTGACATTTGTTTTCCTTATGAATTTCTTTAAATCGATAGGGCGCTTAGATATATGGGCGCAAATACTGTTAGCTACAGTAGCGACCTGTAACAAAACGTAAAATAAGGAAAAGTAATTAAATAGAACGATAGGTAATATCCACCGAATGGTATGAGTGGATATACAACATTATGGTGAATAGATGAGCTTTTTAGCGATATTTTGCCAATAAATTGAGCATGTCATTGGATGAGTAAATTTCGATATTTTGGAAATTATTTTCGAACAATCGGAACAACATGGCCTGAGCGACATCTTTTGATTGGATAGGGCGTAGGTTTTTGAATTTCCCAAACATAAAAGGCGACAGAAGAGGAAATACGCTTTGTAGCAGCTTTTCATCGGCTCTTGGTTCTTCTCGCTCGCCAACCAATGGCCCAGGGCGTGCAATGAACAGTTGCTTGAAGCCGATACGCTTTAAGTTCTGCTCCATTTGCCCTTTACACTTGAGGTAGTGCGAATAGGAATCAGCGGACGCGCCATAACTGGACACAACCGCAAGGCGTTGAACTCCAAGAAACTTCATCGACTGAGCTACGTGGCTGACCAACTCTACATCGACTTTACGCAATGCTTCTTTCGAACCTGCCTTTTTCTTGGTGGTGCCTAAGCAGATGATCCCAAGGTTGGGTGTGGTTTTGGTATCGTCCCAACTGGTGACTTGCAGATCACTATGAATCAGCGTGTGGAGTTTTTCTGAGTGGAACTGTGAATCGAGTGCCCTTCGGGACAAAGCGTAAATGTGCTGTATCGCAGGCTCGTTGATGAGCAGGTTCATCACATGATGACCAATCAGTCCGGTAGCACCAGCCACTATGATTGATGTCTTATCTCCAGAAATACTCATAACTATCCCTAACGTTTACGTAAGTCACTGTTTCAATTTAAACCTTCTTGTTCAATGACGAAAACTTGTTCGCTTTTAATGTGAAGGCACGTGCAAATTAAAGACGAGCCATCGGCATTAGCTACAAGAAAATAGTGTTGTGGAAACAAGAAAGCCCGCGTATACGGGCTTAAAGAGATCAGGCAACATAATGAACGTAATAGATTTTTAAGTTAAGAGGTTAACACCCATCATAGAATTTATTGATTGTTAGATCGCCAATATTGATGAGTTGAGTTTGATCTAATGTGTAAGATCGCGTGAATTGAACAAAACAGTTATAGCCCTTTAATTCTCTAAATTGCCTTTCTCTGCCCGTGTAGACTATAAGGGTTGGGTTGAATTTCGGTCCATAGCTGAGCAACTGATAGTCATCAGTTTGCATCGCGTTTTTAATATTGTCTGAATCTAATGCAATAGCGCCCCATCTAATCCATACATCTTGGTCTGGCAATTGAATGAGTTTTTCTTTCTCTAAGCCTTCGATGGCTGCTTTGCCCATGACTATTTCATTGGTTGCGTTAAAAGCGCCGATGAAGCCATCGAGCGTTGCTTTTGTTGCATCCGATTTGATGTTTAAAAATCGAGGTGCAGCCGTGACAGCGACAATACCTAAAATAGCGATAACCGAAACCAACTCAATTAACGTAAAGCCTTTGTTTTTCATAAATACCCTTAACTATTGATGGGGTAAGTCTATCAATAAGGGGGAGGGAGTAAATAAATGAAAGTTTGTTATAACTTTATGAAATGTAAGGGTAAGTTTACGAAGTTTAACAAGTGAACTAATGCTTGAAATCTAATTGGTTTATTGGTTTTAAAGTGTACGGATTGTCTAACTTATGAGATCTGATGATGGCGCGATGAAGTGATGCATTAATCTATTTTTAGCCTCAAAAATAACAAAGCCCGTTGGGCGACGGGCTTGTTACTTTCTTCGCAAAATTTAGGTGAAGGACAGTGGGATTTTCCTTACCTTTTTGCTTGCTTTCTTACCTGATTTATTTGGTTTTCTTTTGCTTGAGTTTGGAATCATCGCACCTCCTAAATCATTTTTCTGAGCTTTACTTTTTTCAACCGGTTGTGTTGCTTGGTGTTGCATTTTGTAGCTAACAGCGTGGGTGTTCACTGTATGGGTACTTATCAATGGAGAGATTAACAAGTACATTACATAAAGCATAAAGGGTGCCAAAACGTAAGTTATTGATTTTTCGTTGTGATGGCAAACGAAGCACAATCTGTTAGTCTTTTTGATTCTCAACTTGAGAAAAAGTGGTTTTGAATTGCTTAAATTAAGAACACTCTCTGCGGTTTCTGTTACTTAGGCATAGATACAGCTTTGCTTAACACGTAAACTGGGTCGTAATTCACATAGACCAAGGATGTGCTATGAACCTCAAGCTTGATACTCTCGCTCCTACTCAGATTTACCACCTGATGACGCAAACCGTTGTGCCTCGTCCTATCGCGTGGGCATTAACGGAATCTGCTGCCCAAGAATACAATTTAGCGCCTTTCTCTTATTTCACGCCTGTTTCAAGTAACCCGCCGCTACTGATGTTATCGGTCGGGAAGAAGCCATCGGGCGAAATCAAAGACACCACTCGTAATGCCCTTGAAACGGGTCAGTTGGTTATTCACATCGCGTCAGCCAGTTCTGCCGAGGTGATGACAGCGACAGCAGCCTCGCTCGATCATGGTGACTCTGAAGTCACCGCGAATAATATCGAGTTGGTTGAGTTTGAAGGTTTTTCTTTACCTAGAGTGAAGGAGTGCGCTGTGGCTTTTGGCTGCACCTTGTATGAAGTTAAAGAAGTCGGTGAAGTACCGCAAAGCCTTATCTTTGCGCAAATTGAGCAGGTGTATATAGCTGAAGAGGTGATCGATAAAGAGAGCGACCGCCTGAAGATAGATGCGCTCGCACTGGATCCTTTATCTCGACTAGGTGGAGGCGAATACGCCACGCTATCCAATGTGTTCTCGGTGGCTCGTCCTAAGTAAGCGTTAACTATTTAGCTTTAGCGAATAAGATCGTTAAACCCCGTTCCTCAATGTAAGTGCCACATAATTTTATGTTAGATACAAAATACTCGCAGTACATCCAACATCGCATTGACCAAAAAACTAAGCCGCTAGGCGCGCTTGGTTTACTGGAAAAAGTTGCTCATCAATTGGCTCTGATTCAAAGCCAAGGAAAAGAAGCTGCGGTTGAACATATTGAATTAAATAAACCGCGTATCATCATTTTTGCAGGTGATCATGGTGTTGCTGATGAAGGCGTGAGTATTGCCCCGAGTGCCGTCACACAGCAGATGGTATTGAACTTCTTAAACGGCGGCGCAGCGATTAACTGTTTTTGTGCGGTGAATAACATCGATATTACGGTGGTCGACACAGGAATATTGTTACCAATCGAATCTGATAACCCAATGCTGATCTCCCAGCGTTTGGGTACACGAACCAATAACTTTGCCAATGAAGCCGCGATGAGTTTAGAAACGGTAGAACGTGGGATTGAATTGGGCGCAGATCTTGTATCTAGAACCATTTCGAATGGCACCAATATCATCATGTTTGGTGAGATGGGTATCGGCAATACCAGCAGCGCGTCAGCGATTTTAAGCGCACTAGCAAAGCGAACTGCGGCAGAGTGTGTTGGTTTAGGTACAGGCATCAATAACGAACAACTAGCTCATAAAGTGGCTGTGGTTGAACAAGGTGTTGCACGCTGCAAAGGACTCGATCCTAAATCGATTCTAGCTCAAGTTGGTGGTTACGAAATAGTGCAAATGGTGGGTGCCTTCCTTGGTGCATACCACAACAGAACACCAGTATTGGTCGATGGTTTTATTGTGTCAGTTGCGGCGTATGTTGCGACCTTGATTGAGCCGAACTGTCGCGATTACATGATCTTTGCGCATCGCTCTGAAGAGTCAGGGCACAAAATCCTACTAGAACTTTTAGACGCGGAACCGTTGCTTGACCTTGGCTTGAGATTAGGCGAGGGCACGGGCGCAGCTTTGGCTATGCCAATCACCCGAGCGGCAGCGGAGTTCTATAACAGCATGGCGAGCTTCGAGAGCGCTGGAGTCACAGTTTAATGAGTGATACGCCACAAAGATCTTTGAAAGATCGCGCAGCTTATCAGTGGGAGCTGTTTTCGTTGGCAATGGGCTTTTTTTCTCGCTTGCCGATGCCGAAGAATACGCCTTATTCAGAAGAGCGTATGAACCGTTCTGGTCGCTACTTTTCAACAGTTGGTTTGTTGCTGGGTGTCTTGTGCGGCGGTTTGTTTCTGTTGCTTGATACTGTGTTACCAAGCTCGATTGCCATCTTTTTGATGATGAGTTTTAGCTTAATGCTCACTGGCGCTTTCCATGAGGATGGTTTGACCGACATGGCGGATGGCATCGGTGGTGGTATGACATTGGAACGTCGTTTGACCATCATGAAAGACAGCCGCATCGGTACATACGGTGCGTCTGCGCTGATCATGGCTTTGCTTGGTAAGTGGGTTCTGCTCAATGAACTCGTCAGCATGGCTGAATTGTTTATGGTCATCGTGACGAGCTACACCTTTAGCCGAGCGATTGCGGCCTCCCTTATTTATGACATGCCTTATGTTAGCGACTTGGATACGAGCAAGAGTAAGCCTTTAGCCAACAAACAAACCAAGGGGGAGCTTGTCTTCCTTATGTTGGTTGGCCTGTTGCCAAGCTTGTGGTTTGGGTTAGCGTTTACGTGTGTTTTAGCTGTGATTGCTTACCTGTTTAGAGTGGGCTTCAAAAAGTGGTTAACGGCTCGAATTGGCGGCTTTACTGGTGACTGTTTGGGCGCGGCTCAACAGTTGATGGAACTGCTGATTTACGTTGTGTTTACCGCTGCGTTTTATAACGGCTTTATGTAACTCATTCAGGATTTTAGAGGTAACACATGACAACCAATAATCAAGCGTATCAGAGTCATCGCCATCTTGTTTTAGGTGGCGCGCGCTCAGGTAAGTCGAGTTTTGCAGAACAACAAGCATTATGTGCAATTGAAGCATGTTCAAATGGGCGTCTACATTACATAGCGACTGCGACCTATTTAGACGATGAAATGCGTGAACGAATCGCGCACCATCAACAACGTCGTGGCGAGCAATGGATTGAGCATGAAGTACCCGTCGAATTAGCCGAAAAATTGCAGTCTTTTGAGAAAGAAGATGTGGTGCTGATTGACTGCCTAACATTGTGGTTGAACAACATCATCTTTGAACTGGGTGACGACGCAACCAATGAACAGGTTGAAGCCGTGGTTGAAGTATTGGTCAAAAGCGTCGAGCAAAGCCAAGCGCAAATTATCATGGTCTCTAACGAAGTGGGTTTAGGTGTTGTTCCTCTGGGTAAAGTGTCGCGCTTATTTGTAGACAATGCTGGGCGAATGAACCAAGCGCTCGCAAGCGTTGTCGAACGAGTCACGTTGATCGCCGCAGGATTACCGTTGAATTTAAAACCCTCAAATCATTCGTTTGATGCTCAAGGCTAGGTCTCATACATGGTCAATGGAACAACCAAAAATATCTATTTGCTAAGACACGCCAAGGTTGAAGGAAAAGCTGCACTAAACGGTGTATCTGACGTGCTGGTTAACCCTGAGCTTCAACAGCAAATATGTGAAGCCTTGGTGCAACACGGTGTGGCTCTTGATGGTGTTATTACCTCGCCATTAAGGCGCTGCAGCGACCTAGCAAATTTATATGCAGAGCGCATGTCGGTGCCTTTGTCGATTGCACCAGAATTTCAAGAAATGAACTTTGGTGAGGTGGACGGCATCGCGTTTGATGAGCTTGAAGATAAGTGGGCGATGCTAGACACCTTTTGGCAAGACCCGGCAAATCATCAACTGACTGGAGCGGAAAGTTTACAGAGCTTCCACGACAGAGTAACTCAAGCTTGGTCGCAACTTTTGAATAACTCAAGTGACAATCTATTGATGGTTACTCATGGGGGCGTAATTCGAATGCTATTGGCGCATTGCCTTGATATTGATTGGAAAAATCCGAGCTTGTACTCGAAGCTATCGATTGAAAATGCCTCGATAACCCATATTCAAGTCACTCAGTTTGCGCAGAGCTTTATCAGCGTCAAAGCGATAGGCCTGCCTGTTCTCTGAGTGTCCAAAAACACAGTTTAAGAATTAACAATCTTAGAAGTATTAAAAGTAATTAGAAGTATAAAGTGGCGTTAACAGTCGCTATACCAGATTGGTATTACTACCTACGTGAAAGGAATTTAGTCATGACAACACCGAGTTGGGATCTAAGCATTGCTTATCGCGATCTTGATGATGCAAAAATTGAACAGGATATTGAACTCATTCAACAGTGTATCGAACTCTTGTACCTGCATGTTGAAAAGCGTCACATCATTCTGGCAATGCAAAACGCAATCCAGACCTCAGAAGCAGCAGGCACGCTACTAAGCACAATTAACACCTTTGCTAACTGTCACGCTTCAGTGGATGCGACTCATACAGAAGCCAAAGCGCTGCTTGGCCGTGTAGCAAAGCTGAACTCTGAAATGTCACAAGCGTTTAGCCCTTATGAAGATACGCTGATTCACGCAGAACCAGAGTTTATTGATGCCGTTTTAGAACACGAGAGTGCAGATGTTGCAGGCCAACGCTTTGCGATTGAAAGCTCACGTAAGCTATCAAGCAGCCGTCTCAGTGTGGCTGAAGAACAGCTTTTAGCAGCCATGAAAGTCGATGGCCGTGATGCATGGGGTCGTTTATACGATAACCTTACCGGCTCTTTGAAACTGTCTTTGAAACTTGATGGTGAAGAAGAAGCACTTGGCTTCTCGCAAGCGGCGAGCTTGTTGTACGGTAGCGAATTCGACAAACAAGAGCCTGCATGGCGTGCGGTTCAAGGTGCAATGAAGACTCACCAAGAGTCATTTGCTTCGATCCTAAATGCGCTTGCAGGTTGGCGTCTGACTGAAAACAAAAAGCGCTCGAAAATCGCAGATGTGCATTTCTTAGATCCAAGCTTGCACGGCAGCCGAATTGTGCCTGAAACGCTAGACACAATGATGTCTGTGGCGAAAGCTAATCGCGCAGTAGGTCAGAAAGCGGGTCTGTTGATGGCAAGAGTTCACGGCTTAGATGAAATGAAGCCATGGAATCACTTAGCTGCAATGCCGCCACTTGGTGACGCTGAATCTAAGGTTTACCCATTTGATGAAGCGATCGAAGTGATCAAAACCGCTTTCGCAGAAGTAAATCCAGAGCTGGCTGATTTTGTCGCTTTGATGGTTGAGAATGGTTGGATTGATGCCGCACCAGCAGCCAACAAACGTTTAGGTGCTTACTGCACTAAATTTGCCGCGACACGCACACCGCTTGTGTTCATGACTTGGAGTGGCAGCCGCTCTGACTTAATGACATTGGCACACGAGCTAGGCCACGCGTTCCATAACTGGGTAATGAAAGACATGCCGTTGTGTAAGACTCGCTACCCAATGACGCTCGCAGAAACAGCTTCTATCTTTGCTGAAAACATCGTTCGTGACCACTTGTTAACGCAAGCCCAAACACGAAACGAGAAACTTGAAATGCTGTGGGAAGAGCTGTCTTCTTCATTGGCTTTAATGGTCAACATTCCAGTGCGCTTCGAATTCGAAAAAGCATTTTACGAGCAGCGTGAAAAAGGCGAGCTGACGGCGCAACAATTGTGTGACCTGATGGAAAGCACTTGGAAAGAGTGGTACGGCGATGCAATGACCGAAGCAGACCCTTACTTTTGGGCGAGCAAGTTACACTTCAGCATCTCTCAAGTGAGTTTCTACAACTATCCATACCTATTCGGTTATCTGTTCAGTAAAGGTGTTTACGCTCAGCGTGACGCGAAAGGTGAGCAGTTCTACGATGATTATGTCTCATTGCTTCGTGACACGGGTAGCATGATGGCGGAAGAAGTGGTTCAAAAACACTTAGGAATGGACCTGACTCAAGCTGATTTCTGGCAACAAAGCATCGACATGGTCAAAGTTCAGATCGATGAATTTGAAAGATTGCTCGATCAGGAAGATTAATTGATCTCAATCTGTTCATAGCAGGTAAGAGCTGTGTTAGCTTACGTGGCTCTTATCTTGCTGAAAGAACTTGATATAACCAAAAGTTGCTTTAAATAGAGAAAGTTATTTAGCACAGGACTCGGTTTGTTGATAAGCAGGAAATATAAAATTTATGGGTAGTATTTGTGAGTGATAACGGAGTTTCTGTTGATAAGTGCGATCCTAGCAACACAATTTCTATGTACAATTTATTAACATACGGCCGTGCAATTAAGGAGTAACGCATGACGAAGACCCTCTTTCGCCAATCATTTCTTTTTGACAGCCTAGATCTTGAGCAAGAAGTGTTTGCAGGACAGACCGTACTGAGTAACGGTGTTCAAATTAAGCTTCATCAACGTGGCGTGTTGGAAGTGATTCCCGCTGATTACAGTTCTGAAACCAAGAACATTATCTTTTCAAGCGGTGTACACGGCGACGAAACCTCACCAATGGAGCTGATTGATAAGCTCGTTGAGGATATTGAAACAGGCTTTCAGGCAGTGAACGCTAGATGCTTGTTTATCATAGCTCACCCAGAAGCAACCAACGCGCATACCCGTTTTCTTGATGTGAATATGAACCGTCTGTTTGATGAAAAGCAGTACGAGAGCAATCGAGAAGTGGATATCGCCCAGAACTTAAAGTATCTGGTGACAGAGTTTTATAAAGAAACCAAGCCAGAAACGCGCTGGCACTTAGATCTGCACTGTGCAATCCGTTTATCTAAGCATTATTCATTTGCTGTGAGCCCTAAGGTTCGCCACGAAGTACGTAGCAAAGAGTTATTCGACTTCATCAACAGTGCTCACGTTGAAGCCGTGTTGCTGTCGAATGCACCTACCAGCACGTTCAGCTGGTACAGCGCTGAAAACTTCGGAGCGCAGGCTCTGACAATGGAACTCGGGCAGGTCGCGAGAATTGGTGAGAACCAACTTGATAGACTAACGGCTTTTGATCTCGCCATGCGTAACTTAATCGCGGAAGCTGAGCCAGAGCATCTGCCTAAGCGAACCATTACTTATCGTGTGAGCCGCACCATTGTTCGTTTACATGATGATTTCGATTTCATGTTCTCAGATTCTGTAGAGAACTTTACTGCATTCAAGCACGGTGAAGTCTTTGGCCATGATGGTGATAAACCATTAATGGCGAAGAATGAAAACGAAGCAGTGGTGTTCCCAAACCGTAATGTTGCTATCGGTCAACGAGCAGCCTTAATGGTGTGTGAAGTGGAAACACGATTTGACCACGGGCAGTTGGTTTACGATTAATCTGTAGCAGCGACGACGGTTCGTTGAATAACCGCTCAACTGGTTGAAATATCAAGGTTCACATTACGGTGTGAACCTTGAGTTTATTTGGGTATACAGGTAAGGTTACGCGAACAATCTCAAAGTAGCTTGATATGGATTTCCAACAACTTCTTCACCAAAAACAGCGCAAATGGACGCGAGCCATTTATCTGATGGCATCACTGCTTATCGCGCTGAGTGCTATTTACCTAATGGTTGGCGATCTCTTCATTTCCCCTCTGGGCACCTTGTCCACATTAGAACAAAAACTACTGATTGATTTACGCTTACCTCGATTATTAGCAGCTATTGCCATCGGGGCAGGGCTAGCGGTTTCTGGCGCAAGCTTACAAGTGTTATTAGGCAACGTATTAGCAGAACCAGGTGTGCTCGGCATTTCTGGCGGTGCAAGCCTCGCCATGGTGATTGTGCTGTTCTTCTTGCCGTTTGCGCCGACTCCAGAACTCTTTATGATTGCCGCCGTATTAGGGTCACTCTGTTTCACCGTGATTCTGGTAAGCATGGTAAAAGCGATGCGACTGACCACATCCAAACTGCTGTTGGTGGGTGTTGCGTTAGGCATTCTTTCTGGCGCGATGGTGACATGGGCGTTCTATTTTAGTGACGACCTTAGCCTTCGCTTATTGATGTACTGGCTAATGGGCAGCCTAGGTGGTGTGACTTGGTATCAGCATTCGCTAACGTTAGTGATGATCCCTGTGATTATTTGGTTGTGTTTACAAGGCAGTAAGCTAGACAAAATGATGATAGGGGAGACACACGCTGCGCAACTGGGTGTGAATGTACCCAAGTTACGTTGGCGCTTAATCTTCGCTGTGTCTATTTTGGTCGGCTGTGCAGTGGCATTAGGCGGCGTAATCAGCTTTGTGGGCTTGGTTGTGCCACACTTACTTCGTTTAGCGATTGGTACTGACAACAAATACCTGCTTCCTTTGTCTGCTGTTGCGGGTGCTGCATTGTTGGTGTTTGCTGATATTTGCGCGCGTACCTTATTGGATTCTGCAGAATTACCTTTGGGTGTGATGACCACAAGTATCGGTGCGCCTATCTTCATTTGGATGTTAATTAAAAATCATGATTCAAATTAAGAGCCTGAGCGTCGGCGCTCGTTTATTACCGCTATCATTCGAGCTTAACCAAGGGCAGGTGACTCACGTTATCGGTCCCAATGGCAGCGGTAAAAGTACCTTACTTGAGGCCATTTCGGGTATCGGTGATGGTTACAAGGGCGATATCAAGCTCGATGAACAAGACTTATCAGATCTATCGCTTCAAGACTTGTCACTGCATCGCGCTTATTTGTGTCAAAGCGCAAGACCGGCTTTCAATTTAGAAGTGTTCCAATACCTTGCGTTGTCTCTGCCAAGCTCTTCACAAGGCCTTGATACTGAAATCAATGCAGCTTTGGAAGAAATCAGCCAGATGCTAGACATTGCAGACAAACTTCATCGCTCTATTCAAGCTTTGTCTGGTGGTGAGTGGCAACGCGTTCGCTTGGCGGGCATGTGTTTGCAAATTTGGCCGACACTTAACCCATACGCGAAGTTGTTGATTCTCGATGAGCCTGCTGCGCCATTGGATATTGCTCAAGAAGCCTTACTCTACAAGCTCATTGAACGAGTGGCAGAGAAGGGCATTGCGGTGATCATGGCAAACCACGATTTAAATCGTACCCTAAGACACGCTGACCAGGTGTTGTTGCTCGACAAAGGCGTTTTACAAGCTTCTGGTGCTGCGGCACACGTGCTGACTCCAGAGCAACTTGAGGCTGTATTCAACACTCAAGTGAAAAGTGTCTCCGTGGATGATCAAACTTACCTTATATTTGAGTAAGTGGATCTTGAGTCAACAAACCGTTCAGAAACATTAGGTGTTTTAACATAAGGAGTTGGTGTGCTTCGATACATTCAACGACGCAGAATTAAAAAAGTGATTAAGCTTCTTTCAGCCAAGATGGTAAAGAGCTATGGAAGTCGTGATTTCTTCTCTATCGGACAAGTTGAAACCAGTTCTAAAGAGCTGAGCAAGCGTCAACAACACATTGCATTGGCTTTGTTTGCTGATCCACAAGATCTTGATACTGAATTGCTGCCCACCATTCAATTGCTGAGAAATGATGTCTCTAACGATTTCTTTGGCGGCGAGGACTACAACGCACGCGATATTCTGAATCTTCTGGGAGGTAGTGGTTGGAAGGGCGGCCGCATGGATGATGACATGTCACATCGCATGGGTATGAATAGCCGCTATTAAGGTCTTTTGATATTTATCTCATCCGTTATCGTTCTCGTTAAAATCGTAATTTTGGCGAGAAACTCCTTTTCAAAACTTTCTATTCTTTAAACCTCACCGCCTAAACAAGCCTAAAACTCTTTAAACAACCAGTATTTGATCCAATCTTTTTCTGGGTATACCTCAATTTTTTCAGATATATAAGCGATCCTCTACCTCATGTCACCTTTATTGAGTATCAATTAGGCTTATTGACTAAATAATTCAATCTTCATCACCCATGCTCAAATTGAACGATATGCACTCACTTTATTAATGTTCGAGCCAAGTAACGATTACTGAAGTGTGGCTGTTGGTTCATGCAAGAAAGTCAAATCAGCTAGCAGGACAAGACAAGTAGCCTGCGGCTTGGCAAATAAAGTCTTTAATTTGGAATGGCTATGAGAATAAAAATCGAGAAAACGGCTTTAGCAATCGCTTTGTCTACAGTCTGTGGTGGTGCAATGGCGCACGGTTTTGTGTCACTAAATGACGACGGCAACATTATAAGCCGTGTTGCTTTGTGTCACTTGGAAGACTCAGAGGGACAGCCGAAGAACATGGATTGTGGCAACATACAGTATGAGCCTCAAAGTGTGGAAGGCTTTGATGGCTTCCCGGAAAATGGACCACGTGATGGTTACATCGCCAGTGCTGAAATCGCAATGGCGAGAAACTTAGATGAGCAAACTTCTGAGCGCTGGCAGAAACGCTCAATCGAAGCGGGCTCCCAAGAATTTGAGTGGACATTTAAGGCTAACCATGTAGCAGCTGGTTTTAAATACTACATCACGAAAGAAGGTTGGGACCAAAACTCACCATTGAAACGTGCTTCGTTTGACCTTACACCTTTCTGTGAAGTTGATGGTCATGGAGATATAACACAAGACACGGCTACTCACACTTGTAACGTACCGGTGCGAGAAGGCTATCACGTGATTTTGGCGGTTTGGGATGTTGGCGATACAGATAAGGCTTTCTATAACGCAATTGATGTTGTGTTTGATGGCGATAACTCTCAATTACCGGGTTGGGAAAAAGCAGGCCAGATAATTCCGACTATGAATTTGAAAGAGGGTGATGCGGTATATACACGTGTATTCGATGGATCAGGTGAAAACACATCATTGAGTACCCGAGTCGAGATTGCGAGTAGTGAGTCCGGACAACCAAAGAACTGGTCAAAAGCATTAGCGACCAAAGTTAACCAAGAGCATGACGATATTAAGTCTGGCGTATGGAGTGAAAACGGGTTCGATCCAATTTATGGCGTTAACCCTATATACGTCAATAAAGACAGTAGCATCCAGCGTGTCGAGATAGGCTACGATGTTGAAGTACCTGAACCAGATACATCACTGACTGTTGAAGGGCTAGAGCCTGAATACATCATTGGCGATGAAGCGATGGTTCTCGATCTTACATTGATTGCCGAAGGTGACGCTCAAGCTGAGCTTACTGTCTATAACCATGGGCGTGAGTCACTAGCGCATTGGAGTGGCTTGGTTGAAGATGAAACCTCTGAATCGGTCACGCTACCGCTATCCAAATCTGAGGCTGGTCACCATATGTTAGTGGTGAGTGTTAAAAACAGTGAAGGTAAGCTAGTCGGTCAGCAAACTCTCAATTTCCACTTGGTTGAAGCGAGCACTCCGCCGCCACAACATGATTATGTTTACCCTGAAGGGTTTGGTAGTTATATCGATGGGGATATCGTCCTATTCGAAGGGGAGGGTGTCTATCAATGTTACGGCCCTTGGGCGGCAGAATGTAACAATGAAGCTTACTTACCAGGTGTCGCTGCCGACCCAAATTGGGTGGAGCAGCAATGGGAAAAGTTGGACTAAGATCTCACTCATCTAGCTGATTTAATTCTCTTTTGACTATGATAACCTCAAAGTGGCTTACTCGCTAAGCCGCTTTTTTCTTCACTTTGAATATTGTTTCTACAATCAGGACAGGATACTGAGATCCAATAATTAGAAGCAACATCATCTATCTACAACGCTTTTGTTTGAGTTGTGTGATTCCGATTCCTATCGATATAAAACTCGCTGTTATTGATAAAATTGACGTATATATTTTTCGTTGTTCTTTAAACGAAAAATATAAATCCTTGAACTACAATCCTGATTGATTAGCAGTCATTGGCATTGTTTAGGATAAAATAATAGAGAGTGGGAAAGTGACAACAATAAATCATAATCTTCTTAAAGCTGCAGTAGGTATGGCTTTGCTATCGAGTGTGCCGTCAGTGGCAAATGCTCATGGTTGGTCTGAGTTTCCAAGTGCACGTCAGAACACGTGTTACGAGCAAGGTGGTATTTGGTCGGGTACACCACCAAATGCTGCGTGTGCTCAAGCAAAAGACATTTCTGGTTCATATCCGTTTGTTCAGCGTAACGAATATGCAAAAAATATTCAGGATTTCAACAACATCAATGCTGTAAAAGCAGCGATTCCGGACGGCACGTTATGTTACGCCAATGATTCGCAAAAGCGTGGTATGGGTGCGCCTCATACAGGCTGGACTCGTACCGAGCTAAGCACTGGTACCTTTGAATATGTATTCAACGCGACAGCACCACACAACCCTTCATTCTGGGAGTTCTACCTAACCAAACCAAATGCAGACCTAAGCAAAGGCCTAGCGTGGGGAGATTTAGAGCTTATCCAAGAAGAGGGCAATGTCCCTGTAAATGGCGGTAAATACCGTATCAATGTAAACATTCCTTCGGACCGCTCTGGCGATGCAATCCTGTTTGTGCGCTGGCAACGTAATGATTCAGCAGGTGAAGGCTTCTACAACTGTTCAGACATCACTATTACTGGTGGTACAACTCCTCCACCAGAGCCGGGTCCAGAGCCTGATCTAGTGCGTGGTGATCTGTTTGTTTCAGACCAATTTGGAACGCCAGAAGTTGGCGACACCGTTAAGTACGACATCATCAACAAGTATGGTGAAGTAGCGCGTAGTTTCGACATCGTGATTGATGCAAGCAACGTGAATGATTGGGCTCGCTTGCTTGCTTCAGAGATTAACGGTTGGCACGAAGAGTTTAAAGATGGCGCGGTCTTTATCGGCGACTGGCATGCTGAAATGCAGCACTATATGTACTTCCAAAATGATCCTTCACGTAACTTCTTCAACTCAAAAGATGGCCGTGCATCTGGTCAGTTAACGTTGATTGACGGTGGTGATGGCGGTGTTGAACCGTTGAAAGGCGACATCTACGAACTTGTGAAGAGTGACAATGTAGTGAATGCGGGCGACAAAGTAGTGATTGCAACAAGCGAAGCTGCAAACCTAACTCAGACTCAAGGTTCTGCAGTAAGCATCCAAAACAATGGTACGGCTTCAATTGTGGTTGATACTACAGCGATCACAGCGAACGAAACATTGTCTTTCATTGCTAGCTCTATTGAAAGTGAGAGCGTTGAAACCTTCACATTCGAAGTGATTGCTGATGATAATGGCGTAACACCAGACCCAGATCCAACGCCTGATCCAGATCCGACTCCGGACCCAGACAATGGCACATGGGACTCGTCTAAGGTTTACCTTGGTGGTGAAATCGTGACTTACTCGAACCAGTCATGGAAAGCACAATGGTGGGTTCAGGGCGGTACAAACCCTGAAGCGACCTACGAAAACGACAAGTGGGGCGTTTGGCGTCCAGCTAACTAAGGCCAGTTAACTGCCACCCTGATGAATCCATTAGGGTTGAGTTTATTGTCGTGTAAATGGCGCTACAGAGATGTAGCGCCATTTTTGTTGGAGGCGTTTATTATCTTTTGGCACAAAATGGTAAAACTCTTATTGAGTGAACGACTAAAGTGGTTTCTAACGAAACAAGCGAGCCAAGGCTGAACTCAGCACGCACTACCCAAAATTCGAGAGAGGACTAACTGATGTACGAACTGACACTTATTTTAAGCTTAATGATGGGCGGCAATACGAACACTGCTGAACTGGATGTTGAAACGCAATTTCAGTCTCTAGAGCAATGTAATCAACAAGGTGCTGAGTTGGCAGAACAATTCAAATCGAATGATGTTACCGTTCTTCTCGTTCAGTGTGAACGCGATTGATCAACAAAGCATATCACCTTGTTCAAAGATAAGACCCTCTCGCCTGTATATTTGCTGACTAAATTGTTAAATTTAAAGAATTTTATCTAACCTATTGTTAAATATTTACTATTTGATAGTGTGTCTAGGTGCACATAAAAAGTGTACTTTAGATTTAGTAAAAAATAATAACAGTAGGAGTTGCGATGAGTATTGTAGTGAGACGCTCTGAACCGTCAGATGCAAAGGGAATAAAAGAAGTTTACGAATGCACTAATGCTTATACCGGTACGCTGCAACTCCCAAATCCATCTCTGGAAACTTGGCAAAAACGAATCTCAAATGTTCCAGATAATGTGTACTCTTATGTCGCGTTATTGGATGGAGAAATTGTTGGCAACTTAGGCTTGGAAGTATGTGTAAATCCAAGAAGGCGTCATGTCGCCTCTTTTGGTATGGGTGTTAAAGACGATGTGTTAGGCAGAGGTGTAGGTAGCCAGTTACTCGCAACGGCGATCGACTTGTGTGATAACTGGATTAACATCAAACGACTGGAACTGACCGTTTATACCGATAACGAACGAGCGATCAGCCTGTATAAGAAGTTTGGCTTCGTGATTGAGGGGGAGTCTGCAGGGTTCGCTTTTAGAAATGGCGAATATGTGGCGGCTTATCACATGGCTCGACTAGTATAGCGCTCGGCTTCTAACCACGGCTACAGTTAAAACAGCCAGAGTTATCCAATAGATAATAAAACGCCACGTTACAATAACGTGGCGTTTTCTATTTCAGTCAACTGATGCTTTGAAGCGCTTCAGTTATAACTTTACTTAAGCTGTAAGAGGCTCAAGGTTCGCAGGACGGTAGTGTACCGATTTTAGTACTTTGCCTTGGCGAACCGTTTTACCTTCCGATACAAAATCTTCAGCGCATTTAGCAATGATGTATTCACCTTTTTGAACCGCCATTAGCTGAATGTTCTGCTCAGCATAGAATGCTTCTGTTTCTGCGTATTCTGTTTCATTACGGCATACTTTGCTCATGTTGCTTGAGTGTACTTCGTCCCAGCAAGGTAAGAAGTCAATTGAACGGTTTTTGGCAACGTTCAACAGTAAGTCGATTAAGTAGCTGATCGCTAGGTTGTCTTCTACTTTGGATTGGCCAAGGTGAACCAAACGTCCCATCAAAACATAAACGCTGTCTACAATAGCGTCCGCTTGTTCGATTTTTGAGTCCGCTTCTGCAAGTTCTGTTAGCTCTTCGATCGCTAGAGATGTATGTAGCGTATCGCCTTTTTCGTCCATTGTTTCAGGAGCAGCAACCGGCAGATCAAAAGTACTGCGGAACTCTTTAATGTCGCGGTAAAGGTGATCGTAGATTTCTTGGTTTAGTTGAGAAAGGTTCATATTCCTATCCATTCTGTTTCGTTAATGAACCATTTTAACAAAGGTAGGAATGGGGTGCTAACGCAAAGTGGAAGAACGCGACTTTTATTCATTGGACCAATGAGGTATTTTGCACACAAATCAATTGATTATTATGTTTTTCTACTCTTTACTCTTGTTTATATTAGAAATATTAATGTTGTCATTCACTTAGGCAGCAGTGGGATATCGTTATGCACCAAGCTAGTGAAAGCGAAATTGTTATACGCCGCTTGTATCATATTACCAATGAATATCGAAAAGGCTTCGATAGTCAGATCGCTCAGCTGCTCGCTATGGGGCTCGAACGTTTTGATTTGGATATTGGTATCTTGTCAAAAGTGGACGGTAATACTTACTTGGTCGAGCACTGTGTTACACCTGAAGGCGTTGACCTGAAAAGTGGAGATATGTTCGATTACCGTTCGACTTACTGCGAAATTACATGCAGATCAAACGGTCCGATTTGCATTGAACATTGTGGCGAACACAACACTTATGCGAGGCACCCTGCTTATCAATCCTTCGGCTTAGAGTCTTATATTGGTATTCCTATTTTCGTTGATGAAGAACTCTACGGCACGCTTAACTTTTCGAGTGGTAACCCTTACTACCGCGAGTTTAAAGAGTTTGATATCGATGTGATGAAGCTCATGGCCTCATGGATTGAAGTAGAGCTTGTTCGCAGGCAGCAAGAGAGAAAACTACAAGAGTTAAACGAAAAACTCGAGTATCAGGCGCTTTATGACCCACTGACGCATTTACCCAACAGACGCTTTTTATTTAAAACGTTAAACGCAGAAGTAAAGCAACTTAAGGGTTCTTTAGGCAAAGGAACGTTAGCGGTGGTTGATATTGATTTCTTTAAGTCAGTAAACGACGGCTATGGTCACCAAATGGGTGATGTTGTCCTGAAGAAAGTGGCCAATGTATTAAGTAGTAATGCTCAGCAAGGGGAGTTTGTCGCACGCTTTGGCGGTGAAGAGTTTGTGATTTGGTATCCCAATATTGCTTCAAACTGTGTCGAGGATAAACTCGCTACTTTGCTAGAAGAAGTCAAAAAAATCACTCTAGATCGAACGCCTATCACTATCTCTATTGGCGCTTGCCATTTCGAATTAAGTGCTGGTGAAACACGCAATGAACGAATGTCAGCGTTGGATTCACTGATTAAAGTAGCTGATGAGTGTTTGTATGTTGCCAAAGACAATGGACGAGATCAGTTTGTGTCTCGTCCATATCATCAGCAAAAAGGCACTTAGTTACTGCTGCAGGGGAATACTAAGTGATTAACTAAACAAGTACGGGAACAATTTACGACGCTCTTCTGGTGTTAACGATTCAACTCGAGCGATGTTGGTATCTGGAATGGCTTCAGGATTCGGGTAATGCTTCAACACCTTTTCCATGCTCGCTTCACGAATCAAATGGTAAACCGGGTATGGAGAACGGTTCGTTAAGTTTTCATCGTCTTCTGGATCCGCTCCACCAAAGCAGTAATCTGGGTGGAAGGTCGCCACTTGATAAACCCCTTCCCAATCTTGCTGTTTGATCAAAGCTTCAATCCAATCAATGAACATGTTGTAGTCGAAGAAGTCCTGCAGCATGTTAGGGACAACCACCAGAGTCGTCTCTAATTCAGCGACTGGCGTGTTATCGAGTTCAACAAAATGCGTCATGATGTCTTCCAGCAACGCTTCTTCGGTTTCCGCTTCACTCACAAAGATCTTAATCTGCTTATTACGTTGTGGCTTTGCTGCAAATGGGCACAGGTTTAGACCAATAACAACATCGTCTAACCACTGTTTTACTTGGTCATGGATGGTTTGAAGATCAGTGTTTTGAGTGTTCGACATAACAGGTTCCGAAATGAAATTTTGCGTAGGATATCAGAACGGTTGTTAATCAAAAGCACTAATTGTCTCGAAAATGCTGTTGTTTCTATGCCTCTGCGAGTTTAGATGTCGCTACTTGACGTTGTTTCAGCTGGTAGACCCAAGCAAATATCGCGACATAGAAGACAGAACCTCCCGCAATCACGCCATTCCAACCAAATAACTGCCAGCAGTATAAGAGTAAAAACCCGCCCAAGCTGCCACCAATATAATAGTGTACGAGGTAGAGCGCGGTTGCTGTTGCTTTGGCGCTTGGCGCTTTTTGACTGACCCAAGAGTAGGCTAGGGTGTGCGAGAAGAAAGCTCCGCCACTTATCAGCAATAACCCTGCAAGCATGAACGGAATGTCATCAATTGCGGAGACCAGCATTCCTAGCAAGCTGATACATACACCTAATAGAATTCCGTTTAACGGGTCGAAACGTAGCGTCCATTTGTTAGACAGCTTAGAGCTGACGGTACCTGCCAGGTAGCAGAGAAAGATCAGTGATGCTAAGCCAACAGGGACGGAGTGAGGCTCGGATACCAATCTAAAGCCCATTACTGAATACAGGTTCACAAACAGAGCGAAGTTGGCTCCACCAATCAACATTGCAAGCCACAAGGTACGGTTGCGTAAATGCATCACAACTGAGCGATTATGATGAAAGAACAGCCCTTTTTGCGGCTTGAAGTTTTGCTGGTCTGGTAGTCGATAGGCAATAAATAAAGCGCCTAATAGCGAGCCCACAACAAAGATCAGCACGGTAGCGTGCCAATCGAAATAATCTGTCAGCAAGCCGCCTAACACACGGCCAAAGATACCCCCTAATGAGTTGGCAGCAATATAGCCACCAATCGCGACTGCAAAGGCTTTGGGTGTTAACTCTTCGACCATATAGGCGACAGCGACACCAGCAAAAGCGGCGACCGCAATTCCCATCAATGCTCTAGCAATAACGAGTTGTAACAGCGTCGTGGTGAATGCCATGCCTAAACCAATTACTGGAATCGCAAAAAGGCTAAATAGAATGATAGGCTTTCGACCAAATGACTCTGAAGCGATAGCCCATGGTACTAAGCTAATTGATAACCCAAGTGTGGTTGCAGCAAATAGCCAGTTGATTTGGGTTTCAGACACTTGGAAGTGCTGAGCCATGTGCGGCAAGATAGGTTGAAACACATAAAGATTACAGAAAATGATAAATGAACCAATCGCTAATGATTGAGTGATCCGTTTGTATTGAGTACTGCCTTTATCGAACATTTATCTTGTGCCTATGCGGAATAATTAAGCTGTTTGTGAACAAGTTATCAGCACAAGTTGGATTAAAGAAATATATTAAAAATATCACCTCTATATATTTAATATATCGATATGCTTGAATCAAAACCGCTTCGCCATTTTCTCGCCGTTGCACAGTTTGGGAATTTTACCCAAGCGGCCAAAGCCTTACATATCGCTCAACCTGCCTTGAGCATATCCATTAAAAAACTCGAGCAAACACTTGATTTGATTTTGTTCCGACGCGGAGATAAATCGGTCACTTTGACGGAGGAAGGAAAGGTACTGTTTGAGCATGCCAAGCGAATCGCCCAACAGTTTGATGATGCAGAGCTGGCGATGAACGAATTGAAAGGTTTAGAAAAAGGCGAAGTGCGTTTGGGAGCCCCAAGCATGATGGGGAGCTACTTCTTTCCACAAGTCGTGATGGCGTTCAAAAGCCAGTACCCTAACCTGAAGTTGACGTTGATTGATGCGGGCACTGCATCGATTCGTGAAATGCTATTGAACGGTGAACTCGACATTGGTGTTATCAATCATGAAAATGTACCGGATGACCTAGAAACTGACCACTTGCTTAGCTCTGAAATGTTAGCCGTTGTCGGCAAAGAACATCCGTTAGCATTACAGCCATCTATTACCTTTGAAGAGTTTTTTGAACAAGAGTTGATCATGTTCAAATCAGGGTATTTCCATCGTGACTTTATTGATGCGACTTGTAAAAAATACGATTTAGATATGACCATCGCCTTCGAGACTAACTTACTACCCATGATTCTATCCATAGTAAAAAGGGAGTTCGCCATTACCGCACTGCTTAGCTTGGTGACAGAGTATGAAGAAGACGTTGTTGGTGTGTCATTTAAAGACCCAGTAAAACTTAATCTATCTTTGGCGTGGCGAAAAGAGGGCTATCTGTCTAAGGCTGACAGAACCTTTATCGACTTCGTTAAACAATATGTGTGATTAGTAACATATTAACCCCCACAAATACTTGGGACTAACATCACATTTTTCATGGCATTATGCGACGCAAATCACCATGTGTGACGCGGATATTAACAGTTTCTAATTTACTTGGTATGCATGCCCGTTAAATAATACTAGTACTTTTTGAGTAGGTAGTGAGGGACTATGAAATGTGGGTGTAAGGAGCAAACGTTAATACGAATTCGTAGAACGTTTCTCGACCGAGTGTTAGGAATCAAGGGTCGATATAAATGCAGCAAGTGCGATACTGTCTTTAAAATAAAGGGCTAGGTATTGAGATAAGAGTAATGAGCCCGTTTGAAAATTAAATCGTCGATTATATTATTCTGTGAAAAATGTGTGCCCTACAATATGGTTAACAAGTGGTGACTGGGAGATATTATCTGCCTTTAAATTAATCAATTAGGCAACCCTAGCTCCATGAAATGTAAGTGTAAAGAACGAAGGCTCATTAGAGTTCGCAGAACATCAGTCGACAAAGTTCTCGGTATAAAAGAGAAATACAGATGCGCGTCTTGTAGTGGCGTTCTGAAGGTAAAAGGATAGTGGCGAAAAGGGAAAGGTAGACCTTGGTTTCCGATACTGATAACACAAAGCCCGAATATCTTAGGTGAGATATTCGGGCTTTGTTGTAAAGAGGTATAGCAACTTAAATAGTGTTAAGTGTTTTTTGAGTTATACATCTTATCGAAGTTCTTTTGGTTCCATCCGACCATAATTTGGTCACCGATTTTAAGCACTGGGATAGAGCGAGCGCCCATCGCTTGTAATTCTTTACGGCCGCGTTGCATCTTCGCATTCGTTAAGCGGTAAACAATCTTCTTAGAGTCCAAATATCTTTGGGCATCTTTACAGTGCGGGCATTTGTCTGCCACGTACAATACAACACGTTTCATCTTTACAGTCTCTTTTTGAGTCTAGCTCTTGGTGAATCTCGTTAAAGTGTAACGAATCCTAGGTGATTAGAAAAGTGTGATCAGTTACACTATGCGGCTCAATTTTCGACGTCACAACGTTTTGATGTGACGCAACTTGTACGGTCTTTCAGCATGCATCCTTCATTACGCTACATTCAAGGCTATCCTAAACACATTATCGATCCTGTTACTCAGCTTGTTGAGTCAGGTAAATTGGTGCCGTGGTTTGAAGCTCGTTACCCAAAGAATCATGAAATAAAAAGCGAGAAAGCCCTGTTTGATTATGCGATTGAGATTAAAAATCGCTATATGAAGAAAACACCACCCATTAGTAAAGTGATTTATGATGGCAAGATTCACCTAATCAACAATGCATTAGGTTTGCACTCTTATGTCGCCAAGAACCACGGTGGCAAGATCAAATCGAAGAATGAGATTCGTATCGCCAGTATATTTCGTAATGCCCCTGAGCCTTTGTTGAGAATGCTGGTGGTACATGAACTGGCGCACATCAAAGAGAAAGACCACGACAAAGCCTTTTACCAACTATGCTGTCACATGGAACCGGAATATCATCAATTAGAGTTGGATGCCCGTTTGTTCATGATTTATTTAGATTTAAAGAAGTAGCCCAATGAGCCAATCACAAAAAAGAACCACGCTAAGCCTATCAAAAAACAGTGCTTCTGATAAAAACCGTAACAGTGCGGATTCAAAAGCGACTGGACAGAACAAAGCTAAGCGAGCTTCTGCGAAACCAAGCAACAATAAAGGCGGGAAGGGCAAAGCTCCTTTTAAAAAAGGCACTTCTAATAAGAACGCACCCAAAAGATCGAGCGGCTCTCAAAAGCCAGCTGGATCGAAGCGCACTGGTGGTGCATCACGCAATAAGAATACCGTAAAGCCAGCTGCGGGTTTACACCCAAGAAACCAACATTCAGGACGTTACGACTTTGATTTATTGGTCGCTGCTTTACCAGAGCTAAAATCACACTTAGTTAAGAATCCAGTAGGCGAAGACACGATCAATTTCTCTGATCCACTAGCGGTTAAACTACTCAATAAGGCGCTACTGGCGCATCACTATGGTGTTAAGCACTGGGATATTCCTGCTGGTTATTTATGTCCGCCAATTCCTGGTCGAGCAGATTACATCCACAGAGTGGCAGACATCCTTAATAGCGATGGTCAAGGTGAAGCTTACAACCATCAGTCAGTGAAAGCGCTAGACATCGGTGTTGGTGCTAACTGCATCTACCCAATTATCGGTACCACGGAATACAAATGGCGTTTCACGGGTAGCGATGTTGACCCTGTGTCAGTGAAAGCTGCGAATTTCATTGCTGAAAGTAACGTTAATTTAAAAGGTAAGATCAAAGCACGTTTGCAAGCGGACTCTGAATCTATCTTTAAGGGTGTGATCAAGGATAATGAGCGTTACGATGTCACTATTTGTAACCCTCCATTCCATAGCTCTCTAGAAGAAGCTGAAAAGGGATCACAGCGTAAATTAGACAACCTAGCGGCAAATCGAGCTAAGAAAGCAGGCCAAACGTTCAAACCTGAATCGAAAAAAGCTAAGCAAAATAAGCCAACCTTAAATTTTGGTGGCCAAAAAGCAGAGTTATGGTGTCCAGGTGGTGAAGCGGCATTCATCATGAAAATGGCAAGAGAGAGCCAATTGTTTGCAACGCAAGTGCTGTGGTTCACAACGCTGATTTCGAAGAAAGACAACGTCGATATGATTCGTTCTGAGCTAGGCAAGCTGAGAGCGAAACAAGTGAAAGTGGTTGAGATGTCTCAAGGCCAGAAAGTGAGCCGCTTTGTAGCATGGACCTTTATGGACGACGCGCAAAGACAAGAGTGGATCGCGCTTAAATAACGGTTCACACTTCAAAGTTAGAGAGTCACGTTAACTTTCTTAAATAAAAACGGGCTTGTTGTTCATTCAACAAGCCCGTTTTATATTTTTGAGTGCCTAAGCAGAGAGCAATTCATCCAATTTACTTTGGTACTTCTTCTCAAGCGCGTGGTTTCCTGCTTTCTGCTCGAGGTCGATTAATATTTGAAGCGATGGAACTTGATAGCCATATCGTTGGTGGAACTTGAACAGGCGAAGCCTAGCGTCGTTGTAATCGGCTTCACTCACTTCGATCTTGGATAGCTGCAACATCGACTTTACCCGGTTCGGGTCATGGTCAATGGCGCGGGTAAAGTAGTACTTGGCTTGTTCTGTATTACCTGCCTTAAAAGCACAAAACCCCGCATTCTCATAGCTGGCAGATACTAGATAATAATAGGGCTGATCGATGGCACGGTTAAAGTACTTATCTGCCTGCTCATACTCGCCTTGTTTACACAAAAACGTACCGTAGTTATTCAATACATTCCCGTTTCTCGAATCGAGGCTCAGCGCTTTTCGGTAGGTTGATCTTGCTTCGTCTACTTCGCCCACTTGTTCATAATAATGTGCCATAGAGAGTCGAGCGCGGTAGTAGCTTGGCGCGTGTTTGATAGCAAGCTCTAGGTTTTCACGAGCCCTGACCATATTGCCTTGACCCATGTAACCCAAACCTAATTCAATGCGAGATTCCGACATCGCAATCGGGTCGCTTTCTATTTTCGGTGGTCCCTCTGTTACAGAGACACAGCCAACCAATGAGAGAGATGCAATCAGAGCTGAGAATAGGGGATTTGAAAACAATGACTTGGCAGACATGTGAAGCTCCTTATGAACACCAGACAATCATATGAAATTGATAAGCATAAGGTGGTAAATCTATGGTGGAATGCGACCCACTCTCCATAAAAAAACTGCGTACAACTGGCTTGTTTTCATCGTTAAACGAATCAACAGTTTATTGTACGCAGCTTTCTTTTACTGACTAAATAGCGAATAGTTAATCGTCTTTGGTGAAGTTCTCTTCGCTGAAGTGATCCAAATCGTAAGGCGTTTGTTGGTAAACGCAGTAGTTTAGCCAGTTTGAGAACAGTAAGTGACCGTGGCTGCGCCAGCTCGCGACCGGTTTGTTGTCTGGGTTATTGTTCGGGTAGTAGTTGATAGGGATGACTGGCTCCATGCCTTCACCTAAATCACGGATGTATTCATTGTGAAGTGTATGTGCATCGTATTCAGGGTGACCAGTCACAAATACGTTTCGCTTGTCTTTGGTTGATGCTAGATACACACCAGCGACATCTGAAGTTGCAAGCACATCAAGGTCGGTATGCTCTGCTAGATACTCTGGCGAGAAATCCGCATAACGAGAGTGTGGCGCTAAGAAGGTGTCATCAAAACCACGAAGAATAGGGTGGTAAGGGTTGTGAATCTCGTGGTTGTAAACGCCAGACAGCTTCTCTTTACGAGTACGCTTCGGTAAGTCATACAGCAGTTTCAGGCCCGCTTGAGCAGCCCAGCACACATAGAGAGTCGAGGTAACGTGCTTGTTAGCCCACTCCATGATGGATTTTAGGTGGTCCCAGTAGATAACATCTTCAAACTGAACCAAGCCCAGTGGCGCACCAGTGATGATCAGTCCATCAAAGTTACGGTTTTTGACCATCTCAAATTGACGGTAAAAGTTATCCAAGTGCTCGGTCGGTGTATTTTTACTTGGACGATCATCGATTCGAAGCAGCTCAACATCCACTTGCAACGGGCTATTGGATAGTAGGCGTAAGAATTGAGTCTCGGTTTCAATCTTCTTCGGCATTAGGTTGAGGATCAAGACTCGAAGTGGACGGATTTCCTGTGTCGATGCTCTTGATAGCGGCATAACAAAGATGTTTTCTTCACGAAGAACATCGCTCGCTGGCAATTGGTCTGGAATGCGAATAGGCACAGCTTTCTCCCTAAGCTAGATATGTAGACGTCTATACTTCTAAATCTATAATAGTTTGATGCGCTTGTCGATATACAAAATGGATAGTTGTAAATTATTTGTGTTTTTATCAAGAGAGCACTTAGTCGCCTTATGGTTATTGCCTCTGTTTAACAATGCATAGACAATGTACAAGTGTGATTGATTGCTGATATCGGCAGTAATAAGAGCAACACTCTACTATTTACGATAAACTCATGTTTTTGATTTAAGCCGAAAAACATCAATGAAGTTAATACTCATTCGAGGGCTGCCAGGTTCGGGTAAGTCAACAAAAGCAAAAACTTATGACGCCTTGCATGTCGAAGCTGATATGTATTTTGTTAATGAGCAAGGTGAGTACTGTTTTGACCCCAAACAGCTACAACAGGCCCATGAGTGGTGCCAAAACACCGCTGAAAATGGCCTTAAGAAAGGGAAAGATGTCGTTGTATCGAATACCTTCATCAAGCACTGGGAAATGAAGGCTTATCGCCAACTCGCGCTTAAATACAAGGCGGATTTAGTGATTGAAGTTTGCCGAGAGAACTACGGCACTATTCACGACATTGAACCATCAGTGCTCAAGCGCATGGCGAGAGATTGGCAAGAGTAGCTCTACTCTGATGTCACTCTATAGACTGGGTAACCCCTCGTATTAAACTAACAAAACAATTCCAAGGTAACGATTGAAATGGCAAAACGCTCTGTCGTCGTAGAGATGACTTCTTACGGTATTTACACCACGTGGGATTCTAAGTCTAAAGACCTACCTAAAATACAAGAGTTTACCACCACCGTTGACGCTGAAATCGACGTCGAGTTTGGCTATATCTTGAATATCAAAAAAGCCAAAGGCGAAAAAATCCGTTACTGCATTTATCACCCGGATATCACAACTGACAAAGGCGAAGTGCTTGAGCCGTTCGATGGTGAAGAGTACGTCGGCAATAACGATTGGGATTTCTACCTAGGCGACACCATTTGGGCGCCAGTCTCAAACAAGATTGGTAAATGGCGCATGACGGTCGAACTCAAAGGCAACATCATCGCAGACAAGACATTCGACCTAGTAGCAAAAGACGAAGGCCAGTTCTGGAAGCGCAGGGGGTTCTAGCCTCGAACTTCTAGACAAATTTGAACTACAAAAAAGCCGAGTCTTATAGAACTCGGCTTTTTGACATTAGCTAGGTGACATTCTTTATCTAGCTTAGAAGTAAGATTATTGTGTTACGTAAGCCACAACAAACTCAGTGATAGCAACCATGTCTTTCACTGCGATGTACTCTTCAGTAGTGTGAACCTTCGCCATGCCAGTAGATAGGTTAACCGTAGTTAAACCTTTCGCATTGAAGTTGTTTGCATCGCTACCGCCGCCAGTGCGTTTGGTGTTTGCGGTTACGCCAAGTTTCTCGAATGCCGATTTGATAGAAAGAATGTGCGGATGATCGTCTGCAATAACGAATGCATCGTAAGCACGAGTTGATTCGATTTCTACCTCAGCACCGAATTGCTTTGCGCTTTCTTCGAATGTCGAGATCATGTGTTCAACTTGTGCAGTTAGCTTTTCGCCGTTAAGAGAGCGCGCTTCAGCAACCACTTTTAGTTCTGGCATAACGATGTTAGTCGCTTGACCACCTTCAACAATACCCACGTTCGCAGTTGTTTCTTCATCGATGCGAAGTAGGTTCATCTTAGTGATAGCGTCTGCTGCTACTTGAATTGCACTGATGCCTTCTTCTGGTGCTAGACCAGCGTGAGCAGGGCGACCTTTGATCGTAGCAACGATTTTTTGTTGGCCTGGTGCTGCGTTTACGATAGTGCCGATTGGGCCGCCTGTATCAAGAACGATAGCGTGCTCAGATTGAATGTAAGACATATCGAAGTTCAAAGAACCGAATAAACCGCCTTCTTCGAACACTGTGAATGCAATTTCAATTGTTTTGTGTGCCTGACCTTCAGCTTGAATGCAGCGAACGGCTTCCATGATAGCCGCAATGCCAGACTTGTCGTCGCCGCCAAGGATCGTGTTGCCCTTTGAACGGATGATGCCATCTTCGATGATTGGCTCAATGCCGATACCCGGTGTTACTGTGTCCATGTGACAGCTGAATACCGTGCTACCCGGTAGGGTGCCGTCTAAACGCGCGTAAATGTTGAAGCCATTGGATACTTCTTCAGGAACTGCCAGTTTGTGAACGTCAAACCCTAGTTCGCCTAACTGCTCAGCGAGTGCTTCTGCAATTGCCTTTTCGTTGCGTGATTCACTATCGATTTTCACAAGATCACAGAAATGGTCGACTAGACGTTGTTCATTAATTTGGGTCATTGTTAATTCTCATTATGTTTCCGCTCTTTCCTTAGAAGTCACGGCTATAGGAACAGGAAAATCACTATAACGCCTTTTTGTAGGATGATTGCCTGAGTTAAATCAAGAAAACCGCCTGATTATTTCAGATTATGAGAAAAACAAGATCCAGTTCTATAAGTTGACAACATTTTAATCTGTATATTGCTCGGGTATACTGCGAACCGGAATTAACTATGCAGAAACTAAGAAAACTGCGCAAATAGTAAGAGAACTATGCGACTGATAATGGCACTTATAAATGAATAAAAACAATGTATTAGGGTCATTCCTGCTTGTTGTTACAATGAGTGCTGTTCTAGGCTTCTTTCTGCTGTATCCAATCAACGATGTGGATTTGACTAACACTCAAGTCAACGAACCCGCTGTTTACACCCCAGAAAAAGAACTTTCTAAAACAGAATATGGAAAAAAGCTAATTCATATTCTCGATTTGTCTCGAAGCGATCCCCTATTCGCTGATAAAGCGCTGGCTCAACTACCTCGGCTGCATCCAACAAGAGACTTGGCCATCTACAAAGCGTACCGTCTTATGATATTGACGAACGTGGCGCAACATCAGCAAGACACTAAAGCGGTGATGGGATATTTAGACGAGATCAACAACCTTGCTGAACAAGAAGGTATGTTGTGGTTGAAATCGCAGTCATTGGTTGAATCTGCAATTGAATATCTTAAAGAGGGCGACCTTGCAGCATCTGAAATTCAGATTCGTTCCGCTATCGGGATTGCAGAGTCGATTCGTTACGATGAGCTATTGGTCAAAGCTTACAACACGGCGGGTGCAATTAATAATGTGCGTAATGACCTTCAAGATGCGCAGTATTTCTTCCATAAAGGGTTACAACTAGGGAAGAAGTACCCTAAGCATATTTATAACAGCAAGCTCATGTCGAACATGGCTTTGCTTTACATCTACTTAGAAGATTGGCCGAAAGCACTAGGCATTCTAGAAAAAGCCAAAAAGCTCTATTTTGACAGTGGTCTATTTGAAGATGAAGCTATTGGCATCCTTTATATCAACGAATCGTTCAGTTACTTAAGTAGTGGTGATTTAATCAACGGTCGTATTGCTTATGAAAAGGCAGAAGCGCTCAACAGCGATAAAGTGAGCAATCGATATAAAATACTCGTACTAAGAGCGTACAGTGAAGTGCTGCTTGCGGAAGGAAACTTAAACGCAGCACTTACTGTTGCCAACCAGTGCCTTGCTTCAACCGGTATTGAAAAATACACGCTACAGAACGGTCAGTGTTATCTGAATCGCGCCTTGGCAAAAATAGGCCTCAACCAAGACGAAGCGATATTGGATGACCTAAAGCGAGCTTTTGCCATGTTTGAGTTAGTCGGCAGTCGTAGTTGGAAAGTTCTAGCACTTAAAACGCTTGGAGAATACTACGAATCTAAGGGCGATCTAGAAACGGCATTGGATTATTTCAAACAGTATTACCACGGTAACAAAGCGCTGCTCTTTGACAAGCGACAGAGTGACATTTTCCTTTTAGAACAAGATTATGCAACCACGGCGCTTGCTCAAGAGAATGAATTACTCAATACTGAGAAAGACCTCAACGAGCTATTGCTCGAAAAACAGCAACTAAGAAATCGTATTGTGGTGGCGTTAGGTATCATGGTGGGTATCAGTGCGGTTTTATTAATGGTGAGACTGAGAGCAATTCAAAGAACGAACGATGCACTGCTAGCTCAATCTACCACGTGTGAACTCACAGGTTTGTACAACAGACGCTATTTAGAAAAGCTGCTGACGAGCTCTACGCCATTTAACGGTAACTCATTTGGCACCAGCTTAGCTATCTTGGACTTAGACTATTTTAAGCAAGTGAACGACACTCATGGACATGATGTCGGTGACCAAGTGCTGGTGGAAGTGGCGAGACGCATCCAACAACACCTATTCTCAAATGATGTGGTTGCTCGTTGGGGAGGAGAAGAGTTTGTGTTGTTGCTTTCTGGCTCTCTGGCCCCACAGCAGCAGTTAGACATCATCCGCTTGGCGATTGCACAAACCCCGATCGATACGCCGTCGGGGCCTTTAGACATCACGACTTCAATTGGCGCTTCGGTGAGTATTGCGAATGATCAGCTCAATCGCGATACCTATAAAAAGCACCTTAAAGTCGCCGATGATGCGCTGTACCAAGCAAAAGAATCTGGTCGAAACAGAGTGGTTTGTGTAGCAAGTGCGAAGTAATGGGCTTTTCTCTATGTCCTATCGTGTATGGCAATATGTACAAGGCTAACGCCCAATAAACGCTCGACTTGCTTGTTCGCTTGTGTTCCTACGTGAGAAGTAACCACCTTAACGAGGTTATCCATCAAGCGTTGAGAGAAAGAGCAATGTTCAGAACGGATAACCGAGTGGTGAAATACCAATTTGAGAATCGCGGTAAACTCACTGTTCAGAAGTGCTCTCTGCCATGAACGTTCCAATGCTTCGCTTCCTTCATTTATCACTAAACGATCAATCAAGAGTTTTAAGAATCGTCCTTCCAGGGCGATCAGAAAGTCAGTCTTCTTGGGGAAGTGGTGGCTAATCCCTGTTCTGGATATCTGCGTCGCTTGGCTGAGCGTGGTATAAGACATATTTTGATATCCGACTGTGAGTAATTGGTGACAGCTGGTATCGAGGATGAGTTGGATAGTTCGACAGGTGTCGACCTTACTGCGCTTAGCCATTCTATGAGAGCCTTTAACTGGAAATCAGAGTAAAGCATACCTCTATATGAAATATCATTCTATATATTGAACTGCTCAATAGTGGAAAACTTAGATTTAAATTTTGCACTTATCTCGTAATTTTACATTTATAGCCTTCAGGGCGATTAAGTTTGGTATAACCTGTTGGCTTTTACAAAATGGCCGGGTAGTCAGTAAACGCAAGATAAACAAAAGCCACTCTGATCTTGATTAGATAGAATGGCTTTAAGTGTTGCTATCGCTGATACAAAAATGTGAAAGAGAGGTGTGGGGCGATTAGCGTCTTTAGCTATGTAACTGGGTGGGTGGATTACTTCGCTATACCTTGTAGCATCTCAACCAGCTCGCCTTCAGTGCTTGGCTCTTTAGCAAGTTCGATTACTGCTGAAGATCCACCTTTGAGCATATAGGCTTGAGTCCCACAGTGATCATAGTGGAACCATTTACCATCTACACATACGTCGGTATAACATCTTGGGTCTTGTTTGAGTTCCATATCAATTTCCTTATTAACATTTGGCTAACGTTTTTTAGGCTAATTGATCACAAAATGCTGGGAATTGATCTAGATCAATTCAGGGCTTGAATCGTAGAAGAATATTCAAATTGTTGAGCTGTGTCGAGGCACTAAAATTTACAAACAAGCACTTAGCTAGCTGAGATCATTAAAAGCACGTGATTACCATTAACAACTGATTCTGTTTTTCTTGCCTGTTTGTTGTTTTCTACTTACGCTACAAACTCTCTATATCTCCGTATTCTCTTAACTGTACTTAGAAATGACCAATATATTTATCGTTGTAGTAGTGCTTGTTGTCTTCTTTTACTTCATCCAGAAGTACGTATTTAAACATGACGACACCAAAGACCACGCGTATCAAAAGAGAGGGGCGTTGCTCAACATGCAACAAGCCGCGTTTTATAATGCGCTGACCACGGCGGTTGGCACTCACGGTGTCGTGTTTGCCAAAGTGAACATGTCGAATGTTTTGGCGCCTGCGAAAACGAACACCAAGAAGAATTGGTTTATCGCGAATAACAAGATCTCTCGTAGCTATTTTGATTTTGTGGTCTGTGACCCACGAACGTTGGAACCGCGCGTGATCATCGAGCTTGATAATGGTAAAGAGCTAAATAAAGGCAAAGTGGAACGAGAGAAGCTGCTTATCCATGTGTGTAAGTCTGCTGGTTTGCCGCTTATTGGCGCTTCAGTAAAACACAGTTACCAAGTGAGCCGTTTGAAGAGACTGCTCGCGACACATATCGATCTGATCGAGCCTGCCAAGGAGGTTCGATTCTGTAAGAAGTGTGGCAGCCCGATGATCATAAAGCTGGCTAGCCAAGGTGACTACAAAGGACGACGTTTCTTCACTTGTAGCCGTCAACCGAACTGTACTTATACCGAAAACTACAATGTTGTGTTCGATGTCGAAGAGGAATAACAAAGAGTAGGGCACAGGCTCAGTGTGACCTAACTCAAGTTTATTTCTGTTTCACGTCTAAAAAATCAACGTATTGATGCGAATAAGAGCAAACGGTTGATTCAAGTGCAATTTCCACTTGCGCCACAATACATCAGTCGTTAATATCTTCCTCGTTCTTAAGGAATGGGTCCGTAGCTCAGTTGGTTAGAGTACTACCTTGACATGGTAGGGGTCGGCGATTCGAGTTCGCCCGGACCCACCATTCCTTCTGTTACTTTTTGTCAAAGTAGCGGCTTTTGATTTAGTCACAATCGTCATAAAGAAGATTAAGAACATTGTGCGTCCGTAGCTCAGTTGGTTAGAGTACCGCCTTGACATGGCGGGGGTCGGTGATTCGAGTTCACTCGGACGCACCATTATTCGTTCTTAGGAACAAGCAAAAAAGCCCACCTAGTGTGTAATGCCAGTCAGTTAAGCTGACTGGCATTTTTTCTGTTCGTTGCATATTTCTTGGGTTTCAGTTTCACCCAACGAGGGTAACTTCTATCTTCTCTTCGAGGTGGCAGGGTAAACATGGATATTTGCTTGAGTAATACTTCATAATGTTTGGGAAGTTTTCCAGGACTCGTTAAAGGTAAAGCCGCGAAGTATTGAGTCACAGCCATAGCACTACTCGTAAAGCTTAATTGATTTGGCCAAACGCTATCTAATTGACTCGCAGCCTTTGTCATAACTTGTCTTATAAGGTTATAGGCGAGCAAAATCCCCCAGAGCTCCTGCTTGACCATATCTGGGCGCTTACTTCGTAATGTATACTCACTATCAAGCAAGGTTTGCTTCATTTCCCGATAGCCTAATTCGATTTCCCAACGATAGCGATAAAGCTCTACGATGTCTTCACCAGGAAAGCGCAACCCATCGCGCATTGATGTAAGTACCTGATATGTCTTTCCTTTGATAATTTTCGACACTAACCTTGCTTCTATTGTCTCAGGGAGATCACTGAACTTCTTTCTTGCCTGAGGTGTCGTTTTTATATCAACGATAGCGTCACTCTGACTGTATTTATGAACGACTTCATACTGGAAGTCTTTTCTCACAGGAAGCATCCAATGCCTTTCTTTGCCTACCTTATTCCAGCGATTAAGTAGCCCTAGAGAGTAGTATCCTTTGTCAAAAATAGTCAGCGAATGATCGGGGGTTTGTTCAATGAGCTCTTCTGCAAGGCGCATTTCGCTGGTGCGATAGTCAGAGAATGTACTATCGATTAGTTGATGACTTGTAAGTTCCATCAAGCAAACCATACGTACCTTAGGGTAAATATTCTCAGATGATTGATTGCTCTGTGCTTTAAACTCTTGATGATTTTCAGGTGTATCTGTCGTTCTCCAAACGACACCATCGACGGATAGAAGGTTTAGTCCACACCAAGTTTCGAAGTTAGACGATTGATAGCTATGCGCAGCCATCTTCTTAAAGACTTGCTTAACACCTTCTTCGCCTAATCTCTGTCTCGCTTGAACAACAGCACTTGGGACAACAAAGCGTTGTTTGTCTGGAAGGACAATATCGAGTTGGTTGGCGATATCCCAAACAGATTGTTGACGAAAGAGACTCATTCCAACAACGGACCAAAGTACGGCCTCCAAAGGTAACCGTCTTCTTCTAACGGTTGCGACGCCAGCTTGCTCAAAACCTTGCTGGATAAGCTCTGGACTAAGAATTTCAGAGTATTTTTCAAAGTGATGGAAGGTATTACACGACTGAAAAGTATTGGCAAGTTGGCTTTCTAAAGACATAAAAAAATCCGATATTAGTTTCCTAATATCGGATTCTGAAGCCTTTTGAGGATCGGTCAAATGATCTCACAAATTTCTTAACTGATCGGCATTACACCTAGTGTGGGCTTTTTTGTGTCTGAAATTCGCCAATTTACCCAGGCCTAGTTCTACTTAACGCTCGTCTTACCTACATAAACAGTTCTTAGATTTGCTTTAATGCCACATCTGTTGCTTCAAGTCTGCAAGTCACACCCTCAAGTGCCAGCGGGCGTCAACGTGGCGAGAACGCTTCTCTGTGGTTTAGCATCGCTAAGCGCCTCAACTTAGTTTTAACCTGCTAACTTCTCGCATAAATAAGCCATAGTGAGCTCATTACCTACGTGTTGAATACGTGTTATCTAACGCTATCCACGTTTTAATACCCCAAAAATTACTTATAAACATTGGAGATTATTAAATGTGATTAAGCTGTTTATATCGATCAAGCCGAAGCAATGAAAGGTAATAAACAAAGTTAGTTTATACGTAATGAGCTATACAATAAAAAAATGTGGGATTTCAATTTATATTTATTTTCTATGGTTTATTTCGGTTCTATATCAAGAACTATGCGAATGTTAAGTAATTCGCCAAGGGCGCTCTACTCACCAGATATGACTATCAGTATTTAAGACAGCGTTATTGAGCTAAATCCGCAATAAATGTTTGTTGGTAGTGAGTGCTGGACTTGAGCTCTTTTTTGATCCATTGGTTAAACAAGCTAAAGTCAGAATGTATTTGCCAGAAAAGGGAAGCAATAACTCGTTTACCAAAAAAATCAGGGTGGTCGGTAATAACCTTAAGTTTGTCATCTTTTACATGACTATCGATTAAAAAACTGGGTAAAAAAGCAATGCCTTTTTGAGCCTTACATAAATCGATGATGGTATCTAAATCATCCAGCCGCCAAAGGTTATATGCTGCAATAGTCGATAAGTTAAGCAGTTCTTCACACCCATCCATTAATAGCACTCGCTGAGATGGAGCGTGAGACTTTATAGGGCCCAAATCTTTATGAGCCACCCACCAGCAGTTAACGTGAAATAACTCCTCTACGTTGAAGTCATAACTTGTCTTGTGGTAGGGGTTACCTAGCGCTAAATCTATCTTACCTTCATTGATATAGTTACCTAAAACGAAACTGGGTTTGGTGACGACCAATAAGTCCACGTTTGGGAATGCTTCTGAAAATGCCAGTAATGTCCTCTTTACATTTTTATCAAACACCAATGGATCGATACCTACTCGGTAAACGATTTGGTCTGAAATATTCATTTGTTGAGCAACGGTCACCAAGTCCCGATATTTCGACACCACAGGTAAAGATAATTGGAAGAGGCGTTCTCCTTTTTCTGTTAACCAAACTTTAGAGTGTTCTCTATTAAATACATTGAAACCTAAATCTGACTCTAGATTTTGTACAGCTGTACTAACTGTCGATTGTGATTTTCCAAGTTTGCGAGCAGCAGAGCTAAATGAACCTTCTTCAACTACTGCTATGAACGAAACAATATTTTCGAAATGTAGTTTCATGATTCCACTAACCTTTTGACACAAAGAAATTATAATTTTTATGGTTTTCTGATTCGAAGAACAATAGCGTGATGATCTTCGTATTTCAACAATTTTTATAATGAATAATAATGCCTGATAAATTATTAAGTTGTTTATATCTAAAGGTTATATAAGACCGATATAACTAAAAATATTGAGCTGAGTCTTACTTTTTCAAGTTTATAAAATAAATTAAATATTGATCTTTGGAACTGATTCCATATGTAACTTGTTGTTACATATGGATTTGTTTTCATAGTTGGTGTAGTAGAGTATTTTATTTTGATCATTTTTTGTTCTTCTTATTGGTAAAGTCGATAGGGGTTATTTTCCTTACCTTTGACCTGCTAATTATAATGGCGACGAATTTTCAACAGCCCTTATAGGAATAAATAATGATTACTAAGCTATACGTGAAAACAACCATGTTTTTATCTCAATTCAAGAACGATGAGCGCGGCGTAACTGCGATTGAATATGGTCTAATTGCTGTGGCAATGGCTGTATTAGTAACGACAGCAGTGGGTGCAGACGGTTTCATTGGCAAGCTTGAAGGTGCATTCGAGCAAGTTGCTACCGCTATTGATACTGCGAGCAGCTAACATTAAGCCTTATTGGCTAGTGTAGATGATATCGAAAGATATTTGTGCCAGACCTATGTTTTGCATCGGTCTGGCTTAGTTAATTTATGATGTTAAATAAGATTAATTCTCACCAAGTTTAGGCGGTATTCCCTATTTTTAGTCATGAATTGTATTTAGTGACTTTGGCAGTATTGAGTTTATACGTGTCGGCCACTGATTTTCTCTATCGTAAGATACAAAATTACGCCTTGTGCCTATTACTCTTCTTGCAGTGTTTTTTATCTCCGCTAGATATTCAAATTATGAGTTTTTTACTGATGTTAGGTATCGGACTTATTCTTTATAAACTGATTTGGATTGGGGCGGGTGATATTAAATACGTCGTTATTTTGTCGCTTACCATCCCTGTTAATGACTTATTATTGGTGTTTATTCTGACGGCTTTTTCTGGTGGTATTTTAGCTATCTCTTATCTAGTGAGTAAAAAATTAATAAGAAATAAAGTTGGTTTTCAAGAGGGTATTCCATATGGGATCGCTATTAGCATCGGCTTTTACTTAGCAATTTTAACTCAATCTACGCCATATATATAATCCTCAAAATATGAGCACATTATGAGATCACGACTGGTATTACTTGTCGCCATTGCTGCCTTAATCATCGGCGCACTAGGCGTTATCGATCTGTTCAAAAGTGAACCTAAACCAACAACAACTGATGAAGTGGTCGCTGAAAAAAGCGAAAAGCATGTTGGGGTTTGGATTAGCACCGAAAGCTTTGAAAAAGGGCATGCAATCAATGCACAAGGTGTCGTTAAACAGCAATTGCCTCTCAGTGAAGCATTGACGCTTGGTGTTAGAGAAGATGCTCAGATCAGCTTTTCACCTTCCATTCTATTAAATCGAAATCTTAAAGCAGGCGATGTTGTATTGCCTGAATATCAAGTGAGCCCGGGCAAGCCTGGCTACATTGACCTTCTAGTTACAGAAGGTATGACGTTATACCCACTCAAGGTCAGCGATAAAAATCTGATTAATGATTACATCCGACCGGGTTCGTTTATCGATGTACTTACGGTGAGCTCACCTAACGCCAATTTGGCTGGCAACATCGATAAGCCAAAGCGTTTTAGGGGAGTAAAGGCGTCGATGTTTTTGAAACACGTCAAGGTACTCAATATCGGAAATGATGACACGGGTGACAGTTCTATTACCGCTCGCTCTCCGAGTAAAGAAGATGGACTGACAACCGTTGTTATTGAAGTGAGCCCGGATGAACTACCAAAACTCGCGCTTGCGCAACGAACCATGCATATCGAAATCTATCGCAGTCAACACTATTTGCAGCCGGAGTTCGCCGAGGTACGCAATATCATCGATAACTATACAGGCATTGTTGAGTTACGTGGTAACGAGAACAACCCAAGAGAGGCTTTGTGATGATAATTACCTATCGAGTTAAACGAGCACTGTTTGGTTCTATTCTAGTAACGCTTGTTGGCTTACTTTCTACAACAAACACTTTTGCTGCTGATCGTTCTATCACGCTCAATGATGGTCAGCACATCCAATTTAAAAGCCCAATCGGTCAAGTGTTCATTAACAACCCAAGTATCGTTGACTACAAGATAATCAATGACAATACCCTTGTAGTATTTGCCAATAGCGTGGGTCAATCGCGTTTGATTGTCTACGGCGTTGATGACGATGTACTGCTATCAGACCGTATTATTGTTGACCTGAACTTAACGGACATCAGGCGACAACTCAAATTCCATTTCCCTGATGCCAAGGTCAAGGTGCAGTCAGTGGGAGAGCAAGTCGCAGTGAGTGGCGTTGTTGACTCAGAAGCAACGCGTGACGACATCTACCGCTTGGTCGCGACGCTGCTAGGTCGAGAAAAAACGGAGAAATGGGACAAAACGCAAAAGCTAGAGTTTAAATCTGATAGTTCAGACTATGAAGAACCGGAAAGCATGGTGTTTGCCCGCAATATGACGTGGGAAGGGATCATTGAACGGATTGAAGTCGCGACGACTCAGCAGGTGAATGTCAAGATATCGGTCGCTCAAGTAACCGAATCGTTTGGGCAAACCGTTGGTGTTGATTGGAGTACCGTTGGCTCAAGCGTGGGTGAGTTTGTTTTCGACCAATTTGATGCGGCTAACCTCAGTACCTTAATCACGGCGTTAGGTAATGACCAAATCGCAGAGGTTCTCGCAGAGCCAAACTTGACGGTCTTGTCTGGCGAGTCTGCAAGCTTTCTCGTTGGCGGTGAAGTACCAGTTATCGTCTCTACAAGCAGTAACGTAAACATTTCATTTAAAGAGTTCGGTATCAAGCTGGACCTGACGGCCAAAGTGTTGAGCCAAGACAAAATCCGTATGCAACTAGCACCGGAAGTGAGTGAGGTTGAGGGTTACGTAGAAGCCGCCGGTATAAAAGTACCGCAATTGGCCTCTCGACGTGCCATGACAACCGTGGAGCTGGCCGATGGAGATAGCTTTGTTCTCGGTGGTTTGATGAGCAGTGCTGACTTGGAAAAAATGCAGAAGATCCCTTTTGTGGGCGATATTCCAGTTCTTGGTGCCGCATTTAGAAAAGCAACCACTGAAAGAAAACGCACCGAATTGATCATCGTAGCCACCGTAAACCTCGTGGAGCCAATGAAGCCGAAAGATATTCAACTGCCATATATCAAGAAAACATCGACATTGGCACGTTGGCTGAACATCAAATGGGATGGTAAAGAGGTGACGTCTTCTGATGCAACGATTCGTCTGCTGTCGCAAGGAGGATTTATCCAATGAAGAAACTAGTATTGATGGCGTTGTTTGCGATTTCACTATTCGGCTGTGCTTCTGAACAATATTTTGTCGGTCATGGTTCTGAAGCCCTTGTATACAAAGAGCATCACAGCTTTAAGTTCGAGATTAAAAGCCGTGCAGAAACCACCAAGCAACTCGACGTTTTAATACATAAGATTGAGTCGATGGATAAAGAAGCGACCTACTTGGTGGATTATAAGTCGGCCGTTAACAAGAAGATGTTGCAGGGGATCTTTGAACAGTACCCATCGCACATCATCGCCCCACAGAGAGTGGTTTATCGACATGCCCAGTTATTACCAACCGATCTAAATATCCAAGTGACGTTAACGGGATTGAAGAGCCAAGAATGTACACCAGCACAGATTCATGTTCGTGCAAGGCAGTCCGATTGTTTTGTTGAATCGATGAGATTGAAGCAAGTCGCGTACAAGTCGAGATTGGTAGGAGAACAATAATGTTTGATCTAACGAAAGCATTAACAACGAAGGCCAAGCCCGTTCAGGCAACCTCGACAGGTGTCGCTGGGTGTACGTTGTTTTACCAATCACAAGAGTGTTTAAACCTGGTTCAGGAAGTGTTTCGCTTTGAAGGTTGGAATGATCCTGCGTGTGTGAAAGCGACAGCGGGCATCACCAAAATCACCGAGCAACAAAGTAGTCATATCGTGGTTCTAGAACTTAATGAGTCGAGTAATGTGGTGGAAGATGCGAAAGCTTTTGCCAGCAAACTGCCGACTCATAAAGGCGTGGTCGTGATTGGCAAAGAAGATGCCATTTCAACGCTTCGTTCTCTCAAAGACATGGGGTTCTATTATGTGTTCTGGCCTGTGAATAAGCAGGAGTTCGCAGACTTCTTAACGCACGTAAGTAAGAACC
Organism: Vibrio sp. 99K-1; assembly: GCF_013114585.1. Taxonomy (NCBI): domain Bacteria; kingdom Pseudomonadati; phylum Pseudomonadota; class Gammaproteobacteria; order Vibrionales; family Vibrionaceae; genus Vibrio; species Vibrio sp. 99K-1. Next base: position 98,686 of record NZ_VTXF01000016.1, read on the forward strand.
TAAAAACCTTCTCTGGTGTCAGTCAGAAACGTAAAGCAAAGCGTGTTGCAATCGTTGGCGCAAAAGGCGGCGTGGGCACGTCGTTTATCTCTACTGAGCTCGGGTCACTGTTGTCGACACAAGGCTCAGACACCATTCTTGTCGATCATCAATATGCTGACACCAACATTGATGTGTTGCTGGGTTTAAAAGACTTTAAGCCACGAACCATTGATGAGTTTACCGCGCCACTGCATGAAATGGATGAAGAGGGGGCATTGAGTTACCTCACTAACGCTCGTAAGAACCTGCGTTTGCTCGCCATTGACGGTGATATGAGCCAAAACGACGTGCTTAATTACAACCAAACCTTGTGTGAGTTGTTGGCAAGAAACACTAACTTCATCATCGAAGACTTTTCTGGCGCGGTGGACTTCAAAGTTGAACCACAACTCTTGGTAGAAAACTTTGATGTGGTCGTGTTGGTGTTCGATGCGTCGGTGTCATCAGTGAGAAGTGCGAAGCGACTGTTTGAAAAGATAGCGAGCTTACAGCTCACGTTATCATCGCGTACGCGCGTCATTATGGTTGCCAACTACCATCGCCCGCAAGGCGCTTATGTGTTGCAGAAACCCGATCTAGCGAAGTATCTCGGAGCAAATGTTGATCTAGAGGTCGACTATTGTAAGTCGTTGGCGCACATCATTATCGATGGAAAGCGAGCCCATAAACACGACCGTCATGTGAGTCGTTCTATGGAACAGTTGGTCAAGCTGATTAATGGACAGCCGATTGACCAAAAAGCGATGAATTCTTGGTTAAAGAAGGTGCGTGTTAAATGAGTTCAAACAAAGACTTATATCTCGCTTTTCGTGGTCAAATCTTTGAGGCATTAGATGCAGAAGCGGTTCAGAAAATGAGCCGCAAAGACCTAGAATCACAGATCCAAGCCGCGGTTGATTTGCTGGCAAACAGTTACCAAAGACCCATCACATCGATGATGAAGTCTGGTTTGGTGAAAAGTTTAATCGATGAGCTGTTTGGTCTTGGTCCACTTCAGCCTTTGGTCGAAGATCAGTCTATCTCCGATATTATGGTGAACGGGCCAAATAACATCTTTTTCGAACGACATGGCAAGGTCAAAAAATCTGAAGTCTCGTTTGTGAATGAAGAGCAACTATTGGCGATTGCTAAGCGTATTGCCTCGCGTGTTGGACGACGTGTCGATGAGCTCTCTCCTACGGTCGATGCAAGGCTAGAAGATGGCAGCCGTGTGAACATTGTGATCCCACCGATTGCATTAGACGGTACCTCAATCTCCATTCGTAAGTTCAGAGAGCAGAACATCGGATTTGAAGACCTGATCGGCTTCGGTTCGATGTCTCCAGATATGGCGAGAGTACTGATGATTGCTTCTCGCTGTCGTATCAATGTTTTGATCTCTGGCGGTACGGGTTCAGGTAAAACGACGCTACTCAACGCGCTTTCTCAATACATTGCGGAAGACGAACGTATCGTCACGATTGAAGATGCCGCTGAATTACGTCTACAACAACCCAACTTGGTTCGACTTGAAACGCGAACCTCCAGTGTTGAACAAACCGGAGCGGTCACCCAGCGAGACTTGGTGATTAACGCACTGCGTATGCGTCCTGATCGAATCATCCTTGGTGAGTGTCGTGGCTCTGAAGCATTTGAAATGTTGCAAGCAATGAACACTGGGCACGATGGCTCTATGTCTACGCTCCACGCGAACACCCCAAGAGATGCGATTGCCCGTGTTGAGTCTATGGTGATGATGGCGAATTTGAATCAGCCTCTAGATGCGATTCGTAGAACGATCGTCAGTGCCGTGCAGATGATTGTTCAAGTTAATAGGCTGCGTGATGGGTCCCGTAAAATTACCAGCATCTCAGAAATCGTCGGGCTTGAGGGCGATAGCGTGGTGATGGAAGAGATCTATCGCTTCCGTTACGACGATGCTCATTTCGGTGAAAACGTGAAAGGGGATTTTGTCACTAACGGCATTATGCAGCGATCTGAGCTTGTGAAAAAAGCGCAATTCTTTGGGCTCTATGAAGAGCTTATCGCATCCTTTAAGGGGGCATAACATGTTGTGGATTTCGTTGATCCTATTCGCTTTTGTGCTGCTTTTGATTCGGGACTCAAAGGTAAAAAAGGTCAATCAATTCTTCAATATTGAAGAAGCGGAAGCTGAAAACTTTAACGCTATTAACGTGAAATCATTGGTTCGTAAACAGAGCTGGCACACGTTCAAAGAGTCCATTTCACCAACCTTGATGGTGTTGGGGCCGCGTTCTACCTTGTACATCGCGTTATACATTACGGGGAGTTTAATTGCCTCGTGGTACATCGTGATTGACTTGCTTTCGATGACAAACTCCTGGTGGGTACCTGTGTTGGCTTCGATTTTTTCCTTTTTCGGTTACCGCTTCTTGGTGACCAGAAGGCGTCGAGATTTCGAGAATACATTCCCAGATGCGTTGAACATTCTGATGAGTGCCGTGACGGCGGGTGACAGTTTGATGCAAGCCATTAGTTATGTTGGTGAAGTGATGGACAACCCTATCGGGCGTGAATTCAAGCTGATGGGCGACCGATTGAAATTAGGTGAATCGCCAGAAGTGGTGCTTAAGCGATCGTGCAAAAACTACCCGTATCCAGAGTTTTTGTTCTTCACCGTGACGCTTAGAGCCAATATTGCGCGCGGCGGGCAGCTCAAAGGTGTGTTAGCTCGATTGATTCGTGTACTAGTGGATTCCAGAACGTTAGAAAAAAAGAAGATGGCGATGACTTCGGAAGCGAGGATCTCCGCCAAGATTGTTGCCGCTATACCTTTGGTTTTTATGATCATTCTGAATTATGTAAACCCCGACAATGTCAATTATGTCCTGTATGACGAATCAGGTCGTGTGGTGTTGTTTTACGTACTTGGCAGTGAGCTTTTCGGCTTATTCATCGTTTGGCTATTAGTAAGAGGTGTGCGGGCATGATGATATTGGCTGCACTTATTGTGCTGTTTTTTTCGCTGCTCTTTTTGATTGTCGAATCGGTGCGTGCCGACCAAAGACAAAAGAAAGTCGCTATGTATATTGGTGGCGACGCCATTAAACCACCTTCTCGTGTGAATCGATTTTTTGTTCGATTTGGCAAGGAGCATCGCCATGAACTTGAACAGAAATTAATAGAAGCGGGTTACTACAACACTGAATGGGCGAAGTTCTATTTTCCCGCCAAGGTACTGGTGCTCGGCCTCATTTCAGGGCTCGTCTTGCTGGGAGATATGACATCGACCAACAAATTACTGGTGGTGATTGTCTCTCTAATTGTGGTGATAGTGGTGCCAGATACCTTGCTGCAAATGAGACGCAAGATGTTGATCAGCAAAACCTCAGCACAGCTCCCTTATTTACTCGACATGATGTCGGTATGTGTACAAACCGGCATGACCATAGAGGCATCTTTAGTGTACTTGGGTAAAGAGCTGGCCGAGTTTGATTCCGACCTTTGTTACCAAATTAAGCGTACCTCTGACTCTGCCAAGATACATGGTGTAGAGAAGGCATTGAACGATTTGACTGAGCGTATTCCAACTCCGGCCGTTCGAAGCTTTGTTCTGACGATTATTCAGAACTTGCAATACGGTACTTCTGTCGCTCAAACACTCAGTGACCTTGCTGAAGATATGCGTAAAGTTCAAATCCTCACTGTTGAAGAAAAGGTAGGTAAGCTCTCCGCAAAGATGAGTGTGCCGTTGATCCTTTTCATCATGTTTCCAATCGTAATATTGATTCTCGCACCGAGCATCATGCAAATGACATTGAGTATCTAGGAGCGTGAAGCATGAATAAAAAAACGATGTATCTGATACTGCTAACGCTAAGCCTGTTAGCCGGGTGCCAATCGACACCTTCCGATCAAGACCACCAGCTTGCCGAGGTGACCAGTATGGAGAAGGTCAAAAACTACGACGGTCTCATTAACCATTACAAATCTCAGCTTGAGCAAGGCTCCCAAGATCCAGTGGTGAAACAGAAACTAGCATGGGCGTACTTCTATAAAGGCGACATCGAATCCGCAGATTTTTACGCTCAACACCTGAAAAAAGAGGGCATCGAAAACCCAGACCTTTATCAGTTAGAAGGGCAAGTATTCGATGCCAAAAATGACACGGATAGTGCGATAGCTGCTTATATCGCATCTGTCGAGGCTGGTAACAGAGCTGGTCAAATTCACGTATTACTCGGCGTGTCATACACAAAAATTGGGCAATATGAGAAAGCATATCAAGAGCTGAATCTGGCACGCTTACGTGGTTATAACGATGTAGTGGTTAAGAACAACATCGCGATGATCCAGATGGCTAACGGTGAGTACCAGCGGGCGATTGAAACATTAGCGCCAGTGTTGAAAGAAGAACCAACCAATCAGATTGTAAAAGCGAACTTGGCGATAGCATTGATGAAAACTCAGCAGATTGATTCGGCCCAAAAGCTACTTAAAGGCGACTTTTCGGCGCAAGAAATTCAAGTGATTGCTGCTGAATTGACTCAACTGGGAGTGAGTGATGAAGCGTCTTAATAAGCAGAAAGGGGTGACAGCGATTGAGTTTGTTTTAGGGGCTCTGGTGCTGTTCTTCGCAACCTTTGCGATCTTTGAGTCGAGCTACCAAATCTACGTTGTAAACATGACCGAATACTCGCTTAGAGAAACCATCAGAAATACCAAGATCTATGAAGGTAAAGGGATCAATGAGCAATACGAGAACAAGTTCCGAAGCTTGATTGAAGCTGACGACAATCTATGGAGCTTTTTAATTGATGGCTCACGCTTCTCGATAAAGGGTCAGTATTTCAAAACCTACGACGATTTTGTTGAGAACAGAGGGCATTCGGACCAAGGTTTGAACTTCAATTACGATCTGGCCGAAATTACCGTGACTTATCGCTACACACCAATCATTAAATTGGCTGGTGCAGCAGATAGAGATATTTCACGCACCATGGTTTTGAACTTAGAGCACGAGGGGTGGAACGATGATGCGCCGTAACCCAGGAGCGTTTTATGGAAATCGCCAACAAGGTTCTTTTACCGTTGAGTTGCTGTTCATCCTTGTCGCGTTGTGGGGCGTTTATCTTTTTGGCGCCGATTTAAGCCATCAGCTGCTCGCACGCGCAAAGCTCGATAGGTCCAGCTTTGCTTTGGTGAACGTGATTAAAGAACGCACGCGTTATTTTGAAGCAGATGTATTGGCGGGGCAGAACATGTCTGTGACTAACTCAGAATTACAAGACATGACGAAGGTAGCAAGTCGAATGCTCAATACACCCGTAGACAATGTGGCAATCAAGATCGAGTCGTTAACGAACAACAGTAATGTCGCTGAGTTTAGTAGCAGTAAGTTCAGAAGCTTAAATTGCCAGACGGATTCAATTATTGACCATGCGGATCTAGCGCCGGTAGATAAGGGCGTTGTTTACCCTTTGTATCGCGTTAGCCTTTGCGAAGAGGAAAGCTCTTGGTTCAAGCCGTTCTTTAATGATGGCACGAGTACCACGGTTAAGATTGCCTCTTCTTCTATCATGCCTGGGAGATAATGAAATGAAAATTCAGCATGAACGTCATATCAATCGTCAGTATCTCAGTCTACAAAGACAGCAAGGTGTCGCCGCAGTATGGATGGGCTTATTGCTTGTTCCTATCATGGGAATGACCTTTTGGGCAGTCGAAGGTACACGCTACGTGCAAGAGACCAGTCGACTTAGAGATTCCGCAGAGGCTGCGGCAATAGCGGTGACTATTGAAGATCAGCCTGATCTTGCGCGTGGATTAGCAACTCAATATGTCGAGAATTACGTGAGGGACATTAAGTCTACCAATCTTTCTGCACAGAGATTTCATCAAGCGGAAGATGAGGGGGCAGGGATTCTTGAATATATCCAATACACGGTTAATGCAAAGACCACTCATGACTCTTGGTTTGCGAGCAGTTTTATCCCTTCGTTTGATGAGCAGCAAGATCTTGCTGGGCGCTCATTAGCGCGAAAGTACCCCGTTTACCTTGGTGATAACAACATCGACATTGTGTTCGTATCAGACTTTTCCGGCTCGATGGATGATAGGTGGGGGTCAAGTCGTCATAAAAAAATTGATGATTTGAAAACGGCCATCGATCAGATATCTAGCAAGATCCTGTGCACATCGACTGACTTAGAGTACGTCGATGGTGAGTGGAAAGAGGTGTGTGATGAACCTGGGGAAGACACCACCGGAGATAAGCTACTTAACCGAGTGGGCTTTGTGCCTTTTAACGTGAGAACGAGGGAAATCGTCTCAGGTGGTCGAGCGAACGCGACCAGTCAGTTGAGTTATAAACCCAATTATAAACCCAACGTGTCCCCTTATTCTTACAATGATGTTAATTGGGATTATTGGCGTGCGTATTCGCAGAATGAGGTACTTAATTGCGCGAATTGGCAGTCCTACTGCCCAAGCCCAAAATCGGACAATCAAAAGTACGCTAAGCGCATCAAGGATGTGATCTATTTAGATAACTATCACGTTGCTGACGTATACAACTATGTTGATTTATCGACGTCTGTAGCCACGATGTTTACGGACAAGTCGGGGTTGAGACCCAACTTCTATGGTGTGAATGGAACGGATCTTTTTAACGCTCATGGTTCTTCAAGTTCAACGCAGTTTAAAAACCTTCGATTATCGAACAAATTGTCCGATTTAAACCCGATTAGTTCTATGTGGGCAGATGGTGGTACCGCCGCTTTTCAAGGGATTTTAAGAGGCTCTCAAATTCTTAAGGATGGCGATCCAAATAGCTCGGATGACGAAGAACAGCAAGCATACAACAAGAAAATCAAGATGTTGCTTATTTTGAGTGATGGTCAGGAAAGCCCTAATAACGGCATTCTTAAAGGGCTTGTTGATAGAGGCATGTGTGACAAAGCAAGAGAGGAGATACCTGGCTTATATATTGGTGTCATCGGTATCGACTTCCGTGCTTCTCAGCAAAGCGGTTTTCAAGACTGTGTTATCGACCCAAATGAAGACATCATCGACGTATCTAACCTTGATGAATTGATTGAAAAGATAGAAGAACTCATCCGTAAAGGCTCAAAAACAAGCGGCATCACTAAGTTGTATTAGAGGAAAATATGAAAAAGTTAATGATCGGTTCCATTCTCCTGTCGACATTGCAATTTTGCCTTCACGCCAATGCGGAGGACGGCATAAACGTTTATTGCGACACGGCATTCAGTGAATATCAACACAGTGTGAGAGTTGATGATGTTGTTGGTGTCGCGCAGCACAGGTTGGGGGCGCTACAAATAGAACAGCAATCCGATAGCAACGAGTTAAAACAGGCATTAGCTCGTCAATCGAGTCTAGGTATCAATAAAACCGGATGTAAGACTTGGATCAGCAGCCAAGAGCGCCACGGATTGTTGGCTCGAATCCACTTTGGTTTTGACCAACACAGTCTAACACCAATGGGAAGCAAAGCACTGAGCCAGCTCGCTAGTGAATTACAAACCAGTGGCAGTTCGGTCACGGTCGATGGACACACAGACAGCACTGGTGATGAAGGCTACAACCAAGCTCTTGGTATGCAAAGGGCGTTGACGACTTCGGATGCGCTCATCGTAGATGGTTTAGACAAGCATCGTTTGGTCATTCGTTCATTCGGAGAAAGCAAGCCTATCGCCTCTAATGAAACCGTAGAGGGAAGAGCAAACAACAGACGTGCGGAAATATGGGCCTCAAAGGACGCTGTTGAATTAACAAACTAGGAGTATTAATGCCTCTTAGCTTTTTAACTAGCGCGATATAGAGAGTCAAGCAGGGGATTAGCGGCCGGGTGTCGCTAATTACTGTCGTCCTTGGTCATGGTAAGCCTGCTCAAATTCAGAGCCCTTAGAATTTTTGTTATAACGGACGCTAATGAATATTCAACAACATTTAATCGTTTGAAACTAAAGAAATATTAATGCTTTTTGATAAGTTCTCTCCCGAAGGGATGGAAAACAATATCGATGTAGATACTTGGATATCTATATTGGACAACATATGCGACATCATGGACGCATCGAATGCGGGGATCATCACGGTCTCCGATTTTACTTGTTTGGGTTTTGAGAGCGTTTTGTGCTCTTCAACCAAGTTATGCGAGTTACATAAGAGTCGAATTAGTTGCTTTTGTGAATATGTATATAAAGAGAATCGCACGGTTTATTTGAGTGGTTGTGCTTGTGGCGAATCAAACTCTGAGAGGGAAACTGACAACTACAAGTCCTTTTTTGGCATCCCCGTAAGTGGCATAGACGGCGAAGTGTTTGCTATTTTATTTGTGTTCGACTTAAGCTCGACCCAGTACACGGAAAGCCAAGTAAGCCTGATTGAGAACATTTCAACCTTGCTACGGTCTGAAATCCTCTTGAAAGAAGAAAGCCGGATTTTATATAAAAACAGCCATTTCGACATCATGACGATGTTGCTCAATCGAAGAGGGTTCTTTCATGAGTTCAACAAAGCAAACATTGATGATGGAGAGATCGTTTGTCTCTATTTTGACTTGGATAATTTAAAGTACATCAATGATACTTATGGGCATTTTAAAGGTGACGACTATATCTCTGGCTTTGCTTCGTGCATAAGAAACCACATCAAATACAACACGATACCGGCGAGAGTGGGTGGTGATGAGTTCATTGTTGTTATTCACTCAGAAGATCCCGGATACGCTTGTGAATTGGTTCGAAAAATTCGTACAGATTTTCATGAGTTCATTGAAGGGTTTCGCGGTGATGATGATGTGCCATTAGGGTTTTCCTACGGGTGTGGAACTTCTGATTCTCAAAGTTTGAACATCATTAACTTGATCAAGTCATCAGACGAGAACATGTATCGCAATAAGAAAAATAAGCTGTAGATCTTATCGCTTCTAGGTGCAAATCGCAGATACTAAAAAGCCCACTAATGTGGGCTTTTGCTTGTTTAACTTATCTAAAACTAAGCTCTAATGATCATCTGATCGCGCTCAGGACCAACCGATACCATTACAACTGGTACACCCATCAACTCTTCGATACGAGTTACGTAATCTTGCGCAGCTTGAGGGAGGCTTTCAAAGGTGCGGCAACCCGTGATGTCTTCGTCCCAACCCGCCATGTCTTCATAAACTGGCTTTAGCTCAGCCGTTTGTGGCCAAATTGGGTTTTCGCTGTGCTCACCTGCGTATGCAGTACAGATCTTTAACTCGGCCAAACCAGACAGGCAATCAATCTTAGTTAGAGCGATTTCTGTCGCTGCTTGCAGTTCAACACCGTTGCGCGTTGCTACAGCATCGAAGTAACCCATATCACGTGGACGACCGGTTGTAGCACCGTATTCATTTGAGCTTTCGCGGAAGCTGTCTTGTTCTTCCATCGCCGTAACTAGAGTACCTGTACCTACAGAAGAACTGAATGCTTTAGCAACCGCAATAATACGTTCAGGGCGAAGGGCTGGTAAGCCACTACCGATACCTGCGTATGCTGCAGTTACATTTGATGAGGTTGTCCAAGGGTATTCACCGTAAACCAAATCACGACCCGCACCGAGCTGAGCTTCAAACAGTAGGTTTGCGTGTTGTGCTTGAAGTGCCTTAAGAGGCTCAGTCACGTTACAAATGAACGGGCGCCAAGCTTTCGTAACTTCAAGTAGCCATTCAGTCATTTCTGAAGCGGTCTGAGTAAAGTCACATTTAGGGTAAAGCGCCTTGAGTTGAGGCATTTTCCAATCAAGCATGAATTGAATGCGCTGCTCTAGAACCTCTGGTTGATTTAGCCAACCCACAAGGATGCCTTTCTTCATCACGCGATCGCCGTATGCTGGCGCAATGCCTTGACGAGTCGAACCGTAAGCAGCATCACCTAAGCGTTCTTCTTCAAGCGTATCTTCTAGTGCATGTAATGGTAGGCAGAGTGTTGCGCGATCAGAGATAGCAAGTTTCACGTCAATGTTTGCCGCTTTAACTTCTTCAATCTCTTGGCTCAGTGCCGCAGGGCTAATCACCATACCTGGGCCTAGAACTGCGGTACAGTCAGGGTTAAAAATACCACTAGGAAGTTGGTGCAGTTTGAATGTACCGAAGTCGTTAACCACGGTATGACCAGCATTGTTTCCGCCTTGGAAACGGATGCTCGCAGATGCTTCAGCTGCTAAAAAATCGACGATGCGGCCTTTGCCTTCGTCACCCCAGTTTGCACCCACAACAACGATAGATGGCATAAGTTTATCTCCTGACTGATTGAGAAATCATGTTAGTGCTGCGACGTGGATAAGAGAAATTAATTATCTTTATTATCTTGATAAGGATTCCATATAGCTCTAAAGTCTTAACCACAAGCGAGATTCCCTATCACGTTCAATGGTATGGACTCCCCACCTCAACTGACAGCGTCAGCTAAAGTTACAGGTGCGAACCAAAACAGGAGCCCATACCATGAATAAATTTAACACAATCTCGATTGATTTAGCCAAATCCGTCTTTCAAGTCGCGGTATTTAACCGCCATGGCAAGCGTAAGTTGAACCAAGCTATGTCTAAAAAGAAAATGCTAACGGTCATCAGCCAACACCCTGGCGCGACCATTTGCATAGAGGCCTGTTCGGCATCTCATTATTGGGGACGAACGTTTCAAAGCCGTGGTCATACCGTCAAAATGATACCTCCCCAAAAAGTGAAGCCGTATCGCAGTGGTAATAAGAACGATGCTAATGATGCTATCGCGATTTACGAAGCTTCCTTACGCTCCGATATTCATGCTGTACCTGTAAAAACACCGGAGCAGCAAGATATCGCTATGCTGCTGAGTTTAAGACAAAGTTATATAAAGCAACGTACGGCAGCAAGTCTACGGATCCGTGGCTATGCAGCGGAATGTGGCATTTCCTTCCCACAAGGAGCCAATAAACTGCGAGAACTGCTCCCTTTCGTTATCGAAGATGCAGAGAATGAATTAACACCGACAACTCGATTCGTTCTCCGAGAATTACATGCTCAGCTACTAAATCTTGATGAGCCTATCGCGAGAGTTGAATCGCAACTTATAGACTTTGCAAAGCAAATACCCGCTTGTCAGTTATTAATCACTTTACGAGGTGTACGTTGGGTGATTGCAAGTGCCATTTTTTCCCGTCTAGGTGACGCTTCGGCCTATAGAAATGGTCGAGGGGCTAGTGCGAGCTTAGGTTTAGTTCCGGCTCATACTGGCAGTGGTGGTAAGAACAAAAACCACGGAATAAGTAAATCAGGTGATAAAACCTTACGCTCTCTTGTCGTTCATGGAGCAAGAGCGGTGGTAGCGAATATCCGAGATAAAGAAGATCGCTTAAGTTGCTGGATACGAAACTTGTTAGAAAGAAAGTCGTTTAACCAAGTGGTTGTCGCCCTTGCTAACAAAACGATCAGAATGGCTTGTGCCATGCTGAAGAGCAATCAATCTTATAATGAGACGTTAATCGCTTAACCGTTGATTTATAGGGTTAAGGGAGACATCAATCCCCACATGTAAGCAAGTAAATTATGGTAAAGAGTAAGCATAGCAAGCAAAAGAAACTCTGAGAGGGACGAAGGTGATAATACACCACACGCTCGATAAGAACTTTTGCTGAGTGGATTAAGCCATAGAGGTTCGGGGTAGCTCCCCATAAAGAAACCGAATATACGTGCACTTGCGTACCTTTACTCGTTTCCTTGCAATACTAGGGGAGTCCATATACGTTCCTCACTGTAGGGAATGGCGGAACTGGTGGATTGTGAATATAGAGAGTGACGCGTTTTTGGTTCTTTGCTTTGGAAGTGATGAACCGAACGTTCACTCGATTTGTTAGCGTCATTCCAGAACCGAGGAACGAGGTATCAGGAATCTCAAACCATAAGCGAGATCCCTTATTATGTTCGTTCCTTACCGTAGGGAGTGACGGAGCAGAGGGACTGTGAAATAGAGAGTGGCGCGTTTGTAGTTCTTTGCTTTGGAAGTGATGAACCGAACGTTCACTCGATTTGTTAGCGTCATTCCAGAACCGAGGAACGAGGTATCAGGAATCTCAAACCACAAGCGTGATCCCTTATTACGTTCGTTCCTTACCGTAGGGAATAACGGAGCCGCGGGACTGTGAAATAGAGAGTGACGCGTTTTAGTGCCGAACAATTGGAAGTAACACAAGAGAGAAGATGATGCTTGATATCAATTTGTTGAACACGTTTGTGACGTTAGCCGAACACAAACATTTCGGTAAGGCGGCCAACGCTCTACATATGACACAGCCAAACGTAAGCTTGCATTTAAAACAACTTGAACAGCTAACACGTATCAAGCTGATAGAAAGAAGCCCATTTCAGCTAACTCAAGCGGGCGAAAGGCTCTTAGAGACCAGCCAAAGAACCTTGCTTGAGTTGCAGGTATGTCAGGCTGATCTCAATGCGATTAATGACCTCAAAATTGGCACGTTAACCATTGCGGTTAGTGACATTATCTCTCGATTTTTATTGATTCGTCCTTTCCAGAAATTTAAAGCGCAATACCCGGGAATCGACCTCACATTGCTCAATACCACTTCATCTCAAGCATCGAGTTTGGTGAAGAACGCTAAGGCTGACCTTGGCTTTGTGATTGCGAAAGAGCAGCATAACGAGTCGCTCTATTTTACCAAGCTCCAAGAGTTATCATGGTGTGCACTAGGAGATGGTTTGGATCCTCAAAATTCTGACAATTCAAAGGATAATGATACTCAGAATGATGAAGTCGATTCTGAACTGACCTTGATCCTACTAGGTCATGATACGAGAACGCGTGACTTCATCGATGAAGGTTTACCCAGTTTGAATCTACCCAATCACAGAGTCATGGAAGTAGGGAGCGTCGACGCTCAAATTGACTGGGCGGAGGCGGGGTTTGGTGTCGCTATCATTCCTGAGTTTGCGATCTCAACTAAGCAACACCTTAAGTCCAAGGTTACGCCATTAATCAACTTTTCTAGCACCAGCCTTGGTTATATCGTAAGGCAGAACCAAGTCTTATCGAAAGCCACAAAGCAACTTTTGGGATGGGTGAATGATGAGATTACATTGCTACAAACAAACGTTGATTAGCTTATCAAGATAGCTCGCATACCTTTCTATAGAAGAATCCAAGCCCACTCCATGTGGGCTTTTTTGTCGCTGCCGTTTACGTCACAGGAAATACCGCATTGACAATGTTTGATTGTCAAACTAAATTTAGCGATATTGATTTGATAGTCAAACTACTTGTTCGTCAAAGTAGTTTGACTGTTCAGTGACATCAACTTTGAGCATAAGACTAAGGACACCATTTTGAGCTTTACAACCCATCACCACCACAACTTCTCTTCACATAACAGCCAAGGTGAAAAGCGCACTTTTTATGTCCTGCTACTGACAGTCACGACTATGTTTATCGAAATCGTTGCAGGTACGGTTTATGGTTCGATGGCATTGCTTGCAGATGGTTGGCACATGGGCACACACGCAGCAGCGTTTGGCATCACTTTGTTTGCTTATCGTTACGCAAGAAAACATGCCGATAGTGCTCGTTTCTCTTTTGGTACAGGTAAAGTGAGTGTATTAGGGGGCTACACCAGTGCGATTGCTTTGGGTATTGTGGCTCTTTTGATGCTGGTGGAATCGATACATCGCTTGTTCAACCCTCAAACCATTCAATTTAATGAAGCGATTATTGTGGCTTGTATTGGTCTTGTGGTGAATGTTGTCAGCATGTTTTTGCTGGGGGACCACCATCACGACCATGATCATGGGCACGCTCACGGGCATTCACATGGTCACTCACATAACCAGGAAGATACGCATCATCATAGTCACACCGGCCACCATTATGATCACAATCTACGCGCTGCATACATGCACGTTTTGGCGGATACGTTAACGTCGTTACTAGCGATTGTCGCGCTGCTGTTTGGTAAGTTTTATGGTTGGAACTGGTTAGATGCAGTGATGGGGATGGTCGGCGCGCTGGTTATTGCTAAGTGGACTATGAACCTTATGAAACAGACGAGCCCAATCTTACTCGATGAAAATATCCACCAGGAATACCGTGATTCGGTGATCGAAACGTTATCGCCTTATGCTTCCGTGACAGATTTTCACATGTGGAAGGTGAGCGGGCATCACTATTCAGCGGCGATTACTCTTGAATCAATCAGTGACAAATCCGTTTCTGATTATAAACAAATGCTCGCCAAGTTTGATAAGATAAATCATCTTACTCTTGAAGTGCACTCAAACGGCCATGCAAAACATAGAACAGCTTAACCAAATATTGACTGAGTTCTACGACAAAATGTCTTCGTGGGAGCAATCCGTTGTTAAAGAAACGGGTTACTCGCTCGCACAGGTCCATACGATTGAAGTGTTGGGCATGCATGGCGCGTTGCGAATGAAAGAGCTTGCTGAAAAGCTTGGTATCACAACAGGCACACTCACTGTTCAAATTGAGAAGCTGGTAAAAGCAGAGTTGATTGAACGTCATGAGCACCCAACTGATCGACGAGCAATTGTGGTTGCTTTGACTGGTGAAGGGCAAAAGATCCACGTTCACCATAACCAACTTCACCTAAACCTCGTCAATGAGCTAACCCAAGGCATAGAAGAACAAGATAAAGCTGTGCTATTGAAGTGCTTAACTCAAATGGTGAAAGCTTTTTAACACGTTGCAGGTTATTCGCTCGCATCCAAGGGCGTGCGAATTTGTGTGTCACAAGATGAACTTACAAAGCCGACAGTGATGTCGGCTTATTGCTTTTTGGCGAGCGGTTACGACGCTCATTGATTAGTGACTTATTTATTTAAATGAAGCACTTATCACTTGGAAGTGATCTAAACAAAAGGGGCGGTGAGAAAATCTCCAAATCCCTTTATTTAAAAGGTGTCAGAGATGTTTTTAACGTTTGTATCAAACATGAGAAACCTTTGTATCCCAATTTTATAATCTTGCTAATGTACATCGTACTAATTTGTGTTATTGATAATTTTAACTTTAATGGGTTTTCCTATTTGCATTTTCAATGAATGTGCAATGGCGAAATATAGGGGCAAAACAGCCCCTGTAAAGCGCCCATTATTGGTAAAAAGATAAAAATAACGAAATAGCATGGGCGAGATAAAACAGTCAGACGCCCAGCCTTAGATACCTAAATTTAGTAAAGACGAGTCACATCTATGGATATAAAGAAAAAGCTCTATTCATTGGGAATGTTTTCCATTTTCGGCATGGTTTCATTGCTGTTCACCACTTCACAATTCGCAGATACGACTGCTCAAATGAGCGAAGCTAAACAAATCACCAAAGAACTCGAAGTTCGCCTGCTTAACCTGCGCCGTAACGAGAAAGACTTCTTGTTGCGAAATGATATGAAATACCTAGATAAGTTCGACGTGAACTACAACAAGTTTTTGGCTTCAGAGTCACAGCTCAATGTGGTTCTGAATGATCTAGGTTTGGTAAACAGCACACACTTACGTGAAGACATCGAGACGTACCATACGAGTTTCGTTGAACTGGTAAAAGCAACGGAAGTCTATGGACTCACGAGAGACAAAGGTCTTTTGGGACAGTTTCATGAAGTGCTAGATAGCATGAGTGCAACAGCGAGCGCTGAGCAAAAAGTAGAGCTTTACCTTTTTAATGAACTGATTGAAAAGGGTACCTTTGATCCGAGCATGCTTTCTTTAAGCTCGAGTGCCTTGTTAGAGACAGCAAAGCAAGTGGTTGAACAGAAGAAAGTTATTGGACTTAAGCACAATGAGGGCCTTCTTGGGGAAGCACGCTCTGGTTCACATGTGATTGAGACTCAGTTTAAAGAGTTTTCAGCAGTGCTCGACCAAGAAACTCAAAAGGAGATGGACAAACTATCGCTGATCAACAACATCCTTTGCGTCACATTGCTTGTGTCGATCATTTTGTTCAGCTGGTTAATCGTTCGCTCTATTATTGGTAAAATTGAGTCATTGCTTTCGGTGATCCGCAATATTGTCGATTCCAACGATGTGTCAATACGTTCACACCTTGATGGTAAAGATGAGTTGAGCACCTTAGGTCAATACTTCAACCAATTGCTTGATCAGCTTGAAGGCTTGATTTCTGCCTCTCAATCTAAGTCTCTACAACTTACTCAAAGTACCTCTAATATGCATGATGAGCTTGAGTCAGTAATCAAACAGTTTGAAGTTCAAGCCAACCACACCTCAACCATGACAACATCCGTTCAAGAGATGGTATTAACGATTGGTGAAATTTCAGAAAGTACTTCAGTTGCTGCAGAAGGCGTGCATCAAGCGAAAGTGAACGCAGACAAGGGGCGTGAAGTGGTGGTCGATACCATCAACAACATTACTCAGTTGTCTGAACGTCTATCAAGCAGCCAAGATTCAATCAGCTCACTGAACCATCATGTTGATCAAATCGGTGATGCAGTCAACATTATCCAAGGCATTGCTGAACAAACTAACCTACTAGCGTTGAACGCTGCAATTGAAGCAGCACGTGCCGGTGAGCAAGGGCGTGGCTTCGCAGTGGTAGCAGATGAAGTACGCGCACTAGCAAGCAGAACACATCAGTCGACGACAGAGATAACCTCGGTAGTAAGTGCGATTCAAAGCCAGATGCAGGCATCGATGACTGAAATTGGCGAGTGTAACCAGCAAGGCCAGCTAACGCTTAAAGATTCAGAAGAGCTGGATGCTAGCCTGCAGCTTATCTTAAGTGACATGCAGAGCATTCAAGGTAACTCTGAACGTATCGCGTCAGCAATTGAAGAGCAGGGTGCTGTAATGGCACAAGTGAGTGATTCCATTACAGAGCTGAACACCATCTCTAATGATAACAATGTATCAGCTCAACACTGTTTGATTGAAGTCGATAAAGTCGCAGAGCAAGCGAATGATATGGACCAAGCTGTAGCGCAGTTCAAGACGTCGTAAGTACCTCAGGAAAAACCAATACCAAAGGCGCAGATCATCTGCGCTTTTTTTGTGTCTGGCGTTTAATGGATGATGCTTCTAACTGACTATGTGAGTGATGTGTATGAATTATACTGTGAATTAGTATGACCATTAGAGATCATTACAGTGTGAAGAACGACCCGTGGCGGGAGGAGCTGGGTCGTTTGAGCTTAATGATTGATAATACGGGATTCCGTGGAGGTTATTTGCTTCGACCTTCTAGCACGTCAAGTGCAAGTTCAACCGCTTTATCAATGTTGTCGCATCCGGCTAATTTCCCTGAACTGATAGGCCCAAGCACATTAGCGTATAACGAGAGCTGCTTATTAAATGGCAGGCTCAACTGCTCATATAAACGCTGGCGAATCTCGGCATGCTGCTCAGGAGCGTGGGCAGCAAGGCTTTTTAAAGTGTCATAAACAAGAGTGGTAGTAGTGTTCATTCGTCTCTATATCATCAAGTGGGAGATGCTTATTTTATAATCTTTTGCTCACAACTTGCTGTGATATATGTCATACAATAAGTCAAATGGGCGGTGATTTACGTTAACTTTTGTTTCGCTAGAAGTTTATCAGAATAAGGCATTCCAAAATGGACTTAAGTATCTATGAAATAAGGTTAAAATATTTGTTATCTATTAAGCTTACTCATACCTTCACGATACAGTCCGAACAAATATCGTTATTGTGAATGGTTGAATCTCACGGGAAGAGGAACAAAATGCACTACGACGTATTCAATGGGGATGCAGATGGCATTATCGCATTATTGCAATTGCGCTTGCATGAGCCAAAAGAGAGCACACTTGTCACCGGTGTTAAGCGTGATATTAAGCTAGTCTCGCAAGTGCTTGTTCAACTCGCGGAGCAGGATCCCCAAAGCGATATTACATCGGTGACTATTTTAGATGTTTCAATGGAGAAGAACTTAAGCGAGTTACGTTCGCTGCTTGATAGTGAGATCAACGTCTTCTACTGCGATCATCATCGTACGGGAGAAATACCGAAGTCTCATTACCTCGAAACCTTAATAAACACTACACCGGAATGTTGTACCAGCTTGTTAATAAACCAAAAGCTAAAGGGTGCGTATGTGGCATGGGCAATAGCGGCGGCATTTGGTGACAACTTAAAAGCAGTGGCGACTCGACTTGCGTTAGCAACTGGTTTTGACCAACCACAAATCGACTTTTTAGAGGAGCTCGGAACTTTGGTAAATTACAACGGATATGGTGCGTCATTGAGCGATTTGCATTTTACGCCTGTTGAACTTTATCAACGCCTTTACCAATACCCAAATCCGTTTGCTCTGTTATCTGATGTAAGTTCCGTGTTTTATGAACTTCGCGATGCCTATAAGAGTGACTACCAAGAGCTATCTGGCTTAAACCCAATATACGAGAGTAACGTTGCAAGAGTGTTTGAACTGCCAGCCGAGACTTGGGCAAGACGAATTAGTGGTGTATTTGGAAATGAAATCGTTAACCAAGATCCTGATCGCGCTCAAGCCGTATTAACGAAAAATCCTGATGGCTTGTCTTATACAGTGAGTTTACGAGCACCTTTATCAAATAGGACTGGAGCCGATGAAGTTTGTTCTAGTTTCGATACGGGAGGTGGAAGAAAGGCAGCTGCTGGAATTAATCAGCTTAAGGAAGTGGACAAGATGAATTTTATTGCGCTTATGGAGCGATATTATTCATCTTCTGGTGATTAGCTTGGTGAGTAATGTTTGATTTTTTATCTCAGAATAAAGAATTAAGTCTAGTGTTCCAATCCGATGTGTACTTTTTAAATACACGAAAGCTGAACGATTTTGATTTTTTAGTGATATCACTCGCAAACTTAAATGTCTTTAATATCAGTGCTTTTAGAGCCTTTATTCGAATTGGCTCATTAAATTAACTTTACCTAATATATCTTAATTTTGATTGTGAATTAACTGTGTTTTATGTATTCATAATATCAATCAATTTCATTGAAAAAACCTCTAATTTAGCATTATAAATTGAATGAAAAGTCAAAGTCATATTGATTCTAATATTCAATCTGTGACTTAAAATCACAAGTTAAATCAAAGGTCGTTTTTTCCTATAAATTCCATTACTTCTCTATAAATATTCATGATTAAAATGAATTGGTTCGGTTGTGATTGGCACAGCTGTTAAGTAAGGAAGTGGGACTAATGTTAAAACGTAAAGCTCTACAATTAGCAGTATCAGTCGGTATGGCGGCCATGTCGGGCGCGGTTTATGCAAATGGATCTGACATGACGAATCCAGATTCAGGTGTCGTCGTTGGTTATTGGCATAACTGGTGTGATGGTGGTGGTTACCAAGGTGGTAATGCGCCATGTGTAACGCTGGATGAAGTGAACCCGATGTACAACATTGTGAATGTCTCATTCATGAAAGTGTATGACGTGGCGGATGGTCGAATTCCAACTTTTAAACTGGACCCTACTGTTGGGCTTTCAGAAGAACAATTTATTGACCAAATTTCAGAACTCAACAAGCAAGGTCGCTCTGTGCTAATAGCTTTGGGTGGTGCAGATGCACACGTAGAGCTTGAAACAGGTGATGAAAGAGCCTTTGCTGATGAGATTATCCGTCTTACGGAGCGCTATGGTTTTGATGGTCTAGATATTGACCTAGAACAAGCAGCAGTAACCGCAGCAAACAACCAAACCGTGATTCCAGACGCCCTTAAGCTAGTGAAAGATCACTACCGTGCTGAAGGCAAAAACTTCCTTATTACTATGGCGCCAGAGTTCCCGTATCTAACGACGGGTGGTAAATATGTCCCTTACATCGATAACTTGGAAGGTTACTACGATTGGATCAACCCGCAGTTTTACAACCAAGGTGGTGACGGTATCTGGGTTGAAGGCGTAGGTTGGATCGCACAAAACAACGATGCATTAAAAGAAGAATTCATCTACTACATCTCTGACTCACTAATCAACGGTACACGCGGTTTCCATAAGATCCCGCACGACAAGTTAGTGTTTGGTATCCCTTCAAGTATCGATGCTGCAGCTACTGGTTTTGTGCAAGAGCCACAAGATTTGTACGACGCATTCGATAGCCTAACGGCGCAAGGTCAGCCTTTACGTGGCGTGATGACTTGGTCTATCAACTGGGATATGGGTACTAACAAAGCCGGTCAAGCGTACAACGAACAATTCATCAAAGACTACGGTCCTTTTGTTCACGGTCAAGTGACACCACCACCGGTAGAAGGTGAGCCTGTATTGAAAGGTATTGAGAATACGCGTGTTCTTCACGGCACTGTATTTGATCCAATGGAAGGCGTGACAGCAACAGATAAAGAAGATGGTGATTTAACTTCATCAATTGATGTTGAAGGTTACGTTGAAACCAGTGTTATCGGTACTTATGTTCTAACCTACCGCGTGAAAGACAGCGATAACAATGAAACAACCAAAGCAAGAACGGTCGAAGTTTACAGCCAAAAACCTGTATTCGATGGCGTGTCTGATACTACTGTCATGTTAGGTAGCGCATTTGATCCGATGGCTGGTGTGACTGCAAACGATGCTGAAGATGGTGACCTAACAAGTTCTATTACACACACTGGTAGTGTCGATGTGAATGAAATGGGCAACTACACGCTTGTATACAGTGTGACAGACAGTGCTCATCAAACCGTCACTGCTGAGCGTAAAGTGTCAGTGACTGATGGTTCTAACTGTGCTGCTGCATGGGATGCCGACACTGTTTATGTTGAAGGTGACCAAGTATCACACGACGGCGCGACTTGGGGAGCTGGCTGGTATACCCGTGGTGAAGAGCCAGGAACGACAGGTGAGTGGGGCGTTTGGAGAAAGGTTTCAGACAGCTCATGTGGTGGAAATCCTGATCCAGGTGGTGACCCAGAACTGAACGTAACTGGCCTTCAGTCGGAATACGTACTAGATAACGGCAATGTACGTTTACAATTCACACTGACATCAAACGAAGCGTTAGATGTAACAGCTATGGTGATTAACAGCGCAGGTACTGTAGTAGAGCAGACCAAAGTTAACCTAACTGACAGTCGTGCAATAACAATGGATCTGTACGATGTAGCCGAAGGCCAATACAAGCTTGAAGTCGTTGGTAAAGCAACAGACGGCGAAATGGTGATGGTCGATAACTCATTCGCTATCAAAGAAGAGGGCGGTACAACGCCACCTCCAGGTGATTACCCTCCGTATGAAGCCGGAACGAACTACGAAGCGGGCGATATTGTAGTCGGCAGTGACGATGGCTTATACGAATGTAAGCCTTGGCCATACACAGCGTGGTGTGCAAGCG
This sequence comes from Vibrio sp. 99K-1, assembly GCF_013114585.1. Taxonomy (NCBI): domain Bacteria; kingdom Pseudomonadati; phylum Pseudomonadota; class Gammaproteobacteria; order Vibrionales; family Vibrionaceae; genus Vibrio; species Vibrio sp. 99K-1. Next base: position 120,041 of record NZ_VTXF01000016.1, read on the forward strand.
CATCTTATGCTCCAGGAGATAGCCAATACTGGCAAGATGCTTGGACAAAGCTTTAGTCTTATAGCTTAACGCTAGCAATATAAAATAAACGACCAAAGAGAGGCTATTGTGCCTCTCTTTTTTTATTCGTTAATCCAAATCGAATCATGACCTCGGTCTTATTAATGTCACAACTTTTGTCGGCGATATACATAGCGGCTAGGGTGGCAAAAGACTTTGCTTTAGATCAAAATAAGAGTGATTATCAATTGTATTACATGTCTGAAAACTGCACTATGCGCTCACTGAATTTTCAAGTTTGTTAATATTTAAATAATGAATCTAGCGCAAGTCGACCTTAACCTCTTAGTTATCCTTAAACACCTTCTTGAAGAAAAGCATGTATCCAATACTGCTTTAGCACTTGATATGAGCCAGCCTACCGTGAGTCGTTCGCTGCAAAAGCTACGTACAGTGTTTAACGATGACCTGTTAGTAAGAGCGGCTTACGGCTATGAGCTAACACCAAAAGCAGAAGCGATTAAGCAAGATCTCAATTCTGTGCTGACACGCTTAGAGAAGTTGGTTCATGGCGATGTGTTCGAACCACAAACGAGTGACAGTACTGTTCGTTTCTTCGGTTTGGTTCCTCAGGTTTCTCATCTGTTGCCTAAGGTCGTTTCCGAGATTCGCAAGCAAGCACCAAATATGGTTGTCGATGTCGATTCTATTCCGAAACGTCATTTCGAACCTTTGTTGTCGGGGGATGCACATTTTGTATTGTCGACCCATGAGCCTTTAAGTTCAGAGCAAAACTTGTATCGAATGTTCGTGATAAGCCGTGACTACCGCTTGTTGATGAGCAAAGACCATCCATTGGCTGACAAAGAGATCACGGTCGATGACTTGCTTAACAGCCAGCTAGGTCAGATCTCGCTACAAGGTGATAAGAAGCTCTCTATTGAAAATCGATTCAAAGATCTTGGGCTGATTGATAAGCAGCGCCAACTTTCAATCCCAGTGCAGCTGTCTAACTTCAATATCGCTGCGGATATTGCAGAGACGACTGACATCATCTTTCACCTACCAACCCCTTTTGCCACACAAGCTGCCAAACAACGTGACTTAATTTGTAAACGCGTGCCGAAAGCGATCAGAAGTCCGTCAGAAGATGTTTACTTATATTGGCATAAACGCTTCCACAATGACCCTATGTGCCGTTGGGTACGCCAGCTATTCAAAGACTTATACGCCTAAATCATGAGTATCATGAATGGGATTTTAAGTATTAGATTGAAATGAATATGGTTCTTTTCTCTTATTTGAAATGTGAATAACGAGAATGAATTTTTGGTATGAAACTTTCGTTGATAACAATGGTAACTGACTGTTTAATGCAAACCATTATCATTACCAATTACATATAAGAATGAATATCATGTCTGAGAGATCCCTTTTTACTCGTAAGCCTTTATCGATCGCAGTCGCTGTTATTTGTACTTCACTTTCGCCAAACCTATTGGCGCAAGAAGAAGTGAAGGATACAGATGAGCAAATGGTAGTTACCGCTACTCGTACAGAGATGGCGTTGAAACAAGCACCAGCTTCTATGTCTGTAATTACTGCTCAAGATATCGAAGATAGCCCAGGTATTACCTTGGCAGACATCGTTGCTGAATCAACGAGTGTTGAGTCTGATTTTGATAGCACGCGTGCTGGCCGCCAGATGATCTCTATTCGTGGTATGGATTCTGATTACACGCTTATCATGGTAAACGGAAGACGTTTAAGTTCAGCAAGTGCCATTATCCGTGGCAACGATTTCGATCTTTCTACAATTCCTACTGAATCTATCGAACGTGTTGAAATCATCCGTGGCCCAATGTCGGCACTATACGGCTCTGACGGTATGGGCGGTACCATCAACATTATTACTAAAGCCCCTGTCAATGAGTGGAGTTCGACATTAAGTATGGATACCTCGTCACCAATGGATGGTAATGGTGGGCAGGAGCAGTCTGTAGGTCTAACGACCTCTGGTGCTTTGATTGAAGATGAGTTGTTTGCTCGTTTCTCTATTAACCAAACGAGCCGTGATGCATGGCAGCCATATTCTGGTATTCACTCTTCGGGTCATGATAGAGAAGATGTGACTGCACTAGAAGGCCGCGATACGTTAAGCCTATTAGGTACGTTAACTTGGCATGCAACTGATAATCAAACCATCGATTTAGACTTAGGTTACAGCGACGACCAACGTGATGGATTGGCTGAATATGCTACAGGTGCAAATCCAATTGATAGTAAAGTTCTTCGTAACAGCCAAGCGATAACACACAGCGGTTTTTGGAGCTGGGGTGATACACAAGTGCGTTACTCGCGTGAAAACGTAACTGATAGTGACGCAGCTGATTTAGGAAATAACTACAGCAGTGATGTTGAAGAATTGACGCAAATTGTAGAAGCTTCAGCAACAACCTATCTAGGTGATAGTCATACCGTTACATTTGGTATGGATTACCAGTTAAGTGAGTTAACAAACAGAGAAAACCTAGTTAACGGGACATCCGAGGCTTACCAAGGTGCATTGTTTATTCAAGACCAATGGTTAATGACGGAGCAACTAACAGCAACAATCGGTGGTCGTCTAGATAAACACGAGCTATACGGTGAAGAATTTAGCCCGCGAGTGTACTTGGTTCACCAAACAACGAATGACTTAATTATCAAAGGTGGTGTTGGTAAAGCATTTAAGGCGCCATCTTTAACACAAAACCAAGCGGATTACACAGTGAGCAGTTGTAAAGGTGTTTGTGATTTACATGGTAACGAAGACCTTAAGCCTGAAACCAGTTTGAACTACGAGATCGCTGCTATCTATAGCCAACCTCGTTGGAATGTCGAAGGTGCATTGTTCCGAAATGAAATCAATGACCTAATTGATCGTGATGATACCTACTGTGAGAACGGTGGAGTATTTGAAGCGGGTAAAGGGTGTGCAGATAGTTCAAGCTCAACAGGTTATGTAAACGGTAAACGTACTTATACTAATGTTTCAGAAGCAGTAGTCCAAGGTGCAGAGCTTACGGGTCAATTCCAAATCACGGACGAGTGGGGTATTTCTGGTAACTACACTTTCCTAGACACAGAAGACAAATCAACGGGTGAAGAGCTGTTAGAGCGTTACAAGCATTCTGGTTTGGTTAAGCTAAACTGGAGCCCTACTTACGATCTAAACACGTTTATTAGCGCGCGCTACCGTGGCGAACGTAATATCGAAACGGATCTAACTCAGGATGCTTACACAACATTGAATATTGGTACGGTTTACAACGTGAATGATTCTGTTCGTATTCGTGCAGGTATCACTAACTTGACGGACGAAGCGGTATCTCAAGAGCTTGAGAATATGGGTTACGTCGAAGAACCACGTACTTACTACGTAGGTATGACGGCTGACTTCTAATCAATCACCGTTTGATCCGATAAGTTAATACATATGAAAAAGATCCCACATGACTTAACGTTGTGTGGGGTCTTTTTATTTTAGTGCTCGCAGTAGAGCGGACATAGGTTCCGAATTTACTCAGCTTTTCACACACGCAATGAGTGCATTACCTGAAAGCGTGTCCCAAGGTAAAAGCTTGTCATAGTCATGCTCGAAGATGTGAACCTCAAAGTAGGGTTTCAAAATTTCGATTAACTCTTTAAATGAGAACGCAACCATTGGGTGTTCATCGTTCCATATCTGAGTCTCACCAGCAGTGGTTTTCTCGATGCTAAGCTTCAAAGCCTGCTTGTCGCCCTCGCCAGAGTAATACCAACCCGATCGGAAGGTAAAATCATCCTGCTCTTGGTTTGTGGTATGGCGAACAAACAGATCATTACAGATCTTATTTTTGTCGACCACATTGAAACAGAACACACCGCCTTGTTTTAGCGCTTTATGAACGCTGGCAATGCACTCTTTTAACTTCTCGATACCATCGTTGTAGTGGATCGAATATAAGAAACAAGTGATGAGGTCGAACGGTTCTGATATCTCGAAATTACTCATGTTCTGTACTGAAAAGTTGGCCTCGGGGCAGCGTATTTGAGCGATATCTAACATGGGCTGGTTTAGGTCAAGTCCATTGCTTTGATAGCCATAATCAATAAAGTGACGAACGTGTGGGCCAGTGCCACAACCAAGGTCTAGGTGAGTTCTTCCTTCATTTCCAAAAATCTGATGTAGCCTACGAACGCAGTGACTTTGCGCTTGGTAGTCAATATCAACACACATTAAATCATAGTAACCGGATAGGTCGGTATAGAGCGCGTTGGCGGACATGTTTGCCTGCAGCATTTGCTGAAAAAATTGGGGTGGCGCATAGTAAACTAGAACTTGAAAATAACAAGAAAATCTTTGATTGATTTATCGAGTTAATAAACCTTTATTGATGCTTAGCAATTCTTTCATTACTCACATTCTGCGCATTCACATTCCGTGTTGACCGACACTCTATTTTTACCATTCGATTTAGCCTGATAGAGGGCATCATCTGTTACACGAATCAAGTTATTGAGCGAGTTACTTGTTCGTATTATACAGCTGTCGGTGACACCGATACTGACACTTGTGCTAAATGATTTTCGGTTAAAACCGATGAATTGATGGCTTCGAAACTCTTCACAAATACGCTCACCGACAATTGTTGCCTGGGATTCTGCCGTGGACAATGCAGTGGCATGGTTTGTCTGAGACTTCGGAAAGAAGACAATAAATTCTTCACCACCCCAACGGCCAACAACACCATTTAGAGCTTTGACATGTTTCTTGATGATGGTTGCGAGTGTGCGAATGACGGTGTCACCGACGCTATGTCCAAATTGGTCGTTCACATTCTTGAAGTCGTCAATATCGAGTAGCAAGCAAGACATATTAGCTTGATTGTTAGTCGGTTTTTTTAGCCAGTCATAAACCGCCTGACGAGTTAATACCTGCGTAAGGTCATCGTGAAGTGCGCGATGAATTAACTCCTTTTCTAGTGCGACTTTACTAGTGACATCTTCGACCACCACTTGAATCGCTTTTTCACCTTCCCAGTAGATGATGTTGTCGTAAATATTGAAGTATTTTTTACTTCCATCAAGGCAACGGTTTTCGACCACTGAACTAAAACTCGGCGTGTGACCGGCCATAATATTCTGGCTACGCTTTAGAGCGTTGATACGATTGTCGGGTGGAATAATAGAGATGACCGAATTCATAGCAAGGACTTGCTCAATAGATTTAGCACCCTGCATTTCAACCCATGCCTGATTGACCATCAAAGGTTTGAAGTTTTGATGAATGAGCACACCTTGTTTCGAGCTTTTCAGTAGCGTCCGGTACATGTGGTCTTTTTCTTGGAGCTTACGCTCAGATGCGACAACTGCCGTAATATCGACAAGCATGACGCGGAGAGCAGGGCGGTTGTTGAGTTTAATCATGTGCGCAAGGCTAAACAAAGAGAGTCGGCGTCCATTAATAGGGATATCTTTATAGACTTTACCTTTTTGAAGCTGACCTTTGATTGCAGAAACGTAGCGTTCACGCACTGTGCCATGGTAGCTATCGGGTATTAAGGCATAGACGAAATCGACATTCTCCAAGAGTTGTTCGCGAGTTTTGTAGCCAAATAGTGTCGCGATGTTGTCGTCAACATCGATAACTTTTTGATCTTGTAGAGTAATGTAACCCTGGACAGAATCGAAGTTCTGGCAAGGTAAGGCTGTCGTTAAGTCTAGTTGGATATTCATATCGGTCTGATCAATTAATCTCTTACCGTAAAATGGTGCTTTGCATGAACTTGGGTATTTCACTGAAAGGCGTGATAAATGCAGCGAGACTCTGCTTGCAAAGTATGATATTCATCATGTAACGACACTAGCGTAATTTTACTGAATGGAAAACGGATTAAAATTTTATTAAGGATAATTAAAGGCTTATGAAAATAATAATTGATGACTTGTCAGGCGGAGAGGTGATTGAGTTGCTGGAAGAGCACTTAGCTGATATGTATGCGACGTCGCCACCAGAGAGTGTTCATGCACTCGATGTTGACGCGTTGAAATCACCAGAGATTACATTTTTCAGTGCATGGAAAGACAGTCAATTATTGGGTTGTGTTGCTATTAAAGAGTTGGATTCCCAACATGCCGAGCTTAAATCGATGCGAACCTCTCAGTTTGCTCGCAATACAGGAGTGGCGAGCAAACTCTTGCAGCATGTTCTAGACACAGCTTCTTCGCGCCAATATCAAAGAATCAGCTTGGAAACGGGTTCTGAGGAATACTTCAAGCCTGCGCGTAACTTATACGAGAAGTTTGGCTTTGGTTACTGTGAACCCTTTGCGGATTACGAATTAGACCCTTACAGCCAGTTCATGAGTATCGAATTACGCTAAATATGGTCTATTAGAATTATACCGTATAAAGAGATTCCCTATCACGTTCGTCCCTCACTGTAGGGAATGACGAATACAACATTCACGTTATTTCTCTTGTCATTCTAGAACCGAGGAACGAGGTGTCTGGAATCTCTTACGGCACAGCGAGACTCC
>NZ_VTXF01000017.1:0-189768 GCF_013114585.1 Vibrio sp. 99K-1
CCATCTAAATATTGCTTAGCAATGATACATTTTAGCTCTCGGCTATATTTGGACATAAAAAGACCCCCAATAATTGGTGTCCAACTATTGGGGGTCAGTTCATACTCGGGCTTTTTTATTACCTATCGATTTTTCTGCATCTCAAGCAGGTCACCTTCCCCTTTAGACTCTCAGCCATATTCTCGCCTTAAACGAACACAAAGCAGCCTCAAAGTGATATTCAAATCATGAGCTTAAGCAAAACAGCACTAACGAGTCGTTTTTTAAACCATAAAGCTAAAAACACACCAAAACCACACGTTAGCAAACCGTGTACTTTCGGTTATTACTTAAACAATCCAATAGATAAAAATATCAGCACAAACACAAGCACTGTTGCTAATCAGGAGTTAACCGTTGAAACGTATTTATCTAGCAGGACCAGAAGTATTTCTAAGTGACGCTGTCTCTATCGGTGATCAAAAGAAGAAGATTTGTGAAGCTTATGGCTTCGAGGGTATTTTCCCACTCGACAATATTCTAGAGTTGAATGAACCTAGCCCTCAGCAAAATGGCTTAAAAATTGGCCGTGCTAATGAAGAGCTTATTGAGAGCTGTGATATCGTCATCGCCAATATGACACCTTTCAGAGGCGCGAGCTGCGATGTGGGTACAGCCTATGAAATGGGCTTTGGTAAAGCGCTAGGTAAAACAGTACTTGCCTACAGCAATAACTCGGATCTTTTCTTAAAACGAAACCTAGACCAACTGCCAAACGCTAAGCAAGTCGATGAGCAAACCTATGTGGATGGCATCGGCATGACGCTAGAAAACTTTGGTTTAATTGATAACCTAATGCTAGATAACGCAGTATCAGGCCCGATAGAATTAGAGAATGTTGGCGTATTTTATGATCAGACAGACGTGTATCGAAACCTACGTGCTTTCATACGCTGTCTAGAACAGCTAAAGAGCGACGCTAAGGCTGCGTAAATCGCTATCTAAACTGAATGATATTGATTCTCCCAGCATCCTCGCAATGCTGGGAGAATTTCTATTGACGATAAGGTATTAACGATAAGGCATAAATAGAGAGGAAAACTATGAGCGAGATTTGCATGATGTCTCTTACAAGAGACGAAGTAGCGGAACGTAAAGACTATGATGCGATCAAAGCGTCATTTGATGATTTATGGTCTTCGATTAACTCAAACGAAAATGCCAACGTTAGTATTTGTACCAGTGAAGGGACTTGTCTTTTTGTGGATAGAGAACAGCAGCTTTACAACATTAAGCTTGGTGTTGATCAGAAGGAAGGGTATGTATCGTGCAGAGTGAATCAAGTTGAAATTGAAGAGGTTGAGAGATTTCTTCATGCCTATTGCACTTACAGTAAAAGCGGATTGATTCAGTTAATCCAAGAAAGTAATTCAAAAAGTAATCCAGAAAGAAATTCAGAAAACGAACTGTAATCCTCATTAGAATACTGATAGCCCTCCCCAGCGTCTAAACCGTTCAATCCAAAGTAATTCAAATTCAACTCACTCATATCGATGTCACTAGCCAAAAAGCTAACCTCCCACACGAGAGGTTAGTGAACCGAAGAGTAGTAGTTCAGATAAGGGAAATCGACAAATTGATTATTTGGAGCGCGGGTTCAGTCACTTGGTGAGTTAAGCGCTTTTACTCGTTATTCTGGTTTTCTTATTGAGATAAGTGTTTAGCCTGAATTTTTCATCTGGCGTAGCAACACCTTGGTCTAGCATGTTTACAGGATAAGATTTAGGGAAATCTATGTGGTAACCCTGATAATAATCAGCCCCATACTGGGCAGCAGAACGTAAGTTATCCACGTTCTCAATCCCCTCAAAAATCACCTTAATACCTTGTATCGTCGTAATGGTGTTCAGTTCTTCCAAAAGGTTGTCGTCTTGAGAACCACTCATAGCAAACTCAATCAACATATCACGGCTCACTTTGAGGTAGTCAGGCTTCACGACTGCCATGCGGCTATAACCCGCCCAACCAGAGCCAAAGTCATCCAGTGCGAAGGAAATACCTATGTTTCTGAGGTACTCAGTACCTCGATGTAAACTCTCTATGTCAGCTAAAGGGCAATAGTCCTCGACAATTTCGACGACGATTTGACTCAAGTCTACCCGCTCCTCCTTGATTAACGGAAGATATAAGCTGTTTAAGTCGTTCCCGTATGAAAAGTACTTAAAAAAGCATGGGGTAACATTGAGAAACAGCTTTAGATCACGACCGTAGATGCTCGAGTTCCGAAAGTTTCTCAAGTGCATAATGTTCAAGAAAAACTTAAATCTAAACTCAGACTTCTCACCGAAGTCCTCAAGAATTTTATAGAAGCGTTTAACGTTTACCTTTGCACCTTGCATCTCTACTCGGCATATCGCCTCATAGCCAAACACATTTTGGTCTGCGTCATTAATCGACTGAAAGACACTGTGCACTTTAAATCCAAGAACCGACATCTCGTATCGACGGTGTTCAGAGTTCCACTCAAGCATCAGTTAGCCTCACTTGGACTGTGCTGGATTGCATAGCGGGCTAACGGAGTCCATTAATATCGCTTCAGCTTCTTCCAGTTCCATTTTTTGGGCAAAGGCTAGCTCTTCTGATATCAAATCCTTGATGTGGTCCACTAAGACTTGTCGATCGTCTTCTGAGATCTTCTTGCTCTGAAGGTGACATAAGCGAACCAGTAAGCTGATGACATCTAAGCCTTTGGATTCAACACAAGCTACCTGTTTATATTCTTCAATGCTGCCTAAAACGCGTGTAACACTTTCTTTTGATACGACTTTCATCTTCACTCCAAAAACAAACAACGTTATTAATAATCCCTATATCTGTTGATGTTCTATCCGTGAATTATGCGTCTATCGTACTTGCGCTCAATCTAAACCACATCATTCAAAACTCACTAAAAACACACCAAATATACATTCCACACATTTTTCAAACGAACTTGATTTTTGATAGCCAAAGCGATGAAAAAAAATAGAATCGACGACAAGTTGGTCTAGGCGTAATAACAATAAAAATAATTAATTTGAGAGAAGTAGAATGATTAATGATAATTCACTTGTAATTAATGATGAGTTACATATAAACCTGAGCGATCGTTCGATAATGAATATCGAAAATAAAACCTTAATCAAATTAAGGCCAAAACCATTCCGTGTTTTACTCTATTTGCATAACCACAATGGGCGATGTGTGAGTAAAGATGAGCTTTTTAGTGAATGTTGGAATGGTGCTATTGTCTCTGATCAATCTCTAACCAATACGATCAGTACGTTAAGAAAGTCGCTCAAAACGATTGGCATTAAAAATACAAAGCTCACCACTGTGAGTAAAGCTGGCTATCTGCTTGAGAAAATAGCCAATGAAGAGCCATCAGAACCCCATCTACCTACTGACAGCAATTCACCTACTGAAACCAGTCTAGCTTCTGAAACCCAGGACGATGACACAGTAGTCGCTGCCACAACTGATGGAGTAACGAGCGAAATCTCAGTACCTACCGAAGTGATCGATAACCAAGAGCTGCCGAATAAACCTCACGAAACTCTGGTTTATCTTAAAAAGCTATTCATGTTAATGCTGGCCGTTACTTCCTTGTCACTAATTAGAGGTTGCTATAACACAAATAATATCAACAAAAATATGAGTCAGCGTTTAGTGTCCACAGAAAACATCTCATATAACCTTGTTGATCATACGGGAATGTTAGACCTTGAAAATATGGAGGGAATAATCCAAGTAAGCTCATATAAGGATTGTAGAGCTAGGCATATTGATATAACAGTAACTAAAAATAGCGAAGGTGTTTTTGAGACCGATTTTTCGATAGTTTATAAGAATAAAGCCCACAACTACTTGCATTCATACAAAATAAAAAATGACAGTTCTGAAGTTAGAATAATACAGATTTCTAAGATACTCAGTTTATGTAAACTCTCATTTTAAATAGGGTCTTATTCTATTAGTCGTTGATATTTTATAATAAAGTTGAACGATGTGATTTTCATTATCTGTTGGTTTGAACAAACCCCATGTTGTTTAGCTAGAGTTTGCCCCGCTTGAAACTGAGCTTAACTAATATAATTCAAGAGACTCAACATGAAAAAAACGTTAATCACGCTAGCGGCACTGATTTTAACCACAACGGCAGGTGCTGCGGACTACTTAACAACCAGTGAAACGGCTCCAACAGGAAAAGACAATACGCTGACTTTATACTACGAGACAACGTTCAACCTTGTCGGTAATAGCTTGACTGTTGGTGATTACCTGCCTTCAGTGACATTGATGACAAACAAAAACCAGCCGTACGATACCACAGCAAAAACAGACAAAGTGCGTATCTTTAGTGTACTGGCTTCGATTGACACACCAGTATGTAACCAACAAGCTCAGGATCTTTCTAACTTTGTAAAAGCAAACCCTGAACTGACAGATAACATTGAATTCATCGGCCTAAGTGCAGACACGACTTTCGCACTGGATCGATTCAAGAATGAGAAAGGTATTACAGACAACCTAACTTTGCTTTCAGATGCCAAAGACCACGTTTTTGGTTTTGAATCAGGCACACAAATCAACGAACTTGGTTTACTGGCTCGTAGCACATTCGTTGTCGATAAAGACAACAAAATCGTTCATATTCAGCGAGTTCCAGAGCTGACGATGATTCCAGATTTAGACAAAGCTGTTGAGGTAGCGAAAAAATACTTCTAAGCAAAGTAAACCAGTGGGCAAGTTAGGCTTGCCCACTTTGATTACCCTTCTTACTTCCCGCAAATCAATAGCTCAAATACATAACTTAAAGGTCATTTGTAAGCCCTATCAATACATAACTTACAAAAGCTTACCAAGAGAAAATGCCATTTCTTGTAACATGCGAGCTTTATTGCTTGCAGATAATTTGGTTCTCTATGATAAATAAACTCATTATTCCTACTCTTGTTGTTACAACAATGCTTACTGCATGTGGCGGCGGAAGCGGTGGCGGTAACAATAACAGTGCTTCAAAAAACGTCATTGACGCATCTAGTGCCAGCTCAGTGGTTAGCTTGGGCAACAATTTCTCGCTGCAATTCAGCGTAAAGTCGATTAAAAATGGCGCAGACAAAAACGTGAACGTTGATATTACCCAGTACGGTAATAATCTAAAATCAAGCGGCAGTTTTGCTCAAGTTCATGGTATCCCAGAGCGCAACTATAAGACTCAAAATGACGCAGACATTACGTTCACAGTAACGGCAACAAGCTCGTCTGGTAAAACGTATAATGTTGAAAACTTTAATATTTACTACGAGAACTTCAACTCAACCACAACACCAGAAAAACTTGCTGTTGCGAAAGTCGAAAACAACATCAAGAACATCATTCTTTGGAAAAAAGCCGACACCGTAACCATCAACAAGCAATTCATCATCGATAGCACTGGCGACAAGTTTAATATCGACCAGATGAGACCGATGAACCTTTACGTTCGCGTGGGTAACACCCTAAGTAACGCTATCCAATTTGTTCCAAGCTTTGCTCAAAGTGCTTCAGAGACGTTCGCTCGTGTACCAACGAGTGATTGTTCTGTTATTTCAAACACAACAGGCGACTTACTTAACAATGGCATCAAGCAACGCAGTTGCGTAGAAGCTCATGGGTACAAGATCCCGTTACTGATCGAAGACAAAACACAGAATGACGGCACGGCCAAAGTTGCGCACGTTAAGAAGATCATGCAGTACTACCTTGATAACTTCCCAGCTGAAGTGACCAAGGCGATCTACGACAGCAAAGCTGCGATGGCGTTCTTTTACGATGATGATTGGGCTAACAGAGGTGCGGGCGATTACTTAGATGAAAACTACCGCTTCCAAGATCTATTCGCCACTGAAACGACAGATACTACAGCAGGCGAAAACAAGCCGGGCTTAGCAAATCAACGAGACGCTGCGTTTGAAGAGATCATTCACTTTGTACACGACTACGGTGTGATGAATTTAGCGGTGCAATCACCTTCATCAAAGTGGGGTGTGATGCAAAAAGAACTCGATGAGCTGAATGAAAAAGCGATTCTTGCGGGCTCTTACTTTCCAAATGGAAAAGACTCGACGATTGTTGAAGCTGACCTAGACGCTGAGTCATACGATCAAGAATACCTAGCGTACTCTCTGTACGCTTACTACGACGTAAACTACAAAGGCTACAGCGCTCAAGAGCTAAGTTCCGCGACATTCACAGAGCTTCAAAAGAACGACCCTGCGATGGTGAAGTTTATGGAGAAATACTTCCCTACTCGCGTCAATCTAAAAGCGAAGTTCCCAGGTTACCCGAACAACTAGTTCTCGGTGCCTAAGCCTCCAACTAAGAGGCGTAAAAAAGCCGAATGTGATAATCACATTCGGCTTTAAATTTACGCTTTAGTGCTTACAGCTTGAAGCGACTGATTTCGCTCTCTAGCTCGTGAGACAGTTCAGACAGCTGAGCTGCTTGCTCTGCCGCTTGGTGTGCTTCGTCTGCTAGCTCGTTAGACACGTCACGGATTCCCTCAGTGTTACGAGTAATCTCAGACGTTACAGAAGCTTGTTCTTCTGCCGCAGAAGCAATCTGTGTCGCCATGTCGCTGATACGTTCAACAGCAGCATGAATTTGCGTTAGGCTTGCAGCCGCTGAGTTTGCGTCATCAACACTGGTTTCAGCCAAAGTACGGCTGTCATTCATGATGCTAACCGCTTTGCCTGTTGTACCTTGTAGCAATTCGATAGTCTGTTGAATCTCTTGTGTTGAACCGTGTGTACGTTGGCTCAGAACACGAACTTCATCAGCAACAACCGCAAAGCCACGACCTTGCTCACCTGCACGAGCTGCTTCAATCGCTGCGTTAAGTGCAAGTAGGTTTGTCTGTTCAGCGATGCCTTGAATGTTAGACAAGATAGCGTTGATGCTATTACCGTGCTCTTCAAGTTCTAGGATTACGTTCGTCGCAATCTGAACTTCTTGAGCAAGATTTTGGATTGAGCTTTGAGTCTGTGTTACTTGACCAGTACCGTGCTCACACGCACCAACCGCTTCAGATGAGTTCTGTGCCGTGTGGTCTGCGTTACCCGCGATCTCTTGTGTTGCCGCTGCCATTTCGTTAACAGCCGTTGCAACCATGTTGATTTCGTCTTGTTGCATCTGGATGCGAGCGCTACGCTCTTCCGCTTGTGATGCAGTTTGGCGTGCTTGGTTACCCAATGCAGCAGACACTTCACTTAACTTGATCACCATTGTGTGCATGTTGCCCACGAAACGGTTGAAGTTTTGCGCCAGCTGGCCAATTTCGTCATCGCTCTTAGGCTCAAGACGCTGAGTAAGGTCACCTTCACCTGAAGCAATCTCTTCTAGTGCTGCAGATACACGGTTTAGGTCGCGGAATAGGAAGCTCACCAACCAAGAAACCAGTACGATCACGATAAGCGTGATCACTACAGCCGTCATAATAAGCTGAGTAAGTAGTGTTGAGTGGTTTGCTTCTTCAGTCGCTCGGTCCATCTGAACCGCGAAGATCCAGTTAGTGTTTGGTACTTTCGTGAAGTAAAGCAGCTTCTCAGCGCCACGTTCTTTAATGATCTCGATGCTACCAGTACGCACTGCATTCTCGATGATAGGCATAGAGATGTCATTAGAAAGCTGGCTTACTGGCTTCAGGCTTAGTGCTGAATCTGGGTGCGCTAGGAATGTGCCGTCAGACGCATCGATTAGCATTGCGTGAGCGTTGTCACCCACATCTAGGCTGATAACGTCATTAACCAATTGGTCGATAAGTACGTCAGCACCTACCACACCAACAAGTTGACCATTGTGGCGAACTGGCTCTGCAATCGTTACTAGAAGTGCTTTGGTGATTGCATCTTGGTAAGCCGTAGTAATGATCTGCTTACCTGCAGCGTTTGCTTCTTGGTACCAAGGACGTTGACGAGGATCGTAACCGGCACGGTTACGTTCAGGGTGTGAGCGGTACATGCCACCTTCTGGAGTACCTAAAAAGATATCGTCAAAGCCACCCGCTACACGAGCTTGCTTAAGGAAAGGAACAACATCATCCTCTCGTGAAAAGTCGTTGAATGCTGAAGCGATATCCGTACGAATATCAATCCAGTTTTTAATACCTTCAGATGCTGCTTCTGATACGCTTTCAGCTCGTAGGTATACGCCATTACGAGTCTGTTCAAATAACTGGTTTGCTGATAACCAAGTCAGTGCTGTAGCCATAACGACAACAGCAGATAGGCTCGCACCTATTAACTTCTGTTTTAGTGTTAGTTTCATGTCAAAGTTTCACGAGTGGTGGGAAATCCCGCGCATACTACCCAATATCAGTATTAAATTCGAGCGATTTCACAATTTAATATTGGAATATATTTTTATGTAAACCATAGCCTTAGCTTATGCCAATTAGTTGGCATATCGCCAAATTCAAGGCGCTATTAACGATATGGTTATTACAAAATATTTCAGCTTCGATACGATGAAGTATGTATAGAAACTGCCATGAAAATAGATAGAAATAGACATGAGAATAGATAGAAAAAAGGCAGGTGAGTCTCCTCACCTGCCTTCGTATTATTTATCGTTCGACTGTATTTATAACACGGTCGATTCACGCTTTATGAGCTAGCGTTTTTCTGTACGCATACCCATTAGCAAGCTCACACACATCAATAACAGAATGATGGTGAAAGGCAGCGCCGTCGAGATAGCACCAGCTTGAAGAGCTTGTACTGCTTCAGTACCACCAACCCACAATAGTGCCACTGCAATCGCACCTTCAAGGAACGCCCAGAAAACACGTTGAGGTACCGGCGTGTCTACTTTACCACCAGCGGTAATGCTGTCGATAACCAGAGAGCCTGAGTCAGACGATGTAATAAAGAATACTAGAACCAATACTACTGCAATGATCGACAGCAACGTACCAAACGGTAGCGCATCGAACATTTGGAACATCGCTAGTGATACGTCGGTTAAACCTTCACTACCAAGTGTGCCGATGTTATTCACGATTTGATCAATCGCCATACCGCCAAATACTGACATCCAAATGATAGTTACAGTAGTTGGAACAATCAGAACCGCTGTGATGAACTCACGAACCGTACGACCTTTAGATACACGTGCGATGAACATACCTACGAATGGTGACCATGAAATCCACCAAGCCCAGTAGAATACCGTCCAACCGTGCAACCATGCTTGGTCTTCACGACCGTGAGGGTTACTCAGTGGAATGATGTTCTCGATGTACGCCATTAGGGTTGTTGGGATAGAACCTAGTGTCACGGCATAACCGATTAGTGCCACTAAGATAAGCAGTAAGAACGCTACCAGCATGTTTATGTTACTGATAACTTTTACACCGCCATCTATACCACGAAGTACTGAGACTACGGCCAGCAAAGTTACAGCCGTAATAACGATAACTTGTAAGCCCAAACCAGCTTCAAGGCCAAATACGTGTTGAATACCACTTGCTGCTTGCTGTGCGCCTAAACCTAGCGAGGTCGCCAGACCAAATAGAGTCGCAAGTACCGCTAGAATATCAACAACGTGACCAGCCCAGCCCCATGCTCTATCACCTAAAATTGGGTAGAAGATAGAACGAATCGAAAGCGGAAGTCCCTTGTTGTAAGAGAAGAATGCTAACGAAAGAGCAACCACGCCATAAATAGCCCAAGGGTGCAGACCCCAGTGATACATAGTTGCGCCCAGCGCCAGTTTTGCCGCCTCTGGTGTGTTCGGCTCTACGCCAAGTGGCGTCTCAAACCAACCAGTGTAGTAAGCCGCTGGCTCTGCCACACTCCAGAACATCAATCCGATACCCATACCTGCTGCGAACAACATGGATAACCAAGACATGAACGAGTAATCTGCCGTTGCATCAACACCACCAAGGCGGATTTTACCAAACGGAGAAACGATCAAGCCTAAGCAGAAGATTACAAAAATATTGCCTGACCAGATGAACAGCCAATCGAATGAATTGATGATTTGCCCTTTAACGCCATCCAGTGCGGCCTTCGCTGATGCAGTATCAGTAACCAGAACACCAATCAAAAACAGAGCAATCAAACCTGCACTAATGCCAAATACTGGGTTATGTACGTCGAAACCCCATTTTTGGACGTTATCCTGACCAACAGTGTAATCGGTACTGTCGATACTGTATTTATCTATACCTTTAGTCATTATCCCTCTCTACGGAATACTACTAATATCCCTTACTTACCTGTGACCTAATCACAAACTCGAACCTACAATCCAAGTAGCACAAGCCGTTGTCACATTAATTCAAATACTTGGATGTCTGAAGTTTAGCAGGTTAACTTATTGTTTTCAGTAAACCTGAAGCGGTTCGTTTGGTTTTCATCCAATATTCGCGTAAATACTCAAATTAATGTCGAAAAAAAAGCCGAACATGTCGGCCTTTAATTCAATATTACTTTCAACTCAAAGCATTTCGGTGTTTCACCAATTGATTTTCTGTCCGTAAACCGAGTAATAAGCTTAGGCACATAAGCAATAATATGAACGCAAATGGAAGTGCCATAGAAACGGTACCGGCTTGCAATGCTTGGATAGATTCTGTGCCACCAACCCACAATAGAACCGCAGCAATCGCACCACCAATTACCGCCCAAAAAACACGTTGAGGAACAGGTGAATCCACTTTACCACCAGAGGTAATACTATCAATCACTAGTGAACCCGAGTCTGAAGAGGTGATAAAGAACACCATAATCAAGCCAATCGACACCACAGATAAAACAGAGCTCATTGGCAGTGCATCGTAAGTATGGAACAGCGAAAGCGTAATATCTTGTAGACCATTCATGCCTATCTCACCGACTTTGTTCGCAACTTGGTCTATCGCGATGCCGCCAAAAATCGCCATCCAGATAATGATCACTGTCGTTGGGATGAACAGTACCGCGACGATGAATTCACGAATCGTACGACCTTTAGAAATACGAGCGATAAACATGCCTACAAATGGTGACCAAGACATCCACCACGCCCAGTAGAATACCGTCCAACCTTGCATCCAAGTTTCATCACCACGACCATGGGGATTACTTAGAGGAATAAAGTTTTCGACGTAACCCATCAGCGCCGTTGGGATAGCTTTAATACCAGCAATGCCACCAGCAATCGTCACGAAAATCAGCAAGCCTAAAGCGACCAACATATTCACATTACTTAGCACCTTTACGCCGCCGTTGATGCCACGCACAACCGACATCGTTGCCAGAAAAGTGACCACAGCAATTACAACCAACTGCATGCCAATACCGCCATCAGTACCAAACACATGGTTGATGCCACTTGTCGCTTGCTGCGCGCCTAAACCTAATGAGGTTGCTAAACCAAACAGCGTTGCTAGTACCGCCACGATATCAACAATGTGACCAAACCAACCCCAAGTTCTATCCCCTAGAATCGGGTAGAAAATCGAGCGGATTGAAAGAGGTAAACCTTTATTGAAAGTAAAGAAAGCGAGTGCAAGAGCAACAACAGCGTAGATAGCCCAGCCGTGTAAGCCCCAGTTATAGATGGTTGCACCCAGTGCAAGCTTGGCCGCTTCAGGTGAGTATGCTTCGACACCAAGCGGCGTTTCATACCATCCAGTGAAGTAAGCGACTGGCTCTGCAACACCCCAGAACATCAAACCAATACCCATTCCTGCAGCGAATAACATCGACATCCAAGAAAGGTTAGAGTGCTCTGCTTTGGCATCATTGCCACCAATACGTATCTTGCCATACGGGGAGACAATGAGGGCAAAACAGAAAATAACAAAGATGTTGGCTGCCCACATAAAGAACCCATCGAAGTTACCGATGACTTTCCATTTTATACCATCAAGAGCAGATTTGGCGGTCTCTGGCTCTGCCACCAAAAGTGCCAACAGGAAGATGATGATCGACCCAGCACTAATACCAAATACAGGGTTATGTACATCAAAACCCCATTTCTGAACGTTATCTTGTCCTACGGTATAATCAGTATTATCAATACTATACCTATCCTTAACAGACTCCATGTTTCCTCTCTAACTTTGCAGTGCTCGGTTTGCAACATTGCATTCGGCACTTAAATTTCGAAAGGAAGAATATCAATCTGTCGCAAAAATACTAAAAAAACCTCCATAATGGAGGCCTTAATTACACATTTAGTAATTAAATTACACATTTACTGTAATTTAGCGTAAGATCAATCCACAAGCCCACAATTGACAGCGTACTTGGCAAGCTCTGCAGTAGAGTGAATGTCGAGCTTATGCTTAATGTTTTGTCGATGGGTTTCGACAGTTCGATAGCTAATATTCAGCGCCTTCGCCACCTCTTTACTGCTCTCGCCTTTCGCCACTAATTTCAGTACAGCTTCCTCACGTCGACTCAGTGGATTCTTCACCGATGGCGTCGGATTAATTGGCTGGGTGAACAAGTTTTGAGTCACTTTTTCGCAGAAATACGTCGAACCTTGATTGACCGTTTTGATTGCTTGAACCATTTTTTCAGCGGAAATCTCCTTCAACATATAGCCCACTGCACCCGACTGCATCACCTTCATAATATATTCACGGTTGTTATGCATGGTCAGCATCAGTACCTTAGCGTCCGGGTCTTCTTCTTTGATCAGGTGTGTGGCATCAATCCCATTCATAATCGGCATACTGATATCCATCAACACCACATCCGGGCGTAAGTCTTTGACAATCTCGACTGCCTCTAAGCCATTGCTTGCGGTACCTATCACGCTAATATCAGGCTCGAGTTCCAATCTCGCCATAAAGCCATCCAGTACCACTTGGTGATCGTCAGCAATCACAACTCGAATAACTTCACTCATTCATTAATCCCTCTAGTGTCAGTAACACTGTAATTTCCGTTCCGAAGCCAATCTCGCTCATCAGTTCAAAATCGCCACCGATAAACTCCACCCGCTCTCGCATATTTCGCAGACCAATCCCTCGTTTTTCCATCGCTTTGTAAGTATTAAAACCGACACCGTTATCCTGAATAAGCAGTTGTAACACATTGCCAATTTGCTGCGCGATAACCGTTACTTTGGTCGCTTGTGCATGTTTCTCTATGTTGGTTAACGACTCCTGAACCACTCGATACAAGGTGGTCGCCGCCTCTGACTTTAACTTCCCCGGTTGAGTGGCGAACAGGGTTTCAACCTCAATGCCCGAGTGCGCTTTAAAGTCTAAAAGCAGTGATGACAAAGCGGCTTCTAGACCAATATCATCTAATGAACTTGGACGCAGCTGGTGCGAGATATGCCTCACTTCCTCAATGGCGCGCATCAGTGAGTGCTGCGATTTATTGAGGTGAGCCTTAAGCTCTTCACTCTGTAACTTATTACCAAGCAGCTCCAAATGGCAACGACTCGACACTAATAATTGGTTAATACCATCATGCAGCTCGCGCGCGAGGTGCTTTTTCTCATCCTCTTGAAACATCACAGTCTTGTGAGCCAGCTCTTTCAAGTTGTTATCCGCAATGCGATGTTCGTGCATATTGATGGCTAAAGTCAGCACGATGATCACTGCTACCGTCACGCTCAAAATCACCACGATAGAGAAAAAAGTGGTTTCAATATTCTTGTTGATCGCAGCCTGCATTGAAGCGACTTCTTGATGTACATCTTCAATGTACAAACCCGTGCCAATCATCCAGTCCCAGCGTTCCAACCAAGCGGCATAACTCAGCTTGGATACCACTTCCCCTGTCGAAGGCTTTTGCCACAAGTACTGATGAAAGCCTCCTCCGGTTTGTGCTTCTCGTAACAAGGCTTCAATCAGGAAATCACCATCTTCATCTTGAAGTTGCAGTAAATTCTGGCCGATCAATTCCGGCTGTATTGGATGCACGAGATTGGTTCCGTGGCGATCATAAGCGAAAAAATAGCCATCTGCGCCATATCTAAGTTTAGACAATATGGCTCGAACTTCCGTTTTAGCTTGGGCTTCTTGAATATCGGGATCGTTGTAGATGTGTTCAATGGCGTCGAAAGCAAGATCGACAGTGTCCTTGAGTGCATTTTCACGGGACTTGATCAGGCTGTCTCTGAAGATCTCGACCTCTTTATCACCCAAAGTTTTAGTCTGGTGTAACGAGATCCAACTAATGCTCGCCGTAACCAGCAGCAACGGGAGTAGCGTCAGCAGAATCAGCTTGGCTTTTAGAGGCATTCCTTTTCCTCACTAAAAACGGCTTATTGAACATCAATAAGCCGTTTTATTTTAGCAATTTATAGATAGCCGTTGAAACATATCGTTCACATTCTTGGCGTCACTCACATTCCATAAAACGCGGGGAACGCGAGAAGTGACCCAAGTACGAGTATCTGAATCACAATGAAAGGCATCACACCTCGGTAGATGTCTTTGGTCGTTACGCCTTTTGGTGCCACACCTTTTAGGTAGAACAAGCTAAAACCAAACGGTGGCGTCAAGAAGGAGGTTTGTAGGTTCATTGCAATCAAGATAGCGAACCACGTCATGTTGATGCCCATTAACTCAGCAACCGGCGCTAAGATTGGCACGATGATGAAACAGATCTCTACGAAATCGATGAAGAAACCCAGAATCAAAATCACCAACATAGTAATAATCAGGAAGCCCCACTTCTCACCAGGAAGCTGTAGCATCCACTCTTCAACCAGATAGTCACCGCCAGTATAAGTAAACGCCATCGAGAAAGCGGTCGCACCCAGCAAGATTGCAAACACCATTGCCGTTACTTTTACGGTTTCTTTAGAAGCGTCATACACCATCGACCAGCTAAACTGCCCGTACAGTAGTGCAAGTATCATCGCACCCGCGCCACCTAATGCGGCAGACTCTGTTGGCGTCGCCACGCCCGCAAAGATAGAACCCAGTACCACTATGATTAACGCGAGCGGCGGAAGAATCGCTTTAAGCGCATCAATCACTTCTTGTTTACGGCTGATTGAATCGTCACGCTCAATTGGTTGAGCGGCTTCAGGGTGCAGTTTTGCGTATATTAAAATGTAAACAATGTACGCCCCCACCAGCATCACACCCGGCCAGATAGCCGCTTGAAACAAGTCACCAACCGGTACACCAAGTACATCACCGAGTAGAATCAAAACAATAGATGGTGGGATGATTTGACCTAAGGTACCAGAAGCACAAATGGTGCCGCACGCTAGGCCTTTGTCGTAATTGTACTTAAGCATTACTGGCAATGAGATCAGCCCCATCGCAACAACAGAAGCACCAACCACACCTGTTGAAGCAGCAAGTAACGAACCTACTAATACAGTAGAAATCGCGATACCACCACGCACACCACCAAATAAGCGACCCATAGACTCAAGTAGCTGTTCAGCCAGCTTGGTCTTTTGCAGAACAAGCCCCATGAAAACGAATAATGGAACGGCCATTAACACCGTATTTTCCATGATCGATTGAATTCGATATGGCATAAAAGCAAACATTTCGATGCCTTCAGCCCAAACACCAAAGATTAACGCGATACCACCAAAAGTAAACGCAACTGGGAAGCCAAGTAACAGTGCAAACAAGGCTACAAAAAACATTACTATTCCAATCATGTTTAGCCTCTACTTATGATTTGCATGGATAAGGTGCGGATTAAAAATCTTGTTGAGTGAGTGCAGGATCAAACCTACGCCACTCAGTGCCATCAAGAAGAATGACAGCGGGATCATGGCTTTGATGATCCATCGATATGGCAAGCCACCGGGATCGCCTGAGGTCTCACCCAGTTCATAGCTCTCTTTGGCTACATCGATACCAAACCAAGCCACCAGCAGGCAAAACGGAAGTAGAAAGATCAGCGTGCCTAGCAGGTCAATGATGGCTTGCGCTTTAAAGCTCAGTTGCTCGTAGAATACGTCTACTCGAACGTGGCCACCTGCTTTAATGGCATAAGGGACACCTAATAGGAATACGGCAGAGAAAAGGTGCCATTCCATCTCTTGAAAGGCGATTGAGACATCGTTGAACGCATATCTCATGACAACGTCATAGACGACGTTGGCGATAAGTAAAATAAACAACATACTGGAAAGCCATCCCAGTGCGTCACCAATACGATTAAACAGGCGTTCAATATAAATTAGACTTCGCATTCCCGACTCCATGGAATTTGAAAAGACATCGTGCAGCGGGGTAACAAGCTGTTCGATGTAGAAAGGGTTCTTGGGCATTTAATTATTATGTTTAAAATGAACCCTCAGCTTATTCACTCTTAAATACTCAATAAGAAAAGCTTTGGGTTCATTTAACTTCAGTTCAACAACCGTCGATTATTTCGCTTGGCTATTTAGATAAGCTCTATGTGAAATATCTGTCCATGAACGTACTTGCTCTAGGTAAGCTGCTTGTGAAGCTTGAATCTCTTTTGCCAATGCATCTTTCTCAGCGTGCTCAGCAAGTAGGCGATCGTTCGCTTCTTTCAGTGCAGACATAACCTCTGGCGGGAAATCTTTTACTTGTACATCTGGGTACTCAGTCTTCATTGAAACCCAGTTCTTACCACTTTCGTGCGTTGCTTGTGTGTACATGTCATAAGCCGCTGTACGCATTGCAACACGCAGGATTTCTTGTAGATCTTCGGGAAGCTTGTTCCATGTACGCTTGTTCACTAGGAACTGAAGCTCTGAACCCGGCTCGTGCCAACCTGTGTAGTAGTAAGGCGCGATTTTGTGGAAACCCATACGTAAATCCAGTGATGGACCTACCCACTCTAGCGCATCAATCGTGCGACGCTCTAGAGACGTGTAAAGCTCACCTGGGGCAATGTTGGTCGGTTTAGCACCTAGCTCAGCAAGAATCTCGCCTGCAAAGCCTGGGATTCGCATTTTCAGACCTTGTAGATCTTCAACGCTGTTGATCTCTTTCTGAAACCAACCACCCATCTGGATATCGGTGTTACCACCTGGGAATGACATCAAGTTGTGTGGAGAATAAACCTGCTCCATCAACTCCATACCACCACCGTGATAGAACCATGCGTATTGTTCTGCAGGCGTCATACCGAAAGGCATAGAAGTGAAGTAAAGAGTGTTTGGAACTTTACCTTTCCAGTAGTAAGAGCCAGAGTGACCCATGTCGTATTGACCAGACTTAACCATGTCAAAAACGCCTAGAGGGGCTTTGTGTTTGTTCGCTGAATCGATTCTGATTTGCAGTCGACCATTCGACATCTTTTCAGCCATCGCTGCCATGTTTTTCGTTGCATCACCGAAAACAGGGAAATTAGGTCCCCATGTTTCAGCAAGTTTCAAACGATAAACCTTATCCGCAGCTGTTGCACCGGTTGCGACCAAAGCTAAACAAGCCGCAGCAGTTACCGCTACGTTTTTAAAAACTCGTGTAAGGGAGTTAGAAATGAGACTCATGTTCACGTCCTTTGTTGGGTTAACACTCTTTCTTTGAGCATTTTTTATGATTCAACCTAAGAGTGCACCGCGATGAAGCAACAAGATATCAGGGAGAGCACGCACCCTGAGCTTGTGTAAAGGTACGTATTAGACCAAAGGATTAAGTAGAACTACGTAGGAGATAAAAGAATGATAACGATTTTAAAGGACTTGAAGAATTCACCCCGAAAATCCGTATTGATAAATACCTAAGTAGTTACAATGAACCCGTATTAACAATTGATTCCCATTTCGTGATGAAGCTCTAGTCGTTGCTGCATTTTAGGGAGAGTCATCCGCATTTATCGGTTGATCCGCCCTACTTTAGTGCTCGCTGATAAGAAACAAAATTGGAAGTTATCGTGAATAAGTTAAGAGGATATTTAGAATGGGAAAAGTAAAGGAGTTATTCAGCACCTTTCAGATACAAAAAAGCCTCGATAATCGAGGCTTAAAAACTTAACGAAGCGAATATCATCCCGTGGGATTAGATAGCTTTGTAGATAACCTTGTTACCTGCTAGCTGCTCTTTCGCTACTAGGTTTTCTTCAAGAAGTTTTTTCAATGCGCCTGTTGCCCATGAAGCTGCTTTCGCGTCTTCTTGACCAGCTGCTAGGCCGATACCTTTAGGGTTAATGCCTTCAGCATTGCTAACAACGATGTCTAGAACTTGTTGTTGCTTAGGAGTCAGTGCTACTGCAACTTCTTTAGTTGCTGCTACTGTTTTCTCTACCGCTGGTTTTGCTGCTACAGTTTTTTCTGCTACAACTTTCTCTGCGACAGGCTTCGCTTTTTTCGGCGTTGCCACTGCTTTAACTACAGCCGCTTTAGTGCGTTTCTGCAGTTTAGCCTGCACCTTACGCTTATGAGCAAGTCTCATTGAATATTTCTCCAGTTCACTGCTCTTTTCGCAGTGGTGAAAATTTGAAGCGCGATTTATACCAAAAAACAGGAGCTATTTGTAGAGTGAAGCGTCGAAAGTCGACGAAAAATACCGATATTGTCTACTAGCGTCTATTATTTAAACATCGACTTATCAATTCAGGGTCATATACACTGGTTATCCATCCAGACAAAAATATGAAAACTTGGTGTTGCCTATGGACACTCGTCATTTAACAAATTTCTCTTTGCCTTCGTTTACTCGCTCATACCGTATTCTAGCTGTTATTTTAGGCTTTATTTGCTTCATCATTGCACTCTATAGCAACACCCCAAAGTTACTGATCGTAGGCGCATTTTGCATTATTACTTTACTCGCCACTGGTTATTATTTAATGCTGCGTAGCAGAGTGATGTTCACACTCACACCAACACATTTTCAGCAGCATTTTTATAAGGGCGGGTGGGTTTTAAAATGGAGTAATATCCAAAAAATAGGCCTGTGTACCTATGAACAAGATGGCTGGCATCAACCTCTCCCTTGGATCGGTATTAAGGTCAAAGATTATTCACCCTACTTGGATTCCATCTGCCCTAAAATCACCTGCGAACTACTGCTCAGCCAGCGTGCACTTTTGTATTTAGGTGCCAAACAAGCAGGGAAAGAATCGAAGTTTGAAGACATGGTTCTCGACTCTTCGCATTATCACACTCGCTGTACTGAAGCTGGCTGTGTAGAGCTAAGTAAATTTAAAGAATCAGAAAACACTGAAGAGAGCTATTTTAGTAACAGCCAAACACAAGCTGCATCTGAATCCTCTAAAACGTCAAATGACGAGAAAGCCGTCATCAAAGATTACTCTGGACTACAGGCGATGCTCGCTAACAGAATGAAATATCAAAGAGGTTTTCACGGCTACGATATTTTTATATCAACCAATGACCTAAATATTAGTGGGGAAGAGTTTGTGGGCCTTGCTAGGCGCTACCTAGCCGCTGCCGAACGTATTTCTAATTAACATTCAAAGCTATAGAAGTGAATGTTCACGCTAACCCGCGATGAACAATAAAAAAAGCTTAGCTTTCAGAAGAAAAGCTAAGCTTCATTTTCAATCGTTTTGGTATTCAATAACTGACTTAGT
Organism: Vibrio sp. 99K-1; assembly: GCF_013114585.1. NCBI lineage: Bacteria > Pseudomonadati > Pseudomonadota > Gammaproteobacteria > Vibrionales > Vibrionaceae > Vibrio > Vibrio sp. 99K-1. Next base: position 19,500 of record NZ_VTXF01000017.1, read on the forward strand.
ACAGAGGCATCTCATCTGCTACGAACGGGTTTGAAGCGCGCTCACGACCGAATGTCGATTCAGGTCCGTGACCCGGAACGAAAGTTACATCGCTGCCTAGTGGCCAAAGCTTGGTCTTGATTGATGTGATAAGCGTGTTGAAATCGCCTTGCGGGAAGTCAGTACGACCAATTGCACCGTTAAACAACACATCACCAACAAACGCTAAACGAGCTTGCTCGCTAAACAGTACCACGTGGCCTGGTGTGTGGCCCGGAGTATGAATCACATCGATAACTTGGTTACCAAACCTCACTTTATCACCCTCTTCTAACCAAGTATTTGGTTCAAACGCTTTACACAGAGGGAAACCAAACATTTGGCTTTGATTCTCAAGGCCTTGTAGCCAGAAGTTGTCTGCCTTATGTGGGCCAACAATTTCCACGTTCAACATCTCTGAAAGTGGCACCGTACCACCAACATGATCTAAGTGACCATGAGTCAGCACCAAGTTCACTACCTTCACACCTAGCTCTTCGATGATTGCAGCTAGCTGTTGGATGTCGCCACCTGGATCAACAACGATGCCTTCCATGGTTTCATCACACCACACAATCGAGCAGTTTTGAGCGAAAGAGGTAACAGGTACAACTTGATACTTAAGAGACATATACAAACCTTAAAGGGCAAACTAAAATTTGGGCAAACTATGACATTGGATGTCTACTTTGACAAGTGCCTACCGCTTCAGTTCACCACAGAGCCTAGAGCTACCAGCTTCGTACTGGACCAGTATCAATGTGGATGAAGTTACTACGAGCGTAATAACCAACACCACCTGCTTGCAGACTTTTAGCTACGTCTCTCAGCTCCTTTAAATCAACACCATCGATACGAAAATCGATCGCTTTTCCAAGCATGTGGTAGCTCTTTTTCGCAACCCCACTCGACTTAGATCGTAATGCTTCGTTTGTCGCCGGTGAACGGTAACCAGAGATGATCTGAACTTCTTTTTGAATACCCAAGATATTTTGGATCTGAGTGATCTGATCAAAGAGGTTCTTATCCATTGGGTGGATTTCATTGCGGCGGAAGTCTCGACATAACTTACTAAGGCGAGCCATTTCATCACCAATATAGTTAGTCCCATCGAAATAACAGGTCTCTAATCTTTCACCAGTATGAAGGTTGTTCATGCTAATCGTTCTTGGTTGATCAGGGTATGAAGCAAAAGCAATAGAAGGAGTAAGTGAGGCAACAACAGCAGTACCACCAGCGTAAGTCAGAAACTGACGGCGTGAAAATAAACTTTGAGACATACAGCAAGAAAACCAATTAGATCGAACAAAAAACGCACGATACATAATGGAATTTGCTGCGTCAACGTACAAAAACCGCGCAAAACGTTAGTATTTGTAACCTTTGCACGGTTAGTTATTGATACTCATTATAATTTTATCAATAGAAGGCGAGTTGTCATTTTTTGGTCAAGATCACCATTCTATGCATATCTGCCATTAACCACCCTGTTTATCGTATTGATAGATGTCGCCACGATATTGAATCCCCTCTTCCTCAAATAACACGGTTTGATAAATGATATGTACAGGGATTCTTTTCTTGAGTCGAACTTTAGTATTAGGTGCTAGGTCATCACTCTGATTCGGCACTTTCTTTACCTTAGTCGCAAATAACAACTCCGCGAGTTCCTCGGCATGCTCAACACGAATACAACCAGAGCTATAGGCGCGGAAGTCATCGTTAAACAAGCTTTTACTTGGGGTGTCATGGAGATAGATAGCTCGCTTGTTGGGCGTATTGAACTTATACAAACCCAATGCGTTACTAGAGCCTGCTTGCTGGCGCATTCGATAAGGAAAAGAGTTGAAGTTGATCGTCTGCCAATCAATCTCGGTAGTATCGACAGTTTCCATCGAACGCCATCCATCAATCACTTGAAAATTGTGTGTTTCAAGATAACTTTCGTCGGCTTTTACTTTAGGCAAGATATCTTTAACCATGATTTTCCATGGCACGTTCCAAGTCGGGTTTAAGATCACCGAATCAAGTTTTATCTCTAAGAGTGGTGTTTTTCTCGATTTTCTCCCGACCACGACTTTAGATTCAAAAACCTCTTCTCCTCCTTCCCAATACTTCATATCAAAACTAGGTACATTCACCACTATCAGTGAGTCTCTATTTCTTGGCCATAAACGTGCACGCTCGGCGTTCAATGCTAGAGCAGTGAGTCGATCATCAAAGCCCATGTTGATCCACTTAATCGTGTCTGGTCCGATAATCCCATCCGCGGTAATCCCATGCATACTTTGAAAAGCTTTGGTCGCGATTTGTAAGTCTCGATCAAATCGAGGGGAATCGATAGCGATCATTGAAGTGTCTACGCCAACCAATGCAATGCGCTCAACCAGCGTCGCTTTGTCTGAAAGTTGATCCCCCAAGCGTTTCAAACCTTTTTGTCCGTAACGTTCAACACCAAGCTCTGATGCCGTGTTTAAAACAGAATAGGTTGCTTTGAATTGGTCAAAATCGCCAACCGGTGGCGCGTAAGACAGCACCATCTCCAACAAGTAATCATTGGCGACGCTGCTTTTAAGTCTCATAACAATATGAGGTGAAGGCGCGGGTAATTTAGAATGCAGCTGACCGGAGAAATACCACTCCTTACCTATGATTGGCGCATTCTCAACGTAGCTCAGATAATAGATGAAGGTGTCAGTCAGTAGTATGTCCAACTCTTGCCACTGCTGTCGAGATTGGTATTGGCGAATCTGTTTAAGCTGTCGCTCAAAAAGCGGGGCCATCTTCGCTTGTTCAATCAGCGATAACTGGAATTCAAACGCCTTGACCAGCTCGGGAGAGTCCCACAAGAATGGAAATGAGGTATCTTGGTAAATGCTCTGGGTAAGTTCAGGGTATATCAGCATGAAAGAGAGCTCTGAATCTGCCGGAATAAACCGACGCTCTTCAGAACTCGTATAGCTCCATGTACTCACGGAAACTAGTACTAATAAACCACAGAAGTATCTCGCTAACATGCCTTACTCCATCACCACTAATCCCATAAGTATGGCAAAGAAATTGGAGTAAGCATGTTAATTTTTAAGACAGTATATGCATCAAATTGACGACCAGTGATTATCCCACTGGACGGATGATTGCTGGCTTGATTTCTCATAAGGCTTGCGTTGGCTAACCACACTGCCCGCCCCAGAACTCAACCTAAATTCACCATCAAGTAGCACAGCACCAGAAGCATCAGATAATGCCGATAATTCCACTAACTCTTTGGTTTGTTTAGACCAAATACCGTAGCAATTGCCTCGTGGCGAGGTGGCGATAATCCAATCATCGGATGCGGCAATACTTGCAATGTAGTGATTAAATCGCGCCCATTGCTCTGGCTCTGCGTTCAAGGATTCGAACTCACCGCCTTTCGTATGCATCGCTAAAAGTGAAGGATATTCATCAGGTTCGCCGCGATATTGCTGGCCACAAAGTACTGTCTCTGCCCCATCATGCGCTAAGTGTCGAATGCTTAACTTCTTATCCAGCAATTCAACCTGTTCAAGCAGCTCACCTTGCGATGAAACATAGCTCAAACTAGGCTGCATGGAATCCAAGTTTTTCGGTGTTCGACCATCAGTGTGTACACCGCCAACGCCGATAGCAAGATTACCATCAGGCATGATAATCACTTCGTGAGGGCCAATACCAAAACCGGTGAATTCTTCGACCTTACGGTATCCTTGCGCAACATCATAGACGCCAATCACGCCCTGGCTTGTGTCCGTTTTCCCTTCGGTCGCATACAGTAGAGTACCGTCTAACGAGTAAACGCCGTGACCATAGAAGTGACGGTTGTTACCCTTCACTACCATTTTTATCTGCTCACCACGTTTGTAGTCAAACACCATAAAGTAGTCACCAGGGCGACGGGCAAACACCACCGCATGGGATGACGTTGGACAAATGGCGACACCATGACCGCGCTCAGGGATAGGTAGCTGGTTCAGTGGCATGCCATACTCATCTGCAACAACCGCGGAATACTGACCTCGACCATTAAGTGCACAGCCAATCAACTGAGGCTTGCTCGATGCGTTTTCACCTGAACGGCTAGCACATCCGAACGGCAGCACTGGCACAGCAGCACAACCCAGTGCTGCTTTCAGTAAGGTTCTTCGTGTAGTATCAGTCACCATCGGTAGCATTAAATCCTATTACCACGCCAAGTTCTATCGCCACTTCTTCATGAATCAGGTACTTCAAACGCTCAAGTTTGTTGTACTGAGTCAGCACCTCGCGGTAACCCTCTTTACTCTGCAATAACTCAAACAAGCTTGAATCAGTAGGCCAAGTATCTAGCGTCAATGTGAACTGGCCAGCAACACGATCTGCAAGGTCGTTTAAGCCCTTCTCTCTCAATAATCCGTCTAGGCCATTGCCATCAGCAAGGTACAGATTCTGAAGTGCCGCTACATTGGCTTTTAGTTGAGTCATCGAGGTTTGTGCACGCCATGATTCTGAGAAATAAGGGCGCGGGTGACCAATTTTTGCCATTGGGCGGCTCAGCTTTTTCATGCTGTAATCAAGTTGGTTGGTCAGTAGTGCGATGTATTCCGACTCCCAACGCATCTCGTCCAAGGCTAGCCATGGGTTAACTTGCCAAGCTTCAGCAATTGAAGCTGATTTCATTGCCAAGTTTTGTGCGATTGCTTGTGAAGACAAACAGCCCGATGCTTTATCTTTAATCAGTGGCGATTGCTCGTCATAAAGTGACCATTCCAACGCGCCTAAACCTTGAACTGTCACGCTTTGTTGCGCGATTTCGTCTTGTGTCCAGGCTTTGGTCTGTTGAGTCAATTGACGCATCTTAAGACCCGTCGTGTTCTTCTTGTCTGGCCAGAACTGAACATTCCAGCTCTCTTCTAGTGCCGCCGTTGGACCACGTTCTTGCCCTTGCAGCGCCATCCAACTGTTCATGGTGATCTGCCACTGATTTTTAACTGCATCTAACTCAACGTTATTTGTTTCACAGTAACCTTGCATCAAGGCTTCTAATTCGCTCGATTGCTTAGCGAATAGTACTGCTGAATCAAACTCCTGTTGATACACACTACGACTAATATGACTTGTCGTGTCGGCTTGATAAGACACACCGTTAACCTCAGACGAAGCAACTTGCTCCCCTGATGATTGACAGCCTGCCATGGCTAAAACCGACAAAGGCATTAACAATAATTTTTGAGCCATGCTGTTACCTTACTTCCTAATTTTTCTTTTAATTATATGAGTTCATCAAATATGAAAACGACCGCTGAGCTCGTATTTCTACAAGTTCAGCGGCAGTCAGTCATTTATTTGCTACTTGTTTCGCTCATCAAGCCTCTGGCCCAAATGAGTTCAAGTTAGCTTAAAGTGAATCTAAGAACGCCAGCAGTGCTTCACGTTCGCTACGACTTAGTGACAACACTTTCTGTTTCGCCATCTCAGCTTCACCACCGTGCCATAGCACAGCTTCCATCACGTTTCTTGCTCGACCATCATGCAGCAAGAAGGTGTGGCCATTCACTTCTTTTGTATAACCTAAACCCCACAATGGTGTGGTTCGCCACTCACGTCCATTCGCTAGATACTCTGGACGATTATCCGCTAGGCCTTCACCCATATCATGCAGCAGCATATCGGTATAAGGGCTGATTAACTGGTTAGAGAGTGCAGGTAAACCGTCGCGCTTGGCTGTACGAATCTCAGCTTGGTGACAGCTTTGGCACCCAACCTCTTTGAACAGTTTCTTGCCTTGAACAACAGCAGGATCATCAACATTTCGACGAATTGGAACCGCTAAGTGCTGAGAGTAGAACTCAACAAAGTCGAGAATATTATTGCTGACTTCCGGCTCACCACCATTAGGGAAATCAACACAGGTTGACTGTGCTGATGTGCAGTTTTCATTCGGGAACAAACTACTTGTTAAACCTAAATCACCATTAAATGCCGCTGCGTTTTGCTGCATTAGGTTTGGTTGCCCTGCTTTCCAACCAAATCGACCCAACGCCATCTCGTTAGTTTGAACGTCAAGAACGTAATTGGCTTTGCCTGTTACACCTTGGTTGTCCGCAGCTTGCTGCTTCGCGAAGCCAAGAATCGTTTCTTGTGGAATGCTCTCGAGCAAACCTAGGCCGATCATTGGTGGCGCAACACGAGCTGAGAATTCAGTTTTAGGATGCATCTCACCGAACGCAAGCTCAGTAATTTTTAAAATCGGTTTACGCAGAGTAACGACCGTGCCGTCTTTGAAGGTAACAGGTACATCCGTGTAGCTAATGTTTACTTTACCCTCTGGTTTTACCCCTTGAAGCGCAAAGTCTTGTAGCTGACCACCGTAAGTTGGCTCTGGTATGCCGCCATCTCGGATAAAGGCTTGTCTTTGCTCTGGTGTTTCGGCCGGAATGCTTAAGCGAACTAGCATAGATACTGCGTTCTCATCGCCTTTTTCTGGCGCGTGGCCTCGCCCATCTTTGATGTGACAGTTTTGACAACCGTTCGTGTTAAACAACGGACCTAAACCATCACGAGCGTCAGTTGATGATGGCGCGGGTACCCATGGGTTTCTAAAGAAGCTATTACCAACGCTGAAATCTAAGCGCTTGCTCATTGGTAAATTAGCAGCAGGAAGAGAAAAAGCATTTGCTCCCTCTTTCTTTACGGTCGTTTTACCACCGGAGTAGGTTTCATGGGCGTGTAATGGAGATAAGAAAAACAGTGCAGTTAAGAGTGAGGCTGATAGATACGACTTCATACAGTGCCTTGCTGAATTTTTGATTTTAGTTTTTATAAGGAAGTGGCTTTTTTCTTAGCAAACAATTAAGGGCTCAATCAGAGCCCTTACATTGGTGTTTGACTCAGGTTCTTAGAACTCGTGATCAGCCGTGTCTGGGTTTAGGCTATCAATGCCAATCACACCAGCAGCACGCTCAATTGCAGCTGTTTGAGATACTAGAGCAACAATTGTTTTATTTACTAGTGCGTTACCTGCAGCGTTGTCAGCAGCAATTAGCTGGTCAAAGTGCTGGTTGTTTTTCTCAGCAGACATTACCAGTTGGCCTACTTGTGCACGTGCTAGGTCAAACTGCTTTTGAATCTCTTTCGCAGCTTGCTCATCTTTTTGCTCAACTAGGTCAAACAGGCTTGGACCTGAAAGTAGAGTACCGTCTTCACGCTTGTATAGACCCGTGTAAACGTTGTAGATACCTTGCTCGTTGTAGTAATGAGAGTTATGCGTGTTATCAGAGAAGCAATCGTGCTCATCTTCGGTAGAGTTCGCTTCTAATGCTACCTTCATACGCTCACCAGCAAGCTCACCAAGAGACAGTGAACCCATGCCGAATAGCATTTTACGTAGGCCGTTTTCACTTGATTCAGAAAGAAGCTCTTGACGGTAGTTACCTTTCTCGCCTTCAGCCCATTGCTTTTCCATCCACTCTAGGTCTTGAATTAGTAGCTCAGCTGATGCTTTTAGGTATGCGCCACGACGGTCACAGTTGCCATTTGTACACTCAGCACCAACAACGAAGTCAGTGTAAGCACGCTCACCTGCACCTGAGTTTGTGCCATTCAGATCTTGACCCCAAAGTAGGAATTCAATCGCGTGGTAACCCGATGCTACGTTTGCTTCAGAACCACCGATCTCGTTTAGCTCTGCGATTAACTCAGGAGTAATGTTCGTCGCATCTACTGTCGTCTGACCAATTTGGAACGTTTTGTTTGCAACGATGTTAGCGCTTGCGCCTTCGTTACCTAGTTCGTATTGGTAATCAGAAGAAACGTAATCGATCAGACCTTCATCTAGTGGCCATGCGTTTAGTTGACCTTCCCAATCATCAACAACCACGTTACCGAAGCGGAATACTTCAGACTGCTGGTATGGTACGCGAGATTCAAGCCAAGCTAGTTTTACTTTTTCGAAGTTGCCAGCAGAAGGAGAAGCTAAGAAGGTATCGATAGAAGAGTTCAACGCTTTTGCTGTGATTACTGAATCAGCAAATACCGCGTGTGCAATATCTGCGTAATGTTCTACTACTTGATCTTGAGTTACTGCAGCGAAAGAAGAAGCAGAGGCAAAAATGAGTGACGAAGTTACGGCTTTTGTCACTAAAGATTTGATAGTCATGAAGCATCCTTGTTGAGCTTTAAATTATTATTCGTAGTAATAGTGCAAACCATTATCATTTGCACTACGGATTGGAATAATACAAACTTACAATTTTATTGCAAGATAAATACAAAAAAACCTCACATATGTGAGGTCTTTAAACGTTTCTGTGTTAAGCGCAACAAGCTGCGGATTAGATATCCAAGTTATGCTTGCCGTGTGAAACTTTCGCTTTTAGGTAGCTTTCATTACCTGATTTGATATGAGCAGAGGTATTCACCACTTCTTCAATCTCAATACCAAAGGATTTTAGCTCATTGATCTTCTTAGGGTTGTTGGTGACTAAGCGGATTTTTGTGGTACCTAAAGCGCGTAGCATTTCAGCAGCTTCAGTAAAATCGCGTAGGTCATCGCCAAAACCTAGGTGGTTGTTGGCTTCATAGGTGTTCATGCCTTCGCTTTGAAGGCGGTACGCATCGATCTTGTTATATAAGCCAATACCACGACCTTCTTGACGTAAATAAAGAATCACGCCGCCAGTTTCACCCATAATTCTGATGGTTTCATCTAGCTGCTCACCGCAATCACAACGAGAAGAGTGGAAAACATCACCAGTAAGGCACTCAGAGTGCATACGAACAAGAGGTACATCTTGCGTCTTATCTGCTGATTTGAATATCACAGCAACATGCTCTTTATCTGTTTTCAATCCATGAAAAGAGAGCAATTCAGCATCAATACTGCTTGTTACTCCTACTTTGAAATCTATTCTGGCACGCACTTCCGCCATAGCTATACTCACTTGAAAATTCGATGTATTTAACAACACTACATTATATGTCTAGGCAATATTTTGTAGCTAACTATCTAATGATAGACACTATGAGGCTCTTAACAATTTTTTTCAAGGTCGATAGAGCACAAATTGTTATAATATAACAATTAATCTTCAGGTAACAAAAAACCCCACATTGGTTTGACCAACATGGGGTTATAAATGAATCAGTTGCAGCGGAACCTGCTATTTTTACCGAACACTCAACTTACTTGGGTCTGTTTCCAAATCACAAGTTGTACCCAAGCGTTCTCCAATTCAGCTAGCTCTTCTTGCGTCAGCGTAGAGATGCTCGACTTCGCACTGTATCTTTCTGCCCATTTGTCGGAACGAACATGGGTATGGAACTCTTTTTTTAAATTTGAGATAACGTTATCCACAGACACATCCTTATATACAGTGCTTAGCCTTTATAATCCGTTAATGTTACAAAATACAGGTCAATTGGTAAACAGTAATACACAATTTTTATGAGCGCTTTCTAACACTTTTTACTGATAAATATATAAATAACAGAAATAATAGGCTCGGTATCAACCAAAGTAATAAGTTTGCCGTGCTCAATGACGGTTTATAAAGCACAAATTCTCCAAACCTCTCCGTCATATATTGAGTAATTTCATGATTACTCTTCCCTGCTTTCACCATATTAAATACAACTAGACGTAAGTCCTTTGCAATTGGAGAGTTTGATTCAATCAGGTTTTGGTTTTGACATTGAGGGCAGCGCAGTGTCTTTGCTAAAGCAATGGCACGCTGTTGTTGGTCAGGACTTTCAAATTCAAAAAGTTCTACTTGAATGCTGGTGCTCTTATCGCTGGGTGTAAACAAGTCTTCCGCCACCGCAGGCAAACTCGTCACGATAATCATAGAGGCAAATAATATTATTTGGGCTAAAGATCTCATCATCCATCCACACCATCAAAATATAAGGCGAGCTCATCTTGCCATGCAGATTCATTAATAGCGCCCATTAACTTCTTCACAATATTTCCTTTGGCATCAACCAAATATGTCTCTGGGGTCCCTATTACACCTAATTCTAAAGCCAACTTACCATGAGGATCGCTAATCACTTTTGTATAGGGGTTGCCATCGCTTGATAACACATTCATTGCAGCCGCGGGGTTATCTCTATAGTTAAGCCCAACAATAGGAATCCCTTTATCGCGAAGTGCTAACAAATAGGTATGTTCCGATTTGCAGATACCACACCATGAAGCCCATACATTCACTAACTGGTAAGGGTGCTCAGTAATGTCTTTTAACGTCAGTTTTTGTTTACTGCTGATGCCTTCTCTATCCGTTAAAGCCATAGAAGTAAATTCAGGAAACGCTCTTTGTTGTATCGATACGGTGGTGGTTTGCTGTTTGTTATCAAGAGCAAACAAAAATACCAACACCAACACCAGTGCCAATACAATAAGCGTAATAAGTTTGTTACGAACGCTGGTATGCATACTGTGACGCCTTAACGGTTTTCTTTTTACGATGAGTTAACGAAAGCAGTGCCCCCAGTATGGATATCAAACCACCGAACCAAATCCAGCGCGCATACGCTTTGTATTGAACACGGAATGCATAAGCGGTTGAATCCACTTTTTCACCCATGGTGATATACACGTCGCCATGCCAGAACCACTTCATTGCTGGCTCACTCATGTTCATTACTCTGACTTGGTAATGTCTTCTCTCTGGTGCGATAGAAAATGCTTGTTCGTCGGCATGGAGGTTGAGCAAGGCTCTTTCTGCCGTAAAATTCGAAGCGACATAGAGCTCTGTATCGCGATGAGAGAGCGTCCAGTCCATAAACTCAACCTCTTCACCTGGGCTCAATTTGTAACTTCGCTCAAATGAATGGTAACTGTTCATCGCGGCGCCTATCGCTAATACTGCGACACCCACATGCGCCAACGTCATCACCCATACTTTGCGTTGAAACTTAGAGTTGCGCGTTACCGCCAAGCCGTAAACATGAGTCAGAGCTACCCAAAACGCAAGTGCCCATGTCAGTAGAACCATCACTTGAATCGCTTCAACTTGCGAAGCATAAGTTACAAAGCCAATACAGAGAGACAATAAGGCAATAATTCCAATCACACCTTTCGACGCTTGAGGTTTGATACTGAGCAATGGCGCTAACCCTATCACTCCCATCGCAAGCAGAGCCAATGGCGCAATAAGAAGATTAAAGTAAGGTGCGCCCACAGAGATATTTCCAAGGCCAAGTAATTCAAAAACCATTGGGTAGAAGGTACCAAACACCACCACCGCCGTAGCCAGTACAAATATAAGTACCGCCACTAAACTCAAAAAACTTTTACTCGCAAAGCTAGTGATTGGATTCGACTCGAAAGATTCACCACGAACAATAAGAAGAGAAAACGAACTCACTAACACCAAAACCAGTATCAGCAACAGCGCGATACCTTTGGTTGGGTCAACAGCAAAAGCATGAACGGAAGTGAGGACGCCAGATCGAACAATAAAGGTACCGAGGATACTTAAACAAAACGTAATGAAAGCAAGGCTAAGTGACCACTTCAGCAACTGTTGCTTGCCTTTAGCAACACCCAAACTGTGCAATAGAGCGGTTGATGTTAGCCAAGGTAATAGGCTGGCATTTTCTACCGGGTCCCAGAACCACCAACCACCCCACCCTAACTCGTAGTATGCCCACCAAGAACCAAGAATGATCCCCGCGGTTAAAAAGATCCAAGCGACCAAACACCAACTGCGACAATGAGCGACCCAATCGAACTCAATCGGATCCACTAGCAAAGCGGCCACAGCAAATGCCAAGACCACAGAGAAACCAACATAACCCAAATACAACAGAGGCGGATGGAATATCAAACCAACGTCTTGCAGCATTGGGTTAAGGTCACGCCCTTCAAGTGGCAAGGTCGAATTCAATTCAAATGGGTTCGAAGCAAATAAGGTAAACCATGCAAATATCGCGAGTAACACATTCATCACCCACAATACGCGGCTCTGATACTCAGAAGAATATTGCTTTTGTAGGGCAATCACACCCGACCAACAGCTAATGGTTAAGACCCAAAATAGCAATGAGCCTTCATGTCCAGCCCACACAGCTGCCATTTTGAAGAAGGTGGGCAGTTGAGTATTGGAGTGTTCTGCAACATAGAGGATGGAAAAGTCGTCACCGACAAAGGCATAGCCAAGTAAAACGATAGCGCCAATGGAAAACAAAGCGCTAGAGAGGGAGAAACTGCGAATTAAAGCCACATTTTGTGCTTGTTTAGTTAGCATTTGATACATCGAATGCACAGCAATAATGCTGCTGAGAACAGCGACTAAAATTAAACTAAACAGCCCCAAAGAACCGACCATATCACCTCAATCAGGATCTACCTAAGCAGAACCAAGTTAAACCATTATTGGCATTGATTGCTCAACTAGCTGATGTAACTCAACTAGCTATTATTACTCAACTAACTATTGTTACTCAGCGAAAAGAAATTTAGTGAGCAGATGTTTAGTATCCAACATCCACTCACTTATAATCTTGAGCGAAATTAAGCTAACGTTAATTGCCCTGCATAAAGGACAAAGGTTCTTAGCATTAATACGCCCATCAGGCTCAATGAAGTAACAGAGAAAATATACACAGTACTATGGCGAACCGATGCTGGTGTCACGGCGTTAAGCAACAAGGGTAAAACCATACCCACACCAATTACGCCATACCAGAACCAACTTGCCCAGAAACCACCGCCAATGGCGTTCCATACTGCCTGCTCACTTTGACCACCAGCAAATATCAACCCAGTGAAGAAAGTAACAAGGACAAACAGTTCAAACATAACAACAGGACGTTCGAAGCCGTGGATCCAAGAAATACTCGCACTATGCGGAGACTCCTTAAAGACCAACACACCAAATAAAATACATGCCGCCGCTCCCGAGGATAAACTCGAGAATAAGAACAATATCGGCAACACTGGGTTATTCAGCATTGGGAAGGTATTTAGCGCAGAGAGTAAGAAGCCAGTGTAAGCCGCAAGTAATAGCGCAAGCACAGCCAAGAATATTTCAAAAACATTCTCAAAAGATTCTAATTTGCCAATCCAGTTACTGACAAAATCGAGTCGCCCTTTTAACCATTCTTGATCACTCAAGAATACGGCAATCTGATTTCGGAATATAATGCCGATCCAAACAAATAGGATCACCATATACACTTGGAATAAGATCACACCCATCGACATCACTGACGTCGGATTATAGAAGATCATGATCTTCCAAAATGATAGTGGTTTCGTCAGGTGGAAAACCAAGATCAATAAACCTGAGATGATCCCGAATGGTGCTAGAAAAGCCGTTGCCTTTAATACACCATTATTCGCTGGATCCCCATCAATAACCTTTCTCTTGAGATAGATCGAGATCATCACTGCACCCGCTGACATACCCGCCAAAAACAGATAGATAGCAATGATCCAGTCCCAAACCACGGTACCTGATTGAAACGCTGTATCCCATGCACTCATAATCAAATCTCCCCTTTTTGGTGTGGCACTTTATAGAGTTTTGGCTGAGTACCTAGATAAGCCTTATCTCTGTAAACCACTTCAGATTTAAGTACCTGGTTTATCTCGCTCTTAGGGTCATTCAAGTCGCCAAATATCAGCGCATTGGTAGGGCAAGATTCAACACAAGCAGGTAATTTACCTTGTGCAAGATTGGTATCGCGGCAGAAGTTACATTTGTCGGCCGACTTATTCTCAGGATGGAAGAAGCGCACTTGATATGGACAAGCTAGCAGGCAATAACCACAGCCGACACACTTCTCTTTATGTACATCGACAATTCCTGTCTTCTCATCTTTATAGGCGGCGCCTGTTGGGCAAACCATCACACAAGGTGCATTATCACAATGTTGACAAGAGTTACGAGTGAAACGGTAATCAACATTTGGATATTCACCTTGAGGTTCACTCTTTACGATTTCTAAGCGCGATACGCCTTCAGGCACTTTGTTTACTTCACGACACGCCTCAGTACAAGCAGTACAGCCAATACAAGCAGTTTCGTCATGAACCATTCCGTAACGCTTGGTGCCATCTTCCTGAACGTTAGCCAGCGTTTTGCGGCTTGTAACCGCTGCAGTACCTGCAACACCAGTTGTGAAAATAACGGCACCCGCGCCAGCTAAAAAGTTTCTTCTTGAGCAGCTCATAGATTACTCCCCTTCTTTCTTCTGGTTGAAGTCTGAATGGCAATCCACACACAGCTTGATGGTTTGCTTTTTATCTAAGCCAAGCACCTTCGCTTCACTCGCATGCACATCGTGACAGTTTGAACACGTTAAGTTTTGTGCGTGTACGTCATGAGTCCAACTCGCTTCGCGCAGATCATCAGGCTTATGACAATCTATACATTGGCTGTTGGCGTCTAGGATTAAGCTAGGATCGAGGAAAACCTTTTCGGTTCCGGGTTGTGATTGAGCCGCGCGATACTTCACCACCTCAGGTGCACCATCACGGTGATCGGGGCCAATAGAACTATGACAATCTGTGCAATTCACTTCACGGCCAAGCAAAGCGTGCGCACTCTCACCATGTGAACCAAATACCGTTTCTTTAGAATCTTTATGGCATTGGACACACTTGTAATCTTTGTCACGTATTAATTCGACTTCATGTCTTGTTGACTCTCCTACTGGCGTAACAGCAGGCTCTGCAACAGCATGAATGGAATAACCATAGAGGCAGAATGCTAGAAGGGATTTAAGCATTATGACTATGGCCAATTTAATATTGCCCATTTTATCCTTTCCTTATACCGGCATTATTTAACTCTCAACTAAATAATATTCCGGTTAAACAAAAGTACCCTTAAACGATATTATTACCGCTTAAATGATATCAATTCTTATTTTGGATAAGCCACAACGCTTTCTATATTTAGAATATACCCCTAATTAGGTAAAGCGAAATATACAAAGGGTAATATGTGAACACAATCACCCTATTTATAGTGAGGGCATGTCGGGTAATTATTTGTTATATATGATAATAATTCTCAATAAGGCCAGTCTAACTTGATGTCCATATACCCCTTTAGGGTTATATAAACTTCAACGTGATTGAAGTCACTGTCATTAATTGATCTAAAACAAGCAAACATCCGACACGTAACAAAATGTGTTTATTTATGAATTAATATAAACAGCAATTCTCCAGTTCTTAATTTGAATAGCAAACTCACAACGCTTGGTATAAAAATCAGTATATTGGAGATATCACTGTGAAAAAGCATTGGATACGTAATTCCGTCACAGCATTATTAATGGTTAGCGCATCACTAGTAAGCGCGACCAGCTTTGCTGCGTCTGAACAAAAAGAAATTGGTGATCCTCGTAACGACCAGTTCGAGCAAAACCACCCAGATCAATACCATTCATGGAGACAAACGTCAGAGAGCGAAGCCATTGAAGACGCACTAAAAGAAGATCCAAACATGGTTATTCTATGGGCGGGCTACGGTTTCGCGAAAGACTACAACAAAGCCCGCGGCCACTTTTATGCGGTTGATGATGTAAGACAAACCCTGCGTACTGGTGGACCAACCGACGAAAACTCAGGCCCAATGCCAATGGCGTGCTGGAGCTGTAAAAGCCCAGACGTAGCACGCGTTATTGAAGAGCGTGGTGAAGACGGCTACTTTGAAGGTAAATGGGCTCGTCTTGGCAGTGAGATAGTCAATCCAATTGGTTGCGCCGACTGTCACGATACTCAAAGTGAAGGCTTTAAAAATGGCGAACCTGCACTAAAGATCACTCGTCCTTATGTTGAACGTGCGTTCGATGCGATTGGGAAGAACTTCGAAGAGCAAGGTCGCTTTGATCAGCAAGCCTCTGTGTGTGCTCAGTGTCACGTGGAATACTACTTCACAGGTCCAACAAAAGGTGTGAAGTTCCCTTGGGATAAAGGGACGCGTGTTGAACAGATGGAAGAGTACTACGATGAGATTGGTTTTAAAGATTGGACACATAAAGTCTCTAAAGCACCTATGTTAAAGGCTCAGCACCCAGGTTACGAAACTTGGCGTGAAGGTATTCACGGTAAGAACAACGTTGCTTGTGTTGACTGCCACATGCCTAAAGTGACGAAAGAAGACGGTACCGTTTACACCGACCAT
This sequence comes from Vibrio sp. 99K-1, assembly GCF_013114585.1. Lineage (NCBI taxonomy): Bacteria > Pseudomonadati > Pseudomonadota > Gammaproteobacteria > Vibrionales > Vibrionaceae > Vibrio > Vibrio sp. 99K-1. Next base: position 35,660 of record NZ_VTXF01000017.1, read on the forward strand.
AAAGTAGGTAACCCGTTTGACCGCTTCGAAGACACTTGTGCTAACTGCCATACTCAATCTAAAGAGACCATGCGTAACATCGTTTCAAGCCGCAAAGCTCAAGTACTAAACATGAAGCTGACAGCTGAGAAACAAATCGTAGCCGCTCACTTTGAAGCAGGCGCAGCATGGGAAGCAGGCGCAACAGAACAAGAGATGGAGCCCATCCTACAAGATATCCGTCACGCTCAATGGCGCTGGGACTACGCTATCGCATCTCATGGTGTTCACATGCACGCACCTGAAGTAGCCCTAGAGGTTCTTGGAACGGCGGTTGACCGCGCAGCAGACGCGCGAACTAAGATTGTTCGTCTACTTGCGAAGAAAGGCATTACCGATCCAATCGAGATTCCAGATATCTCAACCAAAGAAGCCGCTCAGAAAGCGTTAGGAATGGACATGGATAAGATGAATGCTGAGAAACAACACTTCTTAGACACCGTGGTACCTAAGTGGGAAGAGCAAGCTGAAAAGCGTGAAGCTAACTACGAATACTAGTTCCTTCAAATAGACCAATAAGAGAAAACCAGTCACACTGTAAAGTGTGTGGCTGGTTTTTTAGATTTGGGCGCACTCAACCGTCCCAATTTCACATTACCCTTTAGCTAATTCAAGGAACAAAGAATGAAGCACTTACTTTCGCTTTCGGCATTATGCATCGCATTAATAAGTTCAGGACTTCACGCCTCAGAACGAGCAGAAACAGGGTGGGAAATGATTGAGGAAGGTGCGCTTGTGGTTGATGTCAGGACACCAGGAGAGTTCAAGCAAGGTCATCTGGACAATGCGCTTAACTACCCTCTTTCTGAAGTCGCTACGCACTTTGCCAGAATAGACAAAGCTCAACCTATCGTTTTGTATTGCCGCAGTGGTAACCGCTCAGGACAAGCTTACCAACATTTGAAAGCTCAAGGGTTTACACAGATCCACAACGCTGGCGGCTTAATTGAGATGCAAGAAAGCAAATAATCTAGAAATTAAAGATAGTGCCCGTTTAACGGATCATTTGCTTAGCTTGGTTAATCGAATGGATGATAGAGACACGATCAATGCCTTTCTGGTTAGAATCGAGAATTTGAGTCCAAGCATCGATCGCTTGTTGATAGCGCATACTGATGAAGTGATCGGTCGCTATCAACATCAATGCCGTACGATCGTTGGGATCAAGCTCCATGGATTGATTTAAGAGCACTTTCACATCATCACTCATCGCCTGTGAACTTAGGTAATACAAGGCGCTCGCTTTAGCTGCATAAAGCCCTGAAGGCGCCTGTGGGTCTAAACGAATCGCATAGTCGTAACAGGTAAATGCAGCATCAAACTCCCCTTTCTGCATATAAACACCACCAAGCTTAAACCAAAGGTCTGATTGATTAGGGTCTTGCTCCAAGCTCTGCTGAAGTTCATTTTGGAAATCTGTTGCTGTATAGCTGCTGTCGTCACTTGAAGCAAGTTGAGGGGCTTCTTGTTTCATCTGAGACCAAACCAGAATGCTGGCTAATATCGCCACACATGAAATAAGGAGGTTGCCTTTAAGATGACTGGTTTTTCTGTTTGATGCGATCACGACTGCCACTAGAAATAGGCTCATTAGCAGCAAAGCAATCAGTAACCAGATATCCATTCCACTCTCCTTTCATTGACGCTTTACTGTACCTTTTTCTCACTAAAACAATATTGATCGAGGTTTAGCTATTGGCTTTTAAACAAGTCACAGCCAAATTCTAGGTAATAAAAAACCGAGCACAATGGCTCGGCTTTTTGTCTCAACTTCTATTTATAGAAGTGAAAGATTACTCAGTGTCTTGCTCGCTATCAGAAGCGTCTGATGCTTGCTCTTCACTTGATTCAGAAACGACTGCTGCTTCAGCGTTTGCTACTTCAGCTTCGCCTTCAACAACCTCAGCTTCTTCTACTTCGTCGATACGTTGTAGACCTACAACATTCTCGTCGTCAGAAGTACGAATCAGTGTTACACCTTGAGTGTTACGACCAACTTGGCTCACTTCCGCAACGCGAGTACGTACTAGCGTACCTGCGTCGGTGATCATCATCATTTCGTCGCCTTCTTCAACTTGAACAGCGCCAACAACTGGGCCATTACGTTCAGAGACTTTGATAGAAACCACACCCTGCGTTGCACGGCCTTTCGTTGGGTATTCAGCTAGTTCAGTACGCTTACCGTAACCGTTTTGAGTCACAGTTAGGATATCGCCTTCGTTAGAAGGAACAATCAACGATACTACTTGATCGTCTTCTGGAAGCTTCATACCACGAACACCAGAGGCAGTACGGCCCATTGCACGTACTTTGTCCTCGTTAAAGCGAACAACTTTGCCCGATTTAGAGAACAGCATGATGTCGCTATCACCGTTAGTGATGTCAACGCCAATCAGTGAATCATCGTCACGTAGGTTAACTGCAATTAGGCCGTTAGCACGTACGTTTGCGAACTGATCCAGTGATGTCTTCTTAACAGTACCGTCACCCGTTGCCATGAAGATGAATTTCTCATTAGAGAACTCAGAAACAGGCAGGATAGCCGTGATACGCTCACCTTCTTCTAGAGGAAGAATGTTAACGATAGGCTTACCACGAGCAGTACGACTTGCTAATGGCAGTTGGTAAACTTTCAGACGGTATGTCTTACCACGAGTAGAGAAACATAGGATGTTATCGTGAGTATTAGCAACAAGCAGACGCTCAATGTAATCCTCATCTTTCATCTTAGTTGCACTCTTACCTTTACCACCACGACGCTGAGCTTCGTAGTCGCTTAGGATTTGGTACTTAACGTAACCTGCGTTAGAAAGCGTTACTACAACGTCTTCTTGAGCAATCAGCTCTTCCATGTCGATGTCATGAACTGCCGCTGTGATTTCTGTACGACGCTCGTCGCCATAGATTTCACGTACCGCTTCAAGTTCTTCACGGATAACTTCCATCAAACGCTCAGTGCTTGCAAGAATATGCATTAGCTCAGCGATTTCTTCTAGAAGTGCTTTGTACTCGTCTAGAATCTTCTCGTGCTCAAGGCCAGTTAGGCGGTGAAGACGAAGTTCTAGAATTGCTTGTGCTTGTGTTTCCGTTAGGAAGTATTGACCATCGCGGATGCCGTATTGGTCTTCCAACCAATCAGGACGAGCTGCGTCAGTACCTGCACGCTCAAGCATTGAAGCTACGTTACCAAGGTCCCAGCCGCGAGCAACTAAGCCTGCTTTTGCGTCAGCTGGTGTTGGAGCGTTACGGATAAGTTCAATGATTTCGTCAATGTTAGCCAATGCTAGAGACAGAGCTTCAAGAATGTGTGCACGGTCGCGCGCTTTCTTCAGTTCGAAGATAGTACGACGTGTCACCACTTCGCGACGGTGGTCAACGAAGCACTTAAGCATGTCTTTTAGGTTAAACAACTGTGGTTGGCCATTGTTTAGAGCAACCATGTTGATACCGAAAGTCGTTTGCAGCTGAGTTTGTGCGTATAGGTTGTTCAGAACAACTTCACCCACAGCGTCACGCTTACATTCAATAACAATACGCATACCATCTTTATCAGATTCGTCACGTAGAGCACTGATGCCTTCTACTTTCTTATCTTTAACCAGTTCAGCAATTTTCTCGATCAAACGAGCTTTGTTTACTTGGTAAGGGATCTCAGTAACGATAATGGTTTCTTTACCATTCTTGTCAGCTTCGATATCCGCTTTTGAACGCATGTAAACCTTACCGCGGCCAGTCTTGTATGCATCTACGATGCCTTTACGACCACTGATAAGTGCTGCTGTCGGGAAGTCAGGACCAGGAATGTAGTCCATTAGCTCATCAATAGTGATCTCTTCATTATTGATAAGTGCTAAACAGCCATCAACAACTTCACCTAGGTTATGAGGTGGGATGTTGGTAGCCATACCTACTGCGATACCAGAAGCACCGTTCACCAATAGGTTAGGAATTTTTGTCGGAAGAACTGCTGGGATTTGTTCAGTACCATCGTAGTTCGGTACGTAATCCACAGTTTCCTTATCAAGGTCAGCCAAAAGCTCGTGAGCAATTTTCGCCATACGAACTTCGGTATAACGCATTGCAGCCGCGGAGTCGCCATCGATAGAACCAAAGTTACCTTGGCCATCAACTAGCATGTAACGCAGTGAGAACGGTTGAGCCATACGAACAATTGTGTCGTATACAGCACTATCACCATGCGGGTGGTATTTACCGATTACATCACCTACTACACGAGCAGACTTTTTATATGGTTTGTTCCAATCATTACCTAGTACATTCATCGCGAACAAAACGCGGCGGTGTACTGGTTTTAGGCCATCACGCACATCTGGAAGGGCACGACCAACGATGACGGACATCGCATAGTCTAGGTATGAACCTCTAAGCTCATCTTCAATATTTACGGGCGTGATCTCTTTCGCTAGATCGCTCATAGAGCCATTTTCCCTCTATAGTCAGATCGTATATTTGAATACGTATAAGACCGAAAAATATAACACAAATTTACCTACGGAGGCATCACTTTCCCTATCCTTTTACCATCTTGTGACCCTTGTAGCCAATCAATTGATGAGAAATTGCACCTCAGCATCATATCTCGCTGAAACATGGTCACTTTACATCCAATAAATTCGCAAAATTGTAGATCTTCTGGTCAGCGAGAAAAGGCAAGTTATAATGCCTGCAATTTCATGGATGCATTATTTAACTTGGAAATGCCGATTATGACTAAATCACAAAACGTAGACCCAGCAGAAATTAAAAAATTCGAAGACATGGCGTCACGCTGGTGGGATCTCGAAGGCGAGTTTAAGCCGCTACACCAAATCAACCCACTTCGCCTAAATTACGTGCTAGAAAAAACCGAAGGCTTGTTTGGTAAGAAAGTACTCGACGTTGGCTGCGGCGGCGGTATTTTAGCGGAGAGCATGGCTGTTGAAGGTGCGGTAGTCACTGGCTTAGACATGGGCAAAGAGCCGCTCGAAGTGGCACGTCTTCATGCACTAGAAACCGGCACCAAGCTAGATTACATCCAAAGCACGATTGAAGATCATGCAGAGCAAAACCCGCAAACTTACGATGTGGTGACTTGTATGGAAATGCTTGAGCATGTACCAGACCCACAATCCGTGATTACCGCGTGTTCAAAATTGGTGAAACCAGGCGGACATGTGTTCTTCTCTACGTTGAACCGTAATTTCAAATCTTACCTGTTCGCGATTGTTGGCGCAGAAAAACTGCTTAGAATTGTTCCTGAAGGCACACATGAGCATGACAAGTTCATTCGCCCAGCTGAGCTAATCAAGATGATCGATAACACCCCACTTCAAGAATTAGGCATCACTGGACTGCACTATAATCCGTTAACAGACAGTTACCGTTTAGGGCAAAATGTAGATGTTAACTACATAGTTCATACGCAAAATTTCGCCTAACCAATATCAAAAAGCCAACCGTAAAATCTTTTATAAAAAAAGACTAATGAAAAGAGTTGCAATTAACATAAGTTTGCGACTTTTTTCAGTCTAAATTTCGTGCGCCAGCTTCCATTTTAACCACCTCGATTTAAATTTAATCGCCGAAAATCCATCGCTCATTTTGCCCAAAGATCAAGGTATTTTTTTTTATCAGCGTGCAAAAATAAAGCATCCTTAAAAGGCGAGTTTTATACAATCAAGTGACATCTAACCTCATCAGTTAGTGGTCACTTACAGTTTTTTTTCAATCCACCACTTATCCACAAGCAACCCAATTTCTTTACCTTGAAAAATGTCAGTTGTAGCACTATCTTGTAACCCAACAAACAAATGACCCCTATATGTTGTGTTTGAACTACAATATATGGGTAGACCAAGATCACAAAGCCGAAACGTAATTTACAAAAATTACACAGAAATAGACAAAAACACGGCCTTGTTCAGTTTTGTTAGGGAAATTAAGCAGAATGAACCAACAACTTACTGTTACTAAGCGTAACGGGCGCAAAGAAACGATCGATTTAGAAAAAATCCATCGCGTGATTACATGGGCAGCAGAAGGCTTGCACAATGTTTCAGTATCACAAGTAGAATTGAAAGCTCACATTCAGTTTTACGATGGCATTACCACTACTGATATCCATGAGACAATCATCAAGTCAGCAGCGGATCTAATCTCTGAAGAGACTCCAGATTACCAATATCTTGCTGCACGTCTGTCAGTATTCCACCTACGTAAGAAAGCGTACGGCGAATACGAGCCACCTGCACTTTACGACCACGTTGCAAAACTGGTTGATATGGGTAAATACGATAGCCACCTAATGGAAGACTACACGAAGGCTGAGTTCGACGAACTTGACTCGTACATCGACCATAAGCGTGACTTAGATTTTTCTTACGCAGCGGTTAAACAGCTTGAAGGTAAATACTTCGTACAAAACCGTGTAACGAAAGAAATCTACGAGAGTGCTCAGTTCCTTTACATTCTAGTTGCTGCATGTCTATTCGCTAAATACCCGAAATCGACTCGTCTTGACTACATCAAACGTTTCTACGACGCATCGTCTACGTTTAAGATTTCTCTACCTACACCGATCATGTCTGGTGTACGTACTCCTACTCGTCAATTCAGTTCTTGTGTACTGATCGAGTGTGGTGACAGCCTTGATTCTATCAACGCAACAGCAAGCTCAATTGTTCGTTACGTATCTCAACGTGCTGGTATTGGTATCAACGCAGGTCGTATCCGTGCGCTTGGTTCTGAAATCCGTAATGGTGAAGCGTTCCACACTGGCTGTATCCCTTTCTACAAATACTTCCAAACAGCAGTAAAATGTTGTTCTCAAGGTGGTGTTCGTGGTGGTGCGGCAACGGTATTCTACCCACTATGGCACGGCGAAGTTCAGTCTCTACTAGTACTGAAAAACAACCGTGGTGTTGAAGAGAACCGTGTTCGTCACATGGATTACGGCGTACAGCTGAACAAGCTTATGTACTCTCGTCTAGTTCAAGGTGGCAACATCAGCCTGTTCTCACCTTCTGACGTACCTGGCCTATACGACGCGTTCTTCGAAAACCAAGAACGCTTTGAAGAGCTGTACGTTAAGTACGAAAACGATCCGTCAATCAAGCGTGAAACAGTAAAAGCAGTAGAGCTATTCTCTCTACTAATGCAAGAGCGTGCTTCTACTGGTCGCATCTACATTCAGAACGTTGACCACTGTAATACACACAGCCCGTTCGACTCTGAAGTTGCTCCTGTTCGCCAGTCAAACCTATGTCTAGAAATTGCGCTGCCAACTAAGCCGCTTTCTAACGTAGAAGATGACGAAGGCGAAATTGCACTATGTACGCTTTCAGCATTTAACCTTGGCGCAATCAACGAACTGGATGACCTAGCAGAGCTTTCTGAACTGGTTGTTCGTGCTCTAGACGCACTTCTTGATTACCAAGACTACCCGCTTCCAGCAGCATACAAATCGACAATGAACCGTCGTACTCTAGGTGTAGGTGTTATCAACTACGCATACTACCTAGCGAAGAATGGTGTGAAGTACTCTGACGGCAGCGCAAATGGCCTGACTCACCGTACTTTTGAAGCGATTCAATACCACCTACTAAAAGCGTCTGTTGAACTAGCGAAAGAGCAAGGTCGTTGCCCATCTTTCCACGAGACTAACTACGCGAAAGGCCTACTGCCAATCGATACTTACAAGAAAGATATCGACTTAGTATGTGATGAGCCTCTGCACTACGATTGGGATGCGCTACGTGAAGAGATCATGGAGCACGGTCTGCGTAACTCTACGCTAACTGCGCTTATGCCTTCTGAGACTTCGTCTCAAATCTCGAACGCGACTAACGGTATCGAGCCACCACGTGGTTACGTATCAGTGAAAGCATCGAAAGACGGCATCCTGAAGCAAGTGGTTCCAGATTTCCTAAATCTTAAAGAGAACTACGAGCTACTTTGGAACATTGGTTCTAACGACGGTTACCTACACCTAGTGGGTATCATGCAAAAATTCGTTGACCAAGCTATCTCTGCAAACACTAACTATGATCCAAGTGTTTACGACAGCGGTAAAGTACCAATGAAGAAGCTGCTTCAAGACCTACTAACTGCATACAAGTTTGGTGTTAAGACGCTTTACTACCATAACACTCGTGATGGTGCAAAAGACGACCAAGGCGACGCAGTAACAGTGCCGGAAGAAGATTGTGAAGGCGGCGGTTGTAAGATCTAAACCGCAGTAAAACATTAAGACCCCAGAGAAGTTATCTTCTCTGGGTTTAAAGCATTAACAGGGTTCGTTTTATAACGAGTCTTTAAAGGATTTGAGGCATTTATGGCTTACAGTACTTTTTCTCAGAAAAAAAATGACCAGCTAAAAGAACCAATGTTCCTAGGTCAGTCGGTTAACGTTGCACGTTACGACCAACAAAAATTCGAAATCTTCGAAAAGCTTATCGAGAAGCAACTTTCTTTCTTCTGGCGTCCAGAAGAAGTAGACGTGTCTAGCGACCGTATCGACTACAACAAACTTCCTGAGCATGAAAAGCACATCTTCATCTCTAACCTGAAGTACCAAACACTGCTGGATTCTATCCAAGGCCGTAGCCCGAACGTTGCCCTACTTCCGCTAGTATCACTACCAGAAGTTGAAACTTGGATTGAGACTTGGTCTTTCTCTGAAACGATTCACTCTCGTTCTTACACGCACATCATTCGTAACATCGTTAACGATCCAGGTCTAGTATTTGACGACATCGTTGAAAACGAAGAGATCCTAAAGCGTGCTAAAGACATCGCGTTCTACTACGACGACCTAATTAAGCTAACCGCTGATTACCATCGTTACGGCGAAGGCAACCACAACATCAACGGCGAAGACGTTAAGGTTTCTCTTCACGACCTGAAGAAGAAACTTTACCTATGTCTAATGTCGGTAAACGCACTAGAAGCAATCCGTTTCTACGTGAGTTTCGCATGTTCATTTGCATTCGCTGAGCGTGAGCTAATGGAAGGTAACGCAAAAATCATCAAGCTGATCGCTCGTGATGAAGCGCTTCACCTGACTGGTACTCAGCACATGATCAACTTGCTACGTAACGGTCAAGACGACTTCGCATTCATGCAAATCGCTGAAGAGTGTAAGCAAGAGTGTTTCGACCTATTCAAGCAAGCAGCTGAGCAAGAAAAAGAGTGGGCAGAATACCTATTCAAAGACGGCTCTATGATTGGCCTGAACAAAGACATTCTTTGCCAATACGTTGAGTACATCACCAACATCCGTATGCAGGCCGTTGGTCTAGGTACCGCTTACCCAGAAGCAACATCAAACCCAATTCCATGGATCAACGCTTGGTTGTCTTCTGATAACGTACAAGTTGCTCCGCAAGAAGCAGAAATCAGTTCTTACCTAGTTGGTCAGATCGACAACGAAGTGAAAGCTGACGACTTTGAAGGATTTGAGCTGTAATGCCAACAATCAAAATCAACAAGCTAACTTCAATTGAATCTAACCCTTCTAATACGCTATTGGAAACAATGGAACAAGCTGGGTTAGAACCAGAATACAACTGCCGAGACGGTCACTGTGGCGCATGCCGCTGTACGTTGGATTCTGGTGAGGTTGAGTACGTTGGTTTTGCTATGGCTTACACGCAAGGCAACGAGATTTTGCCTTGTATCTGCAAAGCGAAATCCGATCTATCGCTGAGTAACGTGATTCATCGAAACAAGCAAAAGCGCGCTTAATCCAATCGGCTTAAGTACGCTATGTTCCGAAGAGAATGAGTTAAGCGAAGATTAGAGACTTCAAAGCAATACAGACTAAAAAGGGTCCGCCTCCTCTTGGAATGCGGACCCTTTTTCTATTCGTGTCTTTAGTTCTCAAGCATCAAACCAGATGTTTACTGTTGAGTCAGGTTCAATGTCACCGAACCGATGTAACAAGCGCTTCGACACTCTCCACAGCCATTGCACTTATCTTGAGTAACCGTAGGTAACTCCCCGGCTTCAATCTGTATTGCGCCCACTGAACACGCAGATTGGCAGGCATGACAATCCATTTGCATATAGTTATTGCAGCTATCAGCAAAGTTAGGTTTTAAATCAATGTAAGGCGTGACCGTTGGGTGAAGCGCACCAGTCGGACACACTTCACTGCACTTGTTGCACATAGAGCAGCTGTTGTAATCCAAATTGAGCAGCGCACTGCCCTCTTGTATCTCAATGACACTATTTGGGCATGCTTGCTCACACAAGCCACAACCGTCGCAGAGGCGCTCAAACAGCACCTCATCGACAGCTCGTGGCGGCCTAGCGTGCAAGCGCTGTGATTTCTCTTCATAACTTACCGCAGCTTTAACCGGCTTAGAGAGTCGAGTTAAGAAACCGCGTCTATTTGAATTTATTTGTTCAGACATTAGTCGATATATAACTTTTTAGTAGCAACGTTTAAATTATATTCAGATGTTAAGTACTTAAACCAATCTATTACATCAACCGATAGCTTTTTATAAAAAGATAGCTCTGATGCTTTATTTAGTTTTTCTAAATAAACAGAAGACCAAGTTAATAAGTGACCCTCAAGTAATTCACCAGCCGAATTGGTTTTATTATTTTCTAACAAATATGCATGAGCGAATAACATTAAACCAAATTGATCTTCCGGCTCTCTTAACCCAGTGTCTAATTCAATCTGATTCAATTCTAAAAACTGGCGATACTCTACAGTAGAAGCGCCGAACACAACGCGGTCTTTATCTAGGTACACTGAACCCCAAGGTGGCGCCGGCATGTCTCCCACGCCTTCAAACAGGCGGCTGAACTCTGCTGCAAGTGCATCTTCGTCTTCACTTCTCAATGCCTGCAAGCATTCTTCAGAGAGCACTTCGCTCTCAACCAAAGCTTCGACAATGGTGATTAACTGTTCTTTACTTGTCGCTTGATAAAATAGCGAACCCAATAATTTATGCGTATCGATAATCATTATTATTTATACCGTTATAGGTTTAAAGATAATTATATTAATTAATGCATTTCATTCTTTGATTTATTTTATACATTCGATTTAAATAATCTAAATTTCGATCTTATTTGATGTTAATCAATCAACATTTATATATTAAAAGACAAAAATAAAACTACCTATAAAGTGCTAGTCATCAATAACAATAGGCATCTTAGAATGACGAATAAGAAAGAATCTGGGGTAATGAATCTTACTCGAAGAGGCTTCATGAAAGCTTCTTCTGCGGTAGGTAGTGCAGCCGCGCTTGCGGGCGGTATCGCTTTACCTTTCAAATCCAAACCAGTAGCGGCTGCAGTTGCTGAGAATGTGGATGAGAAAATCGTATGGAGTGCGTGTACGGTAAACTGTGGCTCTCGCTGCCCATTACGTATGCATGTGCAAAACGGTGAAATCAAATACGTAGAAACCGACAACACGGGTACTGACGAATACGGTCATCACCAAGTTCGTGCGTGTCTACGTGGTCGCTCTATGCGTCGCCGTGTTTACAACCCAGATCGCCTGAAATACCCAATGAAACGTGTGGGCAAACGTGGTGAAGGTAAGTTTAAGCGTATTAGCTGGGAAGAGGCTTATGATGAAGTCGCTGGCACAATGCAACGCCTTATCAAAGATTACGGTAACGACACTATCTACCTAAACTACGGTACAGGTACGCTTGGTGGTACGGTCACTAAGTCTTGGCCACCAGCACAAACGCTGATTGCGCGTCTAATGAACCTAAGTGGTGGTTACCTAAACCATTACGGTGACTACTCAACAGCGCAAATCGCGAAAGGCTTGAGCTACACCTACGGTGGTTGGGCAAACAACAACTCTTTCTCTGACTTAGAGAACACCAAGCTTAACATCCAATTTGGTAACAACCCTGCCGAGACTCGTATGTCTGGCGGCGGTCTGATCCACCACTACGTAGAAAGCAAAAACAAATCAAACGCTAGAACGATCATCATCGATCCACGCTACACCGATACTGCCGGCGGTCGTGAAGATCAGTGGATCCCAATTCGTCCTTCTACGGATGCTGCATTGGTAGCGGGTCTTGCACACGTGATGATCACTGAAGACCTTGTCGACCAACCGTTCCTAGACAAATACTGTGTCGGTTACGATGAGAAGACCCTTCCTGCCTCAGCGCCTAAAAACAGTGACTACAAATCTTACATCCTAGGTTTAGGCGAAGATGGCGTAGAGAAGACACCAGAGTGGGCTTCGAAGATCACAGGCATTCCAGTTGATACAATCGTTAAGCTTGGCCGTGAAATGGGCACAGCGAAACCGTGTGCTATCCACCAAGGTTGGGGGCTACAACGTACTGCGAACGGTGAGCTAGCTTGTCGTGCAATCGCAATGCTGTCGCTACTCACAGGTTCTGTCGGTGTGTCTGGCGGTTCAACAGGTGCACGTGAAAGTGACATCAACATTCCGTTTGTTCGCTTCCCGACGGTGCCAAACCCAGTTGAAACATCAATTTCAATGTTCATGTGGACAGACGCGATTCACCGTCACCACGAGATGACAGACATCACTGACGGTGTTCGCGGAGCTGAGCGCCTTAAGAACCCAATCAAGATGATCTGGAACTACGCAGGTAACTGCATCATCAACCAACACTCAGACATCAACAAAACGCACGCGATTCTTCAAGATGAAAGCGCATGTGAAATGATTGTTGTGGTTGATAACCATATGACGTCTTCAGCGAAATACGCCGACATCATCCTGCCTGACTTAACCACATCAGAGCAAGACGACTGGTGTATGGATGGTAAAGCATCGAACATGCCTTACTTCATCTACGCACAGAAAGCGATTGAACCTCAGTTCGAAGCGAAATCGATCTACGAGATGTGTACTGAGCTTGCTAAACGCATGGGCGTTGAAAAAGAGTTCACTGAAGGTCGAACTCAAGAGCAATGGATTGAACACCTTTACGCAGAAACCCGTAAGAACGATCCAACACTGCCAACCTTCGAAGAGATGAAAGAGCTGGGTATCTACAAGCGTAGCTACGACCACCACTACATCGCTTACGAAGATTTCCGTAAAGATCCTGAAGCGAACCCACTAACCACACCAAGTGGCAAGATCGAGATCTACTCAGAGCAACTGGCTGAGATTGCTAAGACTTGGAAGCTGAAAGAAGACGAAGTGATTCACCCACTTCCGATTTACGCGGACTCTTTTGAAGGTCATAACGATCCACTAGCAGAGAAGTACCCACTTCAGCTAACCGGTTTCCACTACAAAGCTCGTACTCACTCAACTTACGGCAACGTTGCAGAAATCAAAGCAGCAGCACCGCAAGAGTTGTGGATCAACCCAATCGATGCGAAAGAGCGCGGTATTGAAAACGGCGACATGGTCAGTATTTTCAACGACCGTGGCGAAGTACACATTCCAGCGAAAGTGACACCTAGGATTCTTCCTCGAGTTGTCGCGCTAGGCGAAGGTGCATGGTACGCACCCGATGGTCAGAAGATTGACCATGCAGGCTCTATCAACGTGCTGACCACTCAGCGCCCGAGCCCACTTGCTAAGGGTAACCCTCAGCATACAAACCTAGTTCAAATCAAAGCGCTAAAGAAAGCATAAGGTAGGTTGGAATGAAACAATACGGCTTTTACATTGATTCAAGTAAATGCACGGGTTGTAAAACCTGTCAGCTTGCTTGTAAAGATTATAACGATCTAGACATCAAAACGAACTACCGTCGCGTGTACGAATACGCAGGTGGTGGCTTCACTCAAGATGGCGATACCTGGGTTCAGAAAGATGTTTTTTCTTACTACCTGTCTGTCGCTTGTAACCACTGTACTAACCCTGCGTGTGTGAAAGTGTGTCCTTCGGGCGCAATGCACAAACGTGATGAAGACGGCTTGGTTGTGGTTGATGAAAGTGTGTGTATCGGTTGTCAGCACTGTAGCAATGCATGCCCTTACGGCGCACCACAATACAATGCTAAGAAAGGTCATATGACCAAATGCGATGGTTGTTACCAACGTGTTTCTGAAGGCAAACAACCTATCTGTGTTGAGTCTTGTCCACTTCGTGCATTGGAGTTTGGCGAAATCAATACGCTTCGTGAGAAGTACGGCTCTGGTGCAGATGTGGCGCCACTGCCATCTTCAACCGAAACACTGCCAAACATCGTGATCAAGCTGAACAAAAACGCGAAGCCAACTGGCGATACCAGTGGTCACCTAGCAAACCCTAAGGAGGTGTAAGATGATTTTTCATGAGTGGTCTTTAATCTTCTTTACGGTGCTAGCGCAAACTGCGGTTGGTGGTTACTTACTGATTGGTGCACGTGCTCTGGTACTTGGTCATGACGAAGAGAAACTGAACAGCTACAAGGTTCCAATGTTCATCCTATGGGCATTAATGGGCCTTGGCTTCATGTTCTCGACAACGCACCTTGGCTCCCCACTGCGCGCGTTTAATGCCTTTAACCAACTAGGTTCAGCTTGGTTGTCTAACGAAGTGTTCTTCGGTGCGGCATTCTTCGCAGTTGGCGGTCTACAGTGGCTACTGTCTGTGGTTAAGAAAGGTGGCATGGCTATCCAGAAAGCACTGATGGTTGGCGCTATGGTGCTGGGTGTCATCTTCATGTACGCGATGATCAACGTATACATGATCAACACAGTACCAACATGGGACAACATCTACACACCACTGAGCTTCGTCATGACTATGGTTGTAGGTGGCTTGCTGCTGTCTCAGTTCGTGATTGTATTTGCTAACGACAGTCGCTTTACGGTTGACCGTAACATCACCATGCTGGCTGTGATTGCCGTTGCGATCAGTTTGCTTGTGACAGTCGGTAAACTAAATCTAATCGGTGACACCCAAACTTCAGTCGCAAAAGCTTCAGAGTTGGTTGATGGTTTAGGCAGCTATGTGATCCTTCAAGTTGCATTGCTAATGGCAAGCTTACTGATTTGGATTCTACCTATGCTTAATAAAGCAAAAGTGAACCCAGTCAATCTAGGCCTAGCATTAGTACTATTCCTAGCGTCAGAACTAATCGGCCGTGGCTTGTTCTACAGCCTACATATGACAAGCGGTTTGTAATCACAGGCTCCTTATTTGGTTATCTAGAAGGCTAGATAAACTCAAGGCCCAACACCTATTTAGATGTTGGGCCTTTTTATTGGTTCTGTCTAATCTTGATTTAAGAGATCTTGGTTTACGACAAGAGCGTCTTATTTGATGATCGCTGAAGGGATAAACATATCCTTCACGCGTTTTACTGAAGAGTAGTCACCAAACATAGGTTTATTGTCTAGATGCCTTCTTAGCATGTCTGCAGCGACCGTTTTGATGATAGTACGTGCATCTTCGCGCTTGTATTGACGATAAAACTCCAGCACTTGCCCCCACTCACCCGCTTCGCTCGATAAAGCAACACTAAAGGTATTGCCCTCTAACTTGCCCGTGACTAGGGCTAACTCGGTGCCGCACTTTTCTCTTGTCGCGCCAGCCAGAGCAAACGTTGCTGCTAGTGGGTCGTTCTTTTCAAGTTCACTCTCTTTTGGCTCCGCCATGACCCAAGAGTGACCGAAGCAATCTTCAACCTGTTCATTCGATTGTAGCCAAGCCGAAAGCGCACCTTTGGTTGATACTTCCGATACCGACAAGGTCTTCTTTCTTTCCGCCATAATATGACCGATATGGTCGATCATCGGCTCATCAACACTGACAACATTGCTCTCTAACAGTTTGTACACCATTTGCAGTAGCTTAACGCGAGTTTCTAAATCCGACTTAGGCCCAAACAGTTTCACTTCAATGAACGGCAGATAAGAGCGGTAACCCAGCTCATAACCTTCCGGTAGTTTCAGTTGGTCTAACACATCAGAAATGCCGGATTCAGACAAACCAAAGGTAAATAACCTGCTGCATTCAGAAGCGACTACTTGAGGATAAGTGCGAGCAAGATCAGGGATAATTTCAAAGCTCACCATGCGCTTAAACTCACTCGGTACGCCCGGAGTGAAATAGAAAGTCGCATCGTTAATCTTAAGTTTGAAGCCACATGCTGTTCCGACAGGGTTATCGACGATTTCTGAACTTGCTGGCAATAAGGCTTGTTTTAGGTTGCTGTCTGGCATCGGCATGCCGCGTCCAGAAAACATCTCTTCCATACGCGCTAGCCACTCAGGGAACATGACTAATTTCTGTTCTGACGCAGTCGCAGCTGCCGCAGCACTCATATCATCGGTTGTCGGGCCTAAGCCACCATTAACGATAACCACATCATAGTTAAAGCTTAGCATCAGCAACTCTTCAACCAAGGCATTCATTTGGTCACCGACTGTGGAGCGTTTAGCCAAAGCAAAACCGTGCTGGTAAAACTCAGCAGACATCCAAGCCGCGTTCGTGTCTACAATGTCTCCGTGAAGAACTTCTTCACCTGTACTTAACATTGCGATTTTCGTCATGTTTCTATCCCTTGTAGTCATAAAAAGACGCTGCATTATCTACAAACTGGTCTATGTTTGAGTTTGAGCTATTTGGCTTTTTAACAAATATTAATAATGTTAAATCTAAGGTTTTCTTAGGAAAAGCGATAAATTATTAGTTCCCTAAATCAGGCATTTAATGGATAATTGTGACCCTGATCAATTCTAAACTTTCTCATGGAGACCCTTGTGGCCAAATCACCGTTACTAGCAAAGGTTACTGCTGCATTTACAATGCTAATGTCAGTTAACTCGGTTGCAAGCCAATACGACTTCGACCAGCCAATCAACCTTTCTTATTCGGATGAATGTGCTCAAGATTACTGTGTTAATGATAGCTTGTACACCTACAAGCCTAGTACCAATTACGCACTGAGCGAATCAAGCGAAGAGTACGATTTCTCAATCCAACAACCAAAGCACCTTTTGGTTAGCGAAGAGAAAGATTGGGATTACCTAATGGGTCAAACTTACACGATTCTTGGCTTAAGTGTTGCAACCGTTGGTTTAATGACCTTCTTACCAGAAAGTATCACTAAATGGGACGACGACCAACGCGACTTAAGTAAGTTAGGTCAAAAGTGGAAAGATAACGTTTCTGAAGGCCCAGTGTGGGACCGTGACGAACACTTCCTAAACTATGTGATGCACCCGTATTTTGGTGGTGTTTACTACACAGCTGCACGTCACGCGGGTTACAACGAGTTTGAATCGTTTATGTACTCTTGGACGATGTCCACCTTCTTCTGGGAATACGGCGTAGAAGCATTTGCTGAAGTACCTTCATGGCAAGACCTTTTCATCACACCTTTCTTCGGTGCGGTTGTGGGTGAAATAATGCTAGAAACCGAGCAAGACATCATTGCTTCAGGCGGTGAAGTGATGGGTTCTCAAACCATGGGTGACGTGTCTCTATTTTTCCTAAACCCTGTCGGTCATATCCACTATTGGGTAAGTGATGCTTGGGGTGGTGACGCAGAAGTTAACCTGAATACTAACCCTTGGTGGGATAATCAAGACGCAGCTCGATTCGCTTACGATGCTGGCGCGCCATACGATTCTCAGTTTGTTGGTATGAACTTTAAAGTAACCTTCTAATACAGCGACCTGATTACTTTCGGTAATAACCAAAACTTTTCTAAAAAGCGGCTCTTAAGCCGCTTTTTTTGTGCCCTACTCTTCATTCTCTTTTTTTGCATCACAGCTTAGTTTCAAAAATTGACACAGGTCAAACATTGTTCGATATAAACTTCTACACTGAAATTAACGAACTTTATCGCTTAATATCAAACATTTAATTAGCAATGATTAATTGAAACTTTGGGGGCTGATATGAACAGTACATTTATCGTAAACTTTATCGGAAAAGCGTCGCCTGCGACCATTAAACAACTCGCTGCAGTGACTCATGAGAACGACGGCAAATGGCTCATCAGTAAAGTGAACTTTATTGAAGACCAAGTTGCAGGCGTACTTAAGGTTCAACTTCCAGCCATCAATGAATCGATTGTTAAAGAGGCATTCAGCGCTAACCCGGACCTGATTGTCCAGTTCGTTGATTCAGACCATGCACATAATGTTCAAGATACCATTCACCATCTGAGACTCGATTCTAACGATCGCGCCGGTATCGTCAATGAAGTGACACATGTACTCGATAGACAAGGTATCAATATTCTCGACATGGATTGCCAGCGCGTATTTATTGCCGGTGGTGGCGGTGTCAGTTCAAGCCTATTCACTTCTAAAATCGCGGTTAAGCTACCAATCGAAGTTCAAATCGATGATGTTATCAATGAACTAGAAACTCTCAGTGAAGATACTCGAGTGATGGTCGAGAGCTAGTTGAACTAACCTCCTAACGATACCCTATCGTTGGGAGGGTACTTCCTCCCTCCTTACATGGCTTACAAAAAAAACGTATAAAACCTAAAAAATACATAAGCAAGACATATGAAACCAAGCATTGTTCTCATATTTTTGTTACCATAGATTATCTTTTATAATTTAGTCACTTAGGTTTATACATGGAAAGAAAAAGGTCGAGTTGGCAATTTAATGCCATCTCAGTAGTCCTTCTTGCGACACTGTTTAGCGGATGCAAAAGTGGTCATGAAAATAATGATGAAAATACAACCGACCCAGGTTCTACACCATCAGTAGTTGAAATCAGCGTACCTAACTCGATTTCATTTTCAGAGCCATCATCTGGCTCTAGTACACAATCAATTACTGTTTCTCTTTCCGAAGCCTTACCTGAAGATCTGACCTTAACAATCTCGACAAGCGATGTAACAACTCGCTCTGATGGTACCTTTAAAAACTACGATGCTATCTCCAGTCAAAACGTCAAAATTTCGGCAGGTGCAACCAGCGCTGATCTGCCGCTAAATCTGGTAAACAATAATTTGTACGAGGGTAACAAAACACTTCATTACTCTATTAGTGTTGACAACAATACAAATTACACACTGTCAAACGAGCGAACAGTAGTAACCATTGATGATAGCGATACACAGCCAACGGTTAGTTTTAGTAACGACTTAAGAACCGTTGTAGAGGGCGACAGTATTGTTCAACAAGCAGTTTTGAGTCATTATACATCTCAAGATGTAACCCTTACCCTAACTCAAAATGGTATTGCCGCACCCGAGGACTTCATTGTAGATATATCAGGTTTAGCTCTTAAACTGCCAGCAGAAACTCTATCAACGAATATCACATTTACTGCTCGTGATGATAGCTTCGATGAAGGTGGTGAGTCAGTAATCTACACGATAGCTTCCGTTGGTAACGCGACTATCAATTCAAATAAAAACACTCTCGCATTTTATATTCCTGGGCAGAAAAACTTCAATGATACTGGGTATGTCACTTATTTTGATGGTACAGACTACGACAGCGTTACTCCTCCAGCGTCACACCCAAATCAAGATGCAGATTTTGGTTTAGATGTAACAAATGGAGACGAACATTCGGATGGAGAGTATGGCTTCCGCTACACCAAGTTAGATGCTCACGGAAACCGTCTAACACCTAGCGCTACTGATTGGCGCTGCGTTAGAGACGAACATACCGGATTATATATTGAAGCGAAACAAGCTCCGATAGCACTACCCAGTCAATCAGAGGTAGATACCTGGGTCAAGAACCACAAAGACGCCCCTGACGCCAACCCTTACCCGTGGGATAGCCAGTCAAGCTCTTGGAGAAGCGCATCATACACATATACTTGGTACGACTCTGACAATACAACAAATGGTGGCTACGCTGGCGCACCCAATGATCTCTTGTATAGCGCAGGCCCGATATCTTCTCAATGCGCTTACATTAATGATGGTTCAGGGAGCAACTACTGTAATACAGCTAGCTATATTGATAGCCTAAACAGTCGCTCAATTTGCGGTATTACAGATTGGCGATTACCATCCCCTGTTGAAGCCCGCTCATTTATTAACTTCAATGTCGGCAGCGTTCCTGCTGGCGCCATTGATTTCTTTCCTAACCTAGGAGAGCGACTCTTCACACATTCAAGTTCTGTTAAGCAAGATGGTAGTGCTAGATGTATCGACTCTCAAAGTGGTGAACTTGAGCTATGTAACAAAAACATTGCAGGTTCGACAGGTATTGTGGCGGTAAGTGGGGGTATTGAATAATGAGACTAAAACTATTCTTAGGTGTAACTGCCTCTTTGCTAAGTGTAAATACCATCGCACAAACCTGCGTGCAAACTCAAACGCCCTCTCACCAAGACGGGCAATTTATTGATCGTAAAGATGGTACATTACTCGACGTAACGACTAATTTGCTTTGGTCAAAATGCAACCTAGGTGAAACCTACAATCAATCCAATGACACATGTGATGGTACCGCGATTAAATATCAGAATTGGCAGGATGCGCTCATCGCAACCAAAGATGCAGATTTGACCACTATTGCAGGCCAGGCTGGTTTTCGGTTACCTAACATCAAAGAGTTAAGTTCAATCGTTGACTATAGCTGTACTAGACCAGCAATAAACCTGACGTACTTCCCAACCACAACCAATGAACCATATTGGACTAACACACCTGACGCTCATAAGATAAACAGCAATTATGATGGTTTAATTATTGATTTTGAAGAAGCTTTAGAAGTCATTACCGACCCAGATGATATTCCACACCCTCTTGTTCGATTAGTGAAAACATTTAACTAGCTTCTACGGTACAAGTAATCAAAAAGAGCAGCTCACTAGCTGCTCTTTTTATTACGCTCGACTTGTCAGTCAGTTAGTTAGTTAATTGACCATTGAGACAATGAGCGTTTAAAGTCTTGATAGCCAAACTCATTCAGCTTTTGTACTTCGCCATTGCTGCGCTCACAATAGATTGATGGCATCTTCAGTCCGTTGAACCAGTTGAGCTTCACCATGGTGTAACCTGCGCTATCCAACAAGTGAAGTTTTTGACCAATCTGCAGTGGCTCATCAAAGCTTGTTTCGCAGAACTGATCGCCCGCAAGGCATGAACACGAACCAATCACGTAGTCATGGCTGCCGTTTTCAGACGCTTCTAATACCGATGCTGGTTCATTGTAAATAAGCGTATCAAGACGGTGGGCTTCAGTTGCTGAATCCACAATAGCCGTTTTCTTCACGTTCTCAACAATATCCACCACTGTCACAACCAAGTCTGTTGTTTTCGTGATGATCGCTTCACCCGGCTCAAGGTACATCTGCACACCGTGCTTTTCAGAGAAGGCTTTCAGCGCAAGCCCCAGTTTCTCGATGTCATAACCCGGCCATGTAAAGAACACACCGCCGCCCATGCTCACCCAATCTAGCTTATCTAGGTGCACGCCAAACTGTTCTGAGATTGAATCAAGCAATCCAATAAAGGCATCGACATCTTTGTTCTCACAGTTCATGTGGAACATCACGCCATTAATCTCATCAAAGATTTCAGGCTTGATATGGTCAGCTTGAACACCTAAACGCGAGAATTGACGCGCTGGGTTTGCCAAGTCTTGCCCTGCATAGCTCACACCCGGATTTAAACGTAAACCTAGTGACGCTTTACCTTCAACAATATGACGGTACGCTTCGAATTGGCTTTGCGAATTGAAGATCATCTTGTCGCAGATGTCAGCCACTTCTCTCACGTCGTCTTCGCTGTAACCCACACTGTAAGCATGCGTTTCACCGCCAAAGGTTTCGTAGCCAAGTTTCACCTCGTATGGGCCAGAGCTTGTCGTGCCATCCAGGTAAGGCTTGATGATGTCAAACACACCCCATGTCGAGAAACACTTCAGTGCCAATACCAGTTTTACACCTGAAATCTCCTTCAGTTGCTTGGCTTTCTCTAAGTTCGCAATCAACTTATCTTCGTTGATCATGAAATACGGCGTTTTTAGTTCGTTGTTTTGCATGTTAATACCTTGCGGCCCTCGAGTTCACGAAGGCACATGATAATCGAACAAAGCCGATGCAACAGCATCGGCTCGATATAAGTAATTGTATAGGAAGTCTTTAAGTGTATTAGAGATTCCCTATTACACTCGTCCCTCGCTTTAGGGAATGACGATTTCTGCATTACCGATTAGATGAAGTAAATATCATCTTCATCAAATACTAGAGAAAATAATCACCTTTCGTCATCCTCTAACGGAGTAAATACACTCTCCGTCATCCCCAAGAGGGAAGAATGAGCGAGTTGGGGATCTCTCAAAGCCACCTATCGTTCAATAGAGATCGACAGCAATCAAGATTCCCGATTACGCTCGTCCCTCTCTATAGGGAATGATGATGCTCTTAGTCATCTCACGGAAAAAGTAACCATCACCTTCGTCATTCCCCCAATAATTCAGAGCGTGGTAAGAACCTACTATGTATTACTTCAATTTGTGGATCAGAGGTAAACTGGCTTTCGGCTCTAGCTCTTGAACATGCCAATCTAGACCGATTTCAGGCATGGTTGCTAGGAACGGGTCTGGGTTTAGCTGTTCCATGTTGAACACGCCTTTATCAGCCCATTCGCCACGGAAGAACTGAAGTGCAGCCGTAATAGCTGGAACACCCGTTGTGTAAGAAATTGCTTGGTGCTCTACATCTTCGTATGCCACTTCGTGGTCTGCGTTATTGTAGATGAACACGCTGCGCTCTTTGCCATCTTTCTTACCTTGAACCCAAGTACCGATACACGTTAAACCTGTGTAACCCGGAGCCAAAGATGTTGGATCTGGCAGTAGTGCTTTAAGAACGTGTAGAGGCTGAACCACAGTGCCGTCATGCAATGTTAGCGGATCTGGGCTCAGAAGGCCGATATCACGCATGCAGTTGAAGTAGTTTAGGTACTTGTCACCAAAGCCCATCCAGAACTCGATGCGCTTAGCTGGGATGAATTCCTTCATTGAACGAACTTCATCGTGCGCCATTGAGTACACTTTGTGAGTGCCACAGTTAGGGAAATCAAATTCAAGCATACGAGAGTGACAAGGAACTTGTTTCCACTCTTCATTTTCCCAGTAGAAAGAGTCACCTTGAATCTCAAGCATGTTGGTTTCTGGGTCAAAGTTTGTCGCAAACTTCTTACCGTGATCGCCTGCGTTTACGTCCATCACGTCGATCGTATCGATCTCATCAAACAGGTGCTTAACCGCGTGCGCTGCAAATACTGAAACCACACCAGGATCGAAACCCGCACCAAGAATACCTGTGATGCCTGCTTCAGCAAACTTCTCACGGTAGCCCCACTGCCAATCGTAAGCTTGTGGTACTTGTTGACCTTCAGAACATAGGTCAACCGCTACCGATGTATCTAGGTAAGATACTTTTGCTTGGTAACACGCTTCCATGATCGCCATGTTTACCCAAGGAGGACCAGCGTTGATGACTAGGTCTGGTTTCACTTCGTTAATCAACGCAACAAGAGCATCAACATCGTCAGCGTTTACTGCGCGAGCTTCTAGTTTTTTAGTTGAATCTTTAAGGTTGTTTTTACCTTTAATCGATTCGATGATTTTTTCACACTTCGCGATTGTGCGAGAAGCAATTGTGATATCACCCAGTACTTCGTTGTTTTGTGCTGCTTTATGTGCAACAACCCAACCAACGCCACCTGCACCAATTTGTAGAATAGCCATAGTATTAATTACCCTTGTTGTTCTGCTAGCTCAGTGGCTAGAGTTTGAATTTTGTTAATTAGAGATTTGAAATCTGATGTCTTTAGGCACGGATTCAAGATAGTGAATTTAAGCGCACTCTTACCATCCACGACCGTTTCACCGAGTACTGCAACACCACGAGTCAGCGCTTCCAGTCTTAGCGTTTGATTCAATTTGTCTAAATCTAGCTCGCCGTTTGCTGACGGCTTAGATCGGAACAGCACTGTTGATAATGACGGCTCCGCCAGAAGCTCTAAGTCAGCTTGGTTTTGAATCAGGTCTGCCACTTCTAGCGTTTGCTCAAGAAGATGGTCGTACATATCACCCAACTGCTTTGGTCCAACGCTTTGCATCGTCATGAATACTTTCAATGCATCGAAACGCTTGGTGGTCGCAATAGACTTATCGACTAGATTTGGCAGTTCATCGTGTTCGCGGTTTAGGTAATCTGCGTGATGCAGAAGGTACTTAAAGTTCGCTTTGTCTTTCAACAACACCGCGCCGCAGCTGATTGTTTGATAAAAAAGCTTATGGAAATCGACACTCACAGAGTCCGCTTTTTCGATGCCTTGTAAGCGAGCCTTGTGGCTACTCAAGATAAGCGCGCCACCGTAAGCACTGTCGACATGGAACCAAAGGCCTTGTTGGCTTGCGATGTCTGCAATCGCATCAAGGTCGTCGATAGCTCCATGATCGGTTGTACCCGCTGTACCAACTACAGCAAAAGGAATCAGCCCTTGAGCTTTAAGCGCTTTTACTTCTGCATCCAACAAATCAGGTTTGATGGTGCCGTTTGCGTTTGTTTCAACACAACACACCGCGCTCTCGCCTAAGCCAAGTAGTGACGCGGATTTTTGAACCGTGAAGTGAGATTTGTTTGAACACAAGATACGAAGCTTGCTCGCGTAATCTGGTAAACCTAACTTTTGGATTGAGTGACCATCGTGCTTATCCGCAACCCAGTCTCTCGCTAGCAATAAGCCCATTAGGTTACTTTGCGTGCCGCCGCTGGTGAAAACACCGTCCGCTTGTTCACCAAGTTGGTACTTGTCACACATCCAATCGACTACGCGCTGCTCAACATATGTAGCAGCCGATGCTTGGTCCCATGAGTCCATTGATTGATTCAGAGCTGCGATGATTGATTCCGCTGCTACTGATGCCATAAGAGGTGGCGTATGAAGGTGTGCGATACAATCTGGGTGTTGCACGAAGATGGAGTTTGCAGCGACAAGGTCTGCAGTGCTATCTACAACGTCAACCAAAGCGTGTTGGTTGTTGTCTAGATCGACAGCCTTGATAGCAGCCTCCAGCACTTTTGGTTCTAGACCTGAGTATGGCGTTTCAACCTGCTCAAAAACCGCTTTCATCGCTTGAGTGGTTTGGTTCATGACGTTAGCGAATTCGTCGCTACCGCCTAAGCCTGTGTGAATGAAATGCTTATTCCACTCTTGGCTTGCTTGTTCAGTTGAAGCTTGATCTTCTTGCACACCTCCGCCAGCAGCGATGATGGCTTCTTCCATCACGCGCAGTGCAAAATCAATCTGTTCAAAGGAGATAATCATTGGTGGCAAGAATCGAATCACTGAGCCATCGCGCCCGCCCTTCTCGACCATCAAACCACGCTCTAATGCCGCGCGTTGAATCGCTAGGGTGAGTTCACCGTCTGATTTCGGCTCACCAAATTTATTGAGTTCACCGTTTGGCTGCTTGATCTCAGCGCCAAGCATTAGACCTTTGCCACGAACTTCAGCAATACAGTTAACGCGAGATTGAATCTTCTCTAATCCGTGACGTAGGTATTGGCCTGCAATGTTCGCATGCTCAACCAAACCGTCTCGTTCGATGATTTCTAACGCTTTCGCACCAGAAACCATTGCCAGTTGGTTACCACGGAAAGTACCCGTGTGCTCACCCGCTTTCCATGTATCGATGCTCTTATCGAATACAAGCAGCGACATTGGTAGTCCACCACCAATCGCTTTAGATAAGCACAAGATATCAGGATTAACGCCCGACTCTTCAAACGCAAATCGATGACCTGTCTTACCGACACCACACTGGATTTCATCAAAAATCAGTAGGATACCGTGCTCATCACAGATGCGACGTAAGCCTTGCAACCAAGACGCAGGAGCAGGAATCACACCGCCCTCACCTTGTACAGGCTCAACGATCATCGCAGCCGGTTTCATGATGCCAGATTCGTCATCGTTCAACATACGTTCGATGTAACGAATGCTTGCGTTAGCACCTGCTTCACCACCAATACCAAACGGGCAGCGAAGGTTGTATGGGAAAGGCATAAAGTGCACATCAGACATCAAGCCACTACGACGTTCTTTTGTGCCTAAGTTGCCCATCATGCCCATGGTGCCATTAGTCATACCATGATAAGCACCACGGAAAGCAAACATGGTATTGCGACCAGTGGTTTGCTTCGCTAGTTTGATTGCCGCTTCCACCGCATCCGCGCCTGAAGGGCCACAGAATTGAAGAACCGAGTTATCTGAAAAGTCTTGAGGAAGAAAAGCTTTAACTCGCTTGATAAACGTCTCTTTTGCTTGAGTCGTGATATCAAGAGTTTGGTACGGCAAACCTGAATCCAGTTGGTCTTTCAGTGCTTGGTTGATCTCAGGGTGGTTGTAGCCCAAAGAGAGTGTGCCAGCGCCGGCTAAGCAATCTAAAAATAGTTGTCCACGTGTATCTTCAACTAAGGCGCCACATGCTCGTTTAATAGCAATCGGTAGGCGTCTTGGATATGAACGAACATCCGACTCATGCTGCTCTTGCTCAAGCAAAATAGCATCAAGTGTTAGGTCATAAGTTCCCTCTACGATAGGAACCATAGTTGAAAATGAGTTTGCGATAGTGTTGATATCGACTTCAAAGGCGGTAGTCATAAAAATTCCCTTGAATATGTTCATACTCACCTCCAGTAAACGCAAATACACACCAGCCCTCTTGATTAACAAGAGTTCAGAGTAAAATACGCATATTGTCTAGAAATGAGATATAGCTGTACGCCCGCATAAGTCAAACGACGAATACGAAATTAGGCCATCTTAAGACAGCGAGAAATTGTTAGCGTGAGCTCAAGGTTCAGTAATACTACTGTTTTGAAGAATTGGACATTTTTGCAGGATCGGGCAGCTATGAGGAGCTGATCCCTTTGGAAATGCAGAGCTGATTAGCAATGTTGTAGTTAGTATGTTCAATGTTGGGTTTCCCATTAGCATGGCAAACTGCGCCATAAGTATCCCGTCTATCAGCTAAAGGACTAGCCGATACCTACCCTACGTAATGTCCCAATCAGCAAGAATGGTCATTACGCGTATCCCCCAGAAAGCAATCGCGGCTCTTTTTGAACATCGGCCGTTCCGAGATTGCGCGGGAAAGTAACATAAATTGAAACGAACGATCAATAGTTTTTGATAACCGCTTAATTAATACGCGCAGTGAGTGACAAATTGCTTTAAATATCGCCAATATAAGTTTAAAAGCGAGATCCCCGGTTCGTTCGTCCCTCCACGCCCGAGGATGACGGTGTAGGTATACAAATGTTACTGGTGAGAGTTTAAAGCTAACCTTAGAACCATAGGCGACCTCATACCGAACCTTACACTGAAACCAGCAAAGTTCAGTACACGATAAGGGAGTGAAAAGTGCATCATCTGCCCGCATCACGTCATTCCCTAGTACTAGAACGAGTTCATAGGGAGTCTCTTTGAGACGGTTTTTATATAGTTAGACTCAAGCAACGACTTGATTATAAGCCGCAACCTCCTTCGTCATTCCATAGCGCGAGAAACGAGCTCATAGAGAATCCCCTACAACATGTCATTGTATTGCCTTATTCAAGAAACTATCTGATGCAATAGATTAAGCTGAAACTAATCAACAGAAAGTAAGTAGATCCCCGGCTCGCTCGTTCCTCGCGCCCGAGGATGACGGTGAGGGGTTATAAACGTTGCTAGAGAAGCTTTGAGCCATTGTACCTTTCCGTCATTCCCTAGAGCGAGGAACGAGTTCATAGGGAATCTTGCTTTTAAAAACTGAGTGATATATACGTATTTGATAACGGAGGTTTTGATATAGAGATGAAGCTTGGCTGCGGGGTCAACTCGTGACCTGGTGTCTCAAATAGCTTTAGTGTGTTTCAGATGCGAAAAAGGCTCATCATTTCTGATGAGCCTTTTCAAATTGGAGCGACGCGGCCGGCTAGGTACACGGGGTCAACTCGTGACCTGGTGTCTCAAATAGCTTTAGTGTGTATCAGATGCGAAAAAGGCTCATCATTTCTGATGAGCCTTTTCAAATTGGAGCGACACACGAGGTTCGAACTCGTGACCTCAACCTTGGCAAGGTTGCGCTCTACCAGCTGAGCTAGTGTCGCATTTGCTTTATCGAGATAAAGACTTGTAGATGGTGCCCCGGGCCGGACTTGAACCGGCACAACGCGAACGTCGAGGGATTTTAAATCCCTTGTGTCTACCAATTCCACCACCAGGGCACGCAATTCTTTAATTTGCAATCCGCTGCATAGCCACTCTGCCAAGGCGCCTTAGTAACTCCAATCGAATCGCTCATTGCCATCCTCTTGGGTACGGGATGCATTCTACGGATTCGAGCGGATGAGTCAATAATATTTTTGTATTTTTAATTCGTTTGAATAGATTTCATACTAAACGGGCTAAATAGCTGACTTTATGTGCAAAACACACCGTGTATCGGCTATTCAAAAGAGATCTATATCACATTAGATATCCAGTATTGATTATTTGACCTTAGGTTAAAGATCAAAAAAGCGAGCCTCAGCTCGCTTCTTCATCAATGGTGTTTTTCGTCTAACAAATCGTCTTTGGCGGCCATTAAGTATTGTGCCATCGACCAGTAGGTTAGAATCGTTGCAACGTAGAGCGCGATATAGCCAACCCAAACCATCCAATCGTCATAGCGCCAGATAAGCACCCACAACGCGAACATCTGAGAAACCGTCTTAACCTTACCGACCCAAGAAACCGCAACGCTTGCACGTTTACCGATTTCAGCCATCCATTCGCGAAGCGCAGAGATGATGATCTCGCGAGCTATCATGGTCACAGCTGGAATAGTGACCCAAATTGAGTGGTAATGCTCGGTAATCAAAATAAGAGCCGTCGCCACCAGTACTTTGTCTGCGACTGGGTCAATAAAGGCACCAAAACGAGACGTTTGCCCTAACTTACGAGCAAGCATGCCATCTAACCAGTCAGTAAAACCCGCTACCCAAAAAACCATCGCAGCAGCAAAAGGAGCCCATTGGTAAGGTAGGTAAAAAACAACAACGAATACTGGGATCAAAAATAGTCTCAGTAAGGACAAAATGTTAGGTATATTCAAACGCATATTATTGGGCTCTTATTAATTGCGCTTTAATGGTGCGGGATTTTTACTATTGTTTCAATGCTTGATAAATGTTTTCTGCCAAAGAATGACTAATGCCCGGCACTTTGGCTATTTCTTCAACAGTTGCACGCTTAAGTTCTTGTAAGCCACCCATGTATTTCAGCAAAGCTTGGCGACGCTTTGGCCCTACCCCTTCAATTCCTTCCAAGGCACTGGTTCGGCGCGTTTTACCACGCTTCGCTCTATGCCCTGCAATCGCATGATTATGGCTTTCATCACGAATATGCTGAATAAGGTGCAAAGCGGGAGCATCACTTGGCAAATTAAACTCTTCCCCTTCAAGGGTAATGAGAGTCTCTAAACCAGGTTTACGCGTCACGCCTTTGGCAATACCCATCATTCTCGGTCTGAAAGGCCAATCTCCCCAATATTGAGAAATAATCTCATGAGCGCGGTTAAGTTGCCCTTTACCCCCATCGATAAAGATGATGTCTGGGATCTTATCAACATCAAGTTGCTTCGAATAACGTCTCTCAAGCGCCTGAGCCATTGCTGCGTAATCATCACCGCCGGTAATTCCTGTGATGTTGTAACGACGATATTCGGGCTTAACAGGGCCTTCTTGATTGAACACCACACAAGATGCGATGGTACTTTCACCCATGGTATGACTGATATCGAAACATTCCATGCGCTTAATCGCATCCATCGACAGCACTTCTTGAAGTTCTTTGAAACGCTGATTAATCGTCATTTTGTGGTTAATCTTAGTGGTAATCGCCGTTAACGCATTAGTGTTCGACAATTTAAGATAACGACCACGAGTACCGGAAGGGTTTGTGTTGAAGTGGATCTTGCGACCCGCTACTTCACACAAGGCTTCCTGAATAGGAGTGACGTCTTCCATCAAATCAGCATTTAGAATCAAACGAGTTGGAATGGTTCTCGCTTCATTATGTGCTAGGTAATACTGGCTTAAGAAGCTAGAGAAAACTTCTTCACGTACCGTATTGTTTGGAATTTTAGGAAAATGGCTTCTACTGCCCAAGACTTTGCCTTGGCGAATCATCAAAATATGAATACACGCCACGCCATTCTCTTGAGCAAAGCCCAACACATCCATATCTTCCATGGAATCGTCAGAGACGTATTGCTGTTCTTGCACGCGTCGAATCGCTTGGATCTGGTCACGGAAAGTCGCAGCTTGCTCAAAACGAAGCTCACGGCTTGCTGTATCCATTTTCTCAATGAGCGTTTCAAGCACTAACTTATCTTTTCCTTGCAGGAATAAACGAACATAGTCGACCAGTTCGCTGTACTCTTCGTCAGAAATGATTGAGCTAACACATGGCGCAGCACAACGGCCAATCTGATACATCAAGCAAGGACGCGTTCTGTTGGCGTAAACCGTATCTTCACATTGGCGAGCAGGGAAGATTTTTTGGATTAAGTGTAGTGTCTCACGCACAGCGCCGGAGTCAGGGTAAGGACCAAAGTATTCACCTTTTTTCTTTTTAGCACCACGGTGCATCGACAAACGAGGATGCTTGTGACCGCTAATGAAGATATAAGGGTACGACTTATCATCACGCAGGAGCACGTTATATTTTGGCAGGTACTGCTTGATGTAGTTGTGCTCAAGAATAAGAGCTTCGGTTTCCGTGTGCGTTACAGTGACATCAATCTTGTCGATGTTGCTGACTAGAGCGCGTGTTTTTTCACTGTCGACTTTTTTACGGAAATAACTAGAAAGGCGTTTTTTGAGGTTCTTAGCTTTACCGACGTAAATAACGACAGCCTCAGCGTTATACATTCGATAAACGCCGGGCTGCTCGGTTACTGTCTTGAGGAATGAGACTGAGTCAAACAAGTTGGTCACTATACGATCTCAGTGTTAAAGGGTCTCAGTGTCTAACATTCCATGTCTAATCGCTAAGTGCGTCAGCTCTACATCACCACTGATATCCAGTTTG
The DNA here is from genome assembly GCF_013114585.1 of Vibrio sp. 99K-1. NCBI lineage: Bacteria > Pseudomonadati > Pseudomonadota > Gammaproteobacteria > Vibrionales > Vibrionaceae > Vibrio > Vibrio sp. 99K-1. The sequence continues at coordinate 66,691 of NZ_VTXF01000017.1, forward strand.
CTGAACAAACGGTAGCGGTAACTATTGACTGTCTTAGGACTTAGATTGAGTTGTTCTGAAATATCCGTCACTTTCTGACCTTTGGTAATCATCATCATGATTTGAAGTTCACGTTCAGATAAGTCTGCGAATGGATTTTCAGACGCAGGCGAGAACTGGCTCAAAGCCATCTGCTGCGCAATTTCTGGTGAAATGTATCGTTGGCCACTGTTGACCACTCGAATTGCATTGACCATTTCATCCGGACCTGCCCCTTTAGTAAGGTAACCAGCAGCTCCAGCTTGCATCACTTTAGTTGGAAACGGATTTTCCGTATGAACAGTTAAAACGATGATTTTAACATCAGGGTTGAAACGCAAGATCTTCTTGGTTGCTTCTAAGCCACCAATACCAGGCATATTCATATCCATCAAAATAACGTCAGTATTGTTAGTACGACACCATTTTGCAGCATCTTCACCGCTTTCAGCTTCCCCTGCTACGTTCATTCCACGGACGTCTTCAATAATACGTCGTATCCCTGTGCGAACCAGCTCGTGATCATCTACAAGGAAAACATTTATCAAACTTGTATCTCCACACTATTAATTGGCTCTGCAACCACTGTGTCGTTTCATCTGTTTGAAACAATCGGACAAAGGAACAGTGGATCGCAGCATTGAGTACATCTTAACTTAATTACTAAAAAAAAGCTCTGTTGAATATGTGCTGAAACACTAACTTTAGCAAGTACTTATTTATAAACAAGTAAACTAAAATCATAAGCTTTCACTAAAAATCAACTAGTTAAAACAACACCCAATAAAATTACATAAGATAAAGATATTTTCAATACCATTAAATGGCCATTCTCGACTATTTCACTTTTTTGCTTACAGAGTCCCGTTATCTACTGCTGTTAACAAGTATTTAATGACTATCTTCGCAGCCTATTGTGCGTAACCTGGCGCTAGATGGTAGAATTCACTCCCCCATATCAATAGGTTATTACATTGGATATTCAGCAAGGCTTTGTACTTACAAGACAGGCGAGAGATTTTTCTGGGCGTACACAAATCGACTTGTGGTTAAGCACGCCACAAGGCCCTACTCTTCTGACTATTCAAAACGAAAAGCCGGTTTTTTTTGTTGCTCAATCTGATGTGGCCGCTTGTGAGGTTATTGCGACTAAAGGGTCGATAGACTGCCAATTTAAACCGCTTGAGATCGCGACCTTCGAACAAACCCCTCTCGCGGCTTGTTATACCTCACTATCAAGAAGCAGTTTTGGGTTGGCACAAGCCTTTAACAACGAAGAAATCCAGACTTTTGAGAGCGATATTCGCCTTGCGGATCGCTTCCTAATGGAACGTTTTATCAAAGGAAGTATCGAGTTTACTGGAACGGCGGTACAAAAAAATCAACATCGTCGAGTCTCCAATGCTAAGTGCAGAGCGGGTAACTACTTACCCACGCTTTCGATGGTTTCTCTGGATATCGAATGTTCAGAAAAAGGCGTGCTCTACTCTATTGGTTTAGACAGCCCGATGGACAGCCGAGTGATCATGATTGGGGAGCCACAACAAGCCGAAACCAAGATCCAGTGGGTCGCTAATGAGAAAGCACTGCTCGAAGCGATGATCGCATGGTTCTCTGAATTTGACCCCGACATCATCATTGGTTGGAATGTCATTGACTTCGATTTCAGGCTGCTGCACAAGCGCGCAGAATGGAACGAAGTGAAGCTCAATATCGGTCGAGATAATCAACCTAGCTTCTTCCGTAGCTCAGCACAAAGCCAACAAGGCTTCATTACTATTCCAGGGCGTGTTGTCTTAGATGGCATCGATATGCTTAAAACGGCGACCTATCACTTTCGCTCATGGTCACTTGAATCAGTCTCACGCGAACTACTCGGTGAAGGTAAGGATATCCATAACGTTCATGACCGTATGGATGAGATTAATCGAATGTTCAAGTTCGATAAGCCCTCACTAGCCAAGTACAACCTGCAAGACTGTGTGTTGGTAAATCGAATCTTCGAACACACCCACCTACTCGATTTCGTTATAGAGCGCTCTCGCTTGACCGGAGTTGAGCTAGACCGTGTTGGCGGCTCTGTTGCAGCCTTTACCAATTTATATTTACCTCAGATACACAGAGCAGGTTATGTTGCCCCGAACCTAGAGCCAGAGAACTGGATTGCTAGCCCTGGTGGCTATGTGATGGACTCCATCCCTAACCTGTATGACTCCGTTCTGGTGCTCGACTTCAAAAGCCTATACCCGTCCATCATTCGTTCATTTTTGATTGACCCTATGGGGTTAATCGAAGGGTTGAAATTGGAAATCGGCCCAGCAGAAGACCAAGCCGTTGATGGGTTTCGCGGTGGGCAATTTCACCGCACCAAACACTTCTTACCAGAGATGATCGAAAACCTTTGGGCTGCTCGTGACGTCGCAAAGAAGAACAACGAAAAAGCCTTCTCTCAAGCCATTAAGATCATCATGAACTCTTTCTATGGCGTGTTAGGTTCCTCTGGCTGCCGCTTCTTTGATACTCGCTTGGCGTCATCAATCACGATGCGTGGTCATGAAATCATGAAACAAACCAAAGTTCTGATCGAAGACAAGGGCTACCAAGTAATTTATGGGGATACCGACTCGACCTTCGTTTCCCTCAATGGCAGTTATGACCAAGAGCAAGCTGACGAGATTGGCCATAAACTGGTCGCTTATATTAACAACTGGTGGACTGAGCACCTGAAAGAGACCTATAACCTGGCCTCAATTCTTGAATTAGAATACGAGACCCACTATCGAAAGTTCCTGATGCCAACCATTCGTGGTTCGGAAACAGGCTCGAAGAAGCGCTATGCAGGTTTAATCAACCAAGGCGACCAAGAGAAGATCATTTTCAAAGGGCTTGAGAGTGCGCGAACAGACTGGACACCACTCGCGCAACAGTTCCAACAAACCTTGTATGAAATGGTCTTCCACGACCAAGACCCAACCGACTACGTCAGACAGTTTGTTGATGAGACTTCAGCAGGTAAGCATGACGACTTGCTGGTTTACCAAAAGCGCCTGCGTCGCAAGTTGCATGAGTACCAAAAGAACATTCCGCCACAAGTTCGGGCTGCCAGAATGGCTGATGAGGTCAATGCAAAACTAGGGCGCCCACTTCAGTACCAAAACAAAGGACGTATTGAATACTTGATTACCTTGAATGGCCCAGAGCCCAAAGAGTATTTGAAGAGTGGTATCGATTATCAGCATTACATCGATAAGCAGATTAAACCGGTGGCAGAAGCAATCTTGCCTTTCATTGGTTTAGATTTTGAGAGAGTCAGTGGGCAGCAATTAGGCTTATTCTAAGATTCGTATCGAGGTTCAATCAAAACAAAAAAGCAGAGGAATGTTCAATTCGCTCTGCTTTTTATATCTGTAGGTTACGAAGTTCTATCCGATTCGAAACTCTGTTTTCTGATATTGCTTAACCAGCCATTCCCCAAACCCATCCAGAATGCCAATCACTGAACGTTTCGGAATCGGTCGGCCTGAAAGCAATATACCCAGTCGTTGGATTTCGACTTCTCTGTCTGGGTGATACTTCAAGAACTGCTGACCACAAGCAACGGGGTTATCAAACCAATACTTATCACGATACATTACCAAAGAGTAGCTCGCACGTAGCAGCTTCTTGGCGATGATCACTTGCGCTGCGACTTGCTGTTCAGGCGTTGTTGCTCGCGCAATTTTGTTTCGATATACCGCTAACCAGTTTTCAACGTCCATATTCCAATGCTTGGCTATTTCCCAACTGGTTTCGAAATCACCATAACAATCTGATAAGTCTTCACCGTATACACACACCGACAGGTGCTTGAGCATAAAACCCCACGTGAAGATATTGTCGAAGTCGACCACTTCACTCACCAATGTGGTTTTTATTGCCACTTGAGTGACTTGAGGAAAGCTCTTTTGGAAGCGCCATTTAATGGTGTTTAACAGCGTAGTTCGCTGCTCAGGAAACGGACGGTGTGTCACCACAACCACGTCAAGATTTGAGCGACCAGCTACAGCTTGCTTGCGAGCAACACTGCCATAAATATAGACACTGTGAAGATTAGAACCCAGCCCACCTTTTAAGAAGGTAATCAGATCGTTAACCACAGGTTGAAATTCGGGTTGAAAAGGCTGTGTAGGGTCAATAACAGGTAACTGCATAGGTCGTTTCGGCAAATAAAATCATGATTTAACTGTGACTCTATGATCGCTTAGGTGACTTTATGATTCAAGCTATTCCTATTTATAGCATCTCCGAGATATAATCAGCGGATAGACCCACTAAGGACAAACACAAAATGCCTAGAGCAAGTGAAATTAAAAAAGGTTTTGCTATCACAGTAGAAAGCAAAACAGTCATTGTTAAAGATATCGAAGTAACAACACCAGGTGGCCGTGGCGGTCAAAAGATTTACCGTTTCCGTGGTAACGACGTAGCAACTGGCGTTAAAACTGAAGTTCGCCACAAGGCTGACGAAATCGTTGAAACGATCGATGTAACAAAGCGTGCAGTAATGTTCTCTTACGTTGATGGCAACGAGTACATCTTCATGGACAACGAAGATTACACACAATTCATCTTCAACGGTGAAACTATCGAAGACGAACTACTGTTCATCAACGAAGACACTCAAGGTATGTACGCTATCCTTATCGACGGCAACGCAGCAACACTTGAGCTACCAACGTCTGTTGAGCTAGTTATCGAAGAGACTGACCCTTCAATCAAAGGTGCATCAGCGTCTGCTCGTACTAAGCCTGCTCGTCTTTCTACAGGTCTTACTATCCAAGTGCCTGAGTACATCGCGACTGGCGACAAAGTAGTAGTAAACACTGCTGAACGTAAATACATGAACCGCGCAAGCTAAGATACTTATTATGACCGAAGCTAACGACCTAATGTCTTATGACGACGCAATTGATACTGCATACGACATCTTCCTAGAGATGGCACCCGATAACCTTGAACCTGCAGATGTGATTCTATTCACGGCTCAGTTTGAAGACCGTGGCGCTGCAGAGCTTGTTGAAACAGGTGATGATTGGGTTGAACATGTTGGCTTTGAAGTCGACAAAGAAATCTACGCAGAAGTGCGCATTGGTCTTGTGAATGAAGCTGATGACGTTCTAGACGACGTATTTGCTCGAATGCTAATCAGCCGTGACCCGGAGCATAAGTTCTGTCACATGCTGTGGAAGCGCGACTAATTCGACTGCTAACGCTCAACTTCATGAGTAAACAAGCACTCATGTAAACGAGTTAAAAATCTAGCCGAGCCACTTGCTCGGCTATTTTTATCACGCTACTTCCCTGCATGAGAACTCTCTTTCTTTATCAACTTTATATTCACTGATATGACCAAAGCAAAAACAGATACACAATCCAAAGGCTATGCCTGCATTGGCCTAGTTAACCCAAAGACGCCTGAAAACGTAGGCTCTGTAATGCGAGCGGCTGGCTGCTATGGCGCTAACTCTGTGTTCTATACAGGCACACGATACGATCATGCGCGAAAATTCCATACCGACACCAAAGAGAAGCACTTAGAGCTACCACTGATTGGCGTTGAAGAGCTGAAAGACATTATTCCAGTAGGCTGCGTGCCTGTGGCCGTTGATCTGATTGAAGGTGCGAAGCCTCTACCGGATTACAAACACCCACCACGCGCGTTTTATATTTTTGGCCCAGAAGATGGCACGCTAAAGAAAGAGATCACTGATTTCTGCCGCGACACGATTTACGTTCCAACCAATGGTTGCATGAACCTCGCAGCATCTGTGAACGTGGTGCTTTACGACCGCTTGGCGAAGGGTGATAACTTTTCGAATCATAAGTAGAAGATACGAGATACGAACAGATTATAGATGCGCGTAAACGAGATAAGAGATGCGAAGAGCACGCTTACTGCGTTTATGGCAGTATGTTTTCGATACTCGGTTACTCGCATCCCGCATCTTCTATTTGTTCAGATGTAAAAAAACCTGCTAAGTTAGCAGGTTTTTTAGTATTCAGTGCTTTAAGACAATAAAGCTTTAAGCTTAAGAAGTCATGTAATTACTGACGTGTTCTTGGCTTAGCTGGTTTAGCCGGACGACCATTGTTCATCTTTGGCTTGCTTTTGTTAGCCTGAGGCTTGCCTTTTGCTGCTGGTGCACTGCGACCTGAATCAGGTGTTGTAGTACCACGAGTAGCTGGCTTCTTACGTTTAGCTTGGTTGCTACGGCCTTTTGGCGCATTTGCGCGCTCTTCGTGACGCTTAACAGCACGACGAATTTTCTGGCTACGAGAACGCTCACGCTTGCGAGAAGTGTTTGAAGGATCAAGGTCCAACAGTGTCTCTTTCTCTGGCTTAAGTTCTACAAGCTCACGCAGGTAGTTTACTTCTTGAAGATCTAGCTCTTTCCAACCGCCACGAGGCAGTTTCTTGTCAAGGTAGATATCACCGTAACGTACACGCTTCAAGCGGCTTACTGTTGTTTCTTGTGACTCCCAAAGACGACGAACCTCACGGTTACGACCTTCGTTAATCGCTACGTAGAAAGTATGGTTCATACCTTCACCACCAGCGTAAACCACATCTTCGAAACGAGCCATGCCGTCTTCTAGTTCAACACCGCGCACAAGGTTCTTAACCTTCTGCTCAGTAACTTCACCAAATACACGTACTAGGTATTCACGCTCAACCTGACGGCTTGGATGCATTAGACGGTTTGCAAGTTCACCATCGGTAGTGAAAAGCAAAAGACCAGACGTGTTCGCATCAAGACGACCAACCGAAATCCAACGAGAACCACGGATCTTAGGTAGACGATCGAAAACTGTGCGGCGACCTTCAGGATCATGACGAGTACATAGCTCACCTTCAGGTTTGTAGTAAGCAAGTACACGACAAACCACTTCTTCAGACGCTTTACCTGAAACAGTATGGCCATCGATACGGATCACTGAGTTCTCGTCTTCAAGACGCTCGCCCAGTTTCGCAACTTGCCCGTTAACACTTACACGGCCAGATTTGATTAAACCTTCTAGTTCACGACGAGAACCGTGACCAGCTCGCGCTAAAACCTTCTGTAATTTTTCGCTCATTTACTCTTTTCTACCTAATTGTCGTCTTCACAGACGTCGAATGAATTTTTCGCGACCAAATCGCGGTCGCGTATTATCGCAAATTACCTGCCAAAAAGCACTTGTTATTTACTTATGGCAGGCGCTCTGTATCGTTACAGACTGTTAACCAGTAATGCGATTATTCAAACGGCGCTGGATCACCGGCACCACGGCGCAGAATGACAGCATCATCGTCGCTGAAGTCAATCACTGTGGTCGGTTGTTCACCTAAGTAGCCACCATTCAAAATAACATCAACAGCGTGTTCTAGGCTGTCGCGAATTTCTTCTGGATCCGACTCTGTTGTCTCATTACCCGGTAAGATAAGAGACGTAGACATCAATGGCTCACCCATCGCTTCTAACAGGTCTAGAGCGATCTTGTTGTCTGGTACACGAATACCAATGGTTTTACGTTTCGCGTTCATCAAACGCTTTGGCACTTCTTTGGTCGCTTTAAAAATAAACGTATAAGCACCTGGCGTATGAGCCTTAAGCAGACGAAAAGCAACGTTATCTACGCGTGCATACAGTGACAGCTCAGACAAGTCACGGCATAACAGAGTGAAGTTATGCTTATCGTCGATACGACGAATCTTACAAATACGTTCTAGTGCTTGTTTGTTCTCAAGCTGACAACCCAGCGCATAGCCTGAGTCTGTTGGATAAACCACAACACCGCCATTACGAACAATCGCAACCGCTTGATTGATTAAACGTGCTTGTGGGTTATCTGGGTGTACATAAAAAAACTGGCTCATTATTGATCCTCGTTATCGAATCTCTCGACTCTATCATCAGAAGGAGCGGCTTCACTTAGATACTGACATCGCTATCAGATGGTGAAACCGTTTGAAACTCCCAATCTTTCCATACTTCTTCGACCCCAGAAGGTAGCCAGAGATTGCGTCCAAGTTCCATCCAAGGAGATGGATAATGGAAGTCGCTGCCTTGGGAGGCTAATAGTTTGTATTGTATAGCATAATCCGCAAGAGTGCGTCTTTCTTGTTGTGCTTGTTGAGGTTGTGCCACTTCCATCGCGTCGCCTTTTGCCTCAACAAATGCAGTCAGTAGACGCTTAACCCACTTAGCAGTAAAACCATATCGGCCTGGGTGCGCTAATACCGCTTGTCCACCAGCGGCGTGAATGGCCGTGACAGCATCACTCATTGAGCACCAAGTTGGTGGCACGTAACCCGGGTTATTGCGAGTAAGAAACTTTTTGAACACTTGCTGCATGGTTTTCGCATAACCGTTATCGACTAGCCACTTAGCAAAATGGGCGCGAGTGATCGGTGCATCGCCAGCAATCAACTTAACCTCTTCTAATACCCCTTCGCGTGTTGCTTTCTCAAGGCGCTGGGCAATCAGTTCGGCACGGCCAATACGGTGCTGCTTCTGTTGTTCAATAAGAGCTTTCAGCTCTGGTGACTCAGGGTCGACGTTTAAACCAACAATATGAATATCTTTGTTTTGCCATACTGTGGAGATTTCGATGCCATTTATCAGCTGAATAGGAAGATTGTTATCCGCAATATAGTTGCGCGCTTCAGCAAGCCCATCCGTCGTATCATGATCTGTAATCGCTAACGCTTCGATGTTAAAGCTTAGCGCTCGGTCAATTAGCTCAGGTGGAGTAAGTCGGCCATCTGAGGCTGTTGTATGACTATGTAGATCAATTCTCATATATTCTTTTTCATTGTTTTCAATTTTTATCGTTATATTTGTGTCAACACACTTGACCCGCAAGCAGAAAACTAGTTAACTAGTACACAAATACGAAGTATCACATTTGATAGGTTCACCATGTTACAAGAATTTAACCAAGACCATAAAGATAAAGTTTTAGAACTTTCTTCAGTAGAAGCAAGTTCAGAGCTTAATTGGTGGCGCACTTGGACAAGTTCTTGGTGGGCTAACGTATACTTCTAATTAAACAGTTTGTTTATAAAAAAGTTATCACTAAGCCCGCTTCCATAGCGGGCTTTTTAATTTGTCGAACATCTCACATTCAACTGACTAACAAATCATCGAATTGACCATATTCTAGATTGGGTGAAAGGTATCTTTATGCGACTATGTACGGCAGGAAATTTAAAGAATCATAAAGGAGGTCTTGTGAACAAGGCCATTGAAATCAAAAAGCTGGGAACCATTGAGGTCATCAATTCTTCAGTTCCTTACTCGCAAGATCCAACCAGTGTTTTCCATACCTTGTGTGAAAACAAAACAGACAGTTTGCTGTTGGAATCTGCTGAGATTGAATCTAAACAGAACCTGACAAGCCTACTCCTTATCGACTCTGCTGTTCGCATTGTTTGTCGCGAACATGAAGTAACCTTTCAAGCGTTGACTCAAAACGGTCAAGCGCTTATCGAACATCTAACTCAAAACGTGAAAGCAGAGATTAAATCTGATTTGACGGATAACTTACTGACGCTGACTTTTGTTGAGCCGAGCAACGAATTAGACGAAGACTCACGCTTAAGAGAAGCTTCTTCTTTCGATGCACTACGTTTGGTTCAGCACAGCTTTGAGCAAGACGCTAATAATAAGCACGCGTTATTCATGGCTGGCCTATTCGCTTACGACATCGTGGCGAACTTTGAACCGCTAGGCGATGCTGAAGCAACCAACAACTGCCCTGACTTTGTATTCTACGTGGCTGAAACCCTGCTTCGTTTCGACCACCAAGAGAACCAAGGCCTGCTTCATGCAAGCTTGTTCACTAACGATGAAAGCATCAAAGCACAACTAACTGAGCGTTTAGCCGACATTCAAACACAATGTCAGTCACTCAAAGCCATCACGGAAGTGACGCCACTAGACAACGTGGAAGCGGTACCAAGCGTTTCTGATGAAGATTTCTGTCAAACGGTTCGTGACCTAAAAGAGTACGTAGTAAAAGGCGATGTGTTCCAAGTCGTACCATCACGCCGCTTCACGCTTCCTTGTCCCGCTCCACTAGCCGCTTACAAAGAATTAAAACAAAGTAACCCAAGCCCTTACATGTTCTACATGCAAGATGAGCTATTTACGCTGTTTGGTGCCTCTCCAGAAAGCGCGCTGAAATACGAAACTGAAACCAACCAAATTGAGATCTACCCAATTGCGGGTACTCGTCGTCGCGGTAAGCGTCCTGACGGTCAAATCGATTTCGACCTAGACAGCCGTATCGAGCTTGAACTGCGCACCGACAAGAAAGAAAACGCAGAACACATGATGCTTGTCGACCTAGCTCGTAATGACGTTGCGCGCATTGCCGAAGCTGGCACTCGCCACGTGGCAGACCTGCTAAAAGTAGACCGCTACAGCCATGTCATGCACTTGGTTTCTCGTGTTGTTGGTCAGCTACGTGAAGATTTAGATGCGCTACACGCTTACCAAGCTTGTATGAATATGGGCACCCTAACAGGCGCGCCAAAAATCCGTGCAATGCAGCTTATCCGTGATGTAGAAAAAACGCGTCGTGGTAGCTATGGCGGTGCGGTAGGTTACCTAACAGGTGAAGGCACGTTAGATACCTGTATCGTAATTCGTTCTGCTTACGTTGAAGATGGTGTGGCACAAGTGCAAGCTGGCGCAGGTGTAGTGTTCGACTCAGATCCACAAGCAGAAGCAGATGAAACTCGCGGCAAAGCGCAAGCGGTCATCTCAGCGATTCAAGCTGCACATACTAAAACCATCTCTAACAAGAAGGAGTCGTAATCATGGCTGATATTGTATTCATCGATAACTTCGACTCGTTCACTTACAACCTTGTAGACCAGTTCCGCTCATTGGGTCACAACGTAAAAATATACCGTAACAACATCTCTGCAAAGGTAGTGGAAGCGGCAATCAACGAACTAGACAACCCTGTTGCTCTACTTTCACCAGGTCCTGGCGCTCCAGCAGACGCGGGCTGCATGCCTGAGTTAATTCAGCTGCTAAAAGGCAAGGTGCCAATGATTGGTATCTGCTTAGGTCACCAAGCGATCGTTGAAGCTTATGGAGGCACCGTTGCAGGCGCAGGCGAAATCATTCATGGTAAGGTGTCGATGATGGAGCACCAAAATCATGCGACTTACCAAGGCTTACCTTCTCCACTGGCTATTGCTCGCTACCACTCTCTGGTTGCTACCCATGTATCAGATAGCCTAACGGTAACCGCTGAAGTCGATGGTTTGGTCATGTCTGTGGTTCAAGAACAAGACAAAGTATGTGGATTCCAATTCCACCCAGAATCAATTATGACAACCTACGGTGCAACGCTTCTAGCGAACGCTATCGAATGGGCTCTTGAGAAGAACGACACTCTTGATAAAAAGGCTAACTAGGAAACGATCATGGAACAGATTAATAAACTTTACGAACAGCAGTCTCTTACTCAAGAAGAAAGCCAACAGTTATTCGACGTTATCATCAAGGGTGAACTAGACCCAATCCTGATGGCTTCTGCACTGACTGCACTGAAAATCAAAGGCGAGACACCGGACGAAATCGCCGGTGCGGCGAAAGCACTGCTTGCTAATGCAAACCCGTTCCCACGCCCAGATTATGATTTTGCAGACATCGTAGGTACAGGTGGCGACGGTCATAACACCATTAATATTTCGACGACTTCAGCATTCGTTGCTGCAGCATGTGGTTTAAAAGTCGCGAAACACGGTAACCGCAGTGTATCGAGCAAATCAGGCTCTTCTGACCTACTGGATTCGTTTGGCATCAACCTAGCGATGACGGCGGAAGACACGCGTACGGCTGTCGATGAGCTTGGCGTAGCATTCCTATTTGCTCCGCAATACCACGGTGGCGTGCGTCACGCGATGCCAGTTCGTCAAACGATGAAAACACGTACTATCTTCAATATCCTTGGCCCACTGATTAACCCTGCTCGCCCTAACATCGAGCTAATGGGTGTTTACAGCAAAGAGCTTGTACGCCCTATCGCAGAAACCATGCTGCAAATGGGTATGAAGCGCGCGGCGGTTGTTCACGGTAGCGGACTTGACGAAGTAGCCATTCACGGAGAAACCATCGTTGCTGAAATTAAAGATGGTGCAATTCACGAATATACTGTGACACCAGCAGACTTTGGTTTGAACACTCACCCGCTTGAAGCTATCAAGGGCGGGGAGCCAGAAGAAAACAAAGCTATCACAACAGATATCCTGACGGGTAAAGGCACTGAAGCCCAAGTTGGCGCAGTAGCCGTAAACGTTGCTCTATTGATGCGCCTATTTGGTCACGAAGACCTAAAAGCCAACGCACAACAGGCCATTGACGCGATGAACTCTGGCAAAGCCTACGAGCTTGTACAAAAGCTTGCTGCTCACGCTTAACGAACGACGAATTGAGACAAAGAACATGACACAGACTACCGAAAAACTGTCGACCCACGTTTCAGTTAAAGAAGCTGAAATGGCGGAAGTATTAGCAAAAATCGTTCGTGATAAATACCAATGGGTTGAAGCGCGTAAACAAGCTCAGCCACTGGAAGGATTTAAAGCAGCGTTAACCGCAGCAGACCGCAGTTTTTATGATGCACTGAGCGGCGAACAGACGGTTTTCATTACTGAATGTAAAAAGGCATCACCGTCAAAAGGTTTGATCCGTGACGAGTTCGACCTGGACTACATTGCATCGGTTTACAACAACCACGCTAACGCAATTTCAGTGCTGACCGACGAAAAATACTTCCAAGGTGACTTTGAGTTTTTACCTAAGGTTCGCAGCATCGCTAAGCAGCCAATCCTGTGTAAAGACTTCATGGTGGATACCTACCAAGTTTACTTAGCTCGTCACTACTCGGCAGATGCTATCTTGTTGATGCTATCGGTGCTGAATGACGAAGAGTACCAAGCTCTTGCTGAGGTTGCTCACTCACTCAACATGGGTGTCCTTACTGAAGTCAGCAACGAAGAAGAGTTGCATCGCGCAGTCGCTCTGAACGCTAAGGTGATCGGCATTAACAACCGTAACCTGCGTGACCTGTCGACGGATTTGAATCGTACAAAAGAACTAGCCCCACTACTGCGTGAACTAGCACCTAATGCAGTCGTAATTTCAGAGTCTGGTATCTACACACACCAACAAGTGCGTGACCTTTCAACATTTGCAGATGGCTTCCTAATTGGTAGCTCTCTTATGGCTGAAAAGAACCTTGAACTGGCCGTTCGTAAAGTAACGCTAGGCGAAAACAAGGTGTGTGGTTTAACTCATCCTGACGATGCTGCCAAAGCGTATCAAGCTGGCGCGGTATTCGGTGGTCTGATTTTCGTGGAAGCGTCTAAGCGTCATGTGGATATCGAAGCGGCTCGTTTAACGATGAGCGGTGCGCCATTGAACTACGTGGGTGTGTTCCAAAACCACAGCGTGGCAGATGTGGCTAACACGGTTTCTGAGCTCGGTTTGTTCGCTGTACAACTGCACGGAGATGAGTCTCAAGCGTATGTCGATGAGCTAAGACAATCACTGCCTGAAAAAGTTGAGATCTGGAAAGCTTACGGTGTGGCTTGCGACGCTGAGAGCGCGTTACCAGAATTACTGGAAAGCAACGTGACTCGTCACCTGCTAGATACCAAAGTGGGTTCTCAAACTGGTGGTACCGGTCAAGCGTTCGATTGGAGCCTGATCAACAACCAAAGCGCAATCATGTTGGCCGGTGGTCTAAACCCAGAGAATGCTAACCAAGCGGCTAAGTTGGGCTGTTTAGGGTTAGACCTAAATTCTGGTGTTGAATCTGCTCCAGGTAAAAAAGACGCAGACAAACTGCAACGCGCTTTTGCAGAGATTCGTAATTACTAGTCAGGCTTTTAAAAGCAATAATCAGCACTAGAGCTAGAAAGCGGAAATTAAAACATATTTGTGAGCTTTGCCTTAGCGAGGCTCAAACAAGACTAAAAGACTTGGTGTGAAGACACGCCAATAGAATTGAAGGAATAAGATAATGGCTAAACTCGATGCCTACTTCGGTGAATACGGTGGTCAATACGTACCGCAGATCCTAGTGCCAGCACTAGACCAACTTGAACAAGCATTTATCGATGCACAAGCCGATCCTGAGTTCCGCAGTGAATTCATGACGCTTCTTCAAGAGTACGCGGGTCGTCCAACGGCACTAACGCTAACTCGCAACCTAACTAAAGGTACAAAGACCAAACTTTACCTAAAACGTGAAGACCTACTTCACGGTGGTGCACACAAAACCAACCAGGTACTTGGTCAGGCTCTACTTGCTAAGCGTATGGGCAAAAATGAAATCATCGCTGAAACAGGTGCGGGTCAACACGGTGTTGCGACGGCTCTCGCTTGTGCTCTATTGGGTCTTAAGTGTCGCGTTTACATGGGTGCTAAAGACGTTGAACGTCAAAGCCCGAACGTGTTCCGTATGAAGCTAATGGGCGCAGAGGTTATCCCTGTTCATTCTGGTTCTTCTACGCTAAAAGATGCATGTAACGAAGCACTTCGTGACTGGTCTGCAACTTATGAAGATGCACACTACTTACTAGGTACAGCTGCAGGTCCTCACCCATTCCCAACCATCGTTCGTGACTTCCAACGCATGATTGGTGAAGAAACCAAGAACCAAATTCTAGCTCGTGAAGGTCGCCTTCCTGATGCTGTTATCGCTTGTGTTGGCGGCGGTTCAAACGCTATCGGTATGTTCGCTGATTTTATCGAAGAAGAAACGGTTCGCTTAATCGGTGTTGAGCCAGCGGGTAAAGGTATTGATACCGACCAACACGGCGCGCCGCTTAAACATGGTAAAACGGGTATCTTCTTTGGTATGAAAGCACCGTTGATGCAAGATGAGAACGGCCAAGTAGAAGAGTCTTACTCTGTATCTGCGGGGCTAGATTTCCCATCAGTTGGCCCTCAACACGCGCACCTGAACGCAATTGGCCGTGCTGAATACGAAAACGTAACCGATGATGAAGCGCTAGAAGCGTTCCAATCTATCGCACGTAATGAAGGTATCCTCGCAGCGCTAGAGTCATCTCATGCTTTAGCTCATGCAATTAAAATGGCTCACGACGAACCAGAAAAAGAACAACTATTAGTCGTTAACTTGTCTGGTCGTGGTGACAAAGACATTTTCTCTGTACACGACATCCTTAAAGAGAAAGGAGCACTATAATGGATCGCTATCAATCACTATTCACTCGCTTAGCTGAAAAGAATCAGGGTGCATTTGTACCATTCGTAACGGTTGGCGATCCTAACCCTGAACAGTCTCTTAAGATCATGGAAACTTTGGTTGAAGCAGGTGCTGACGCCCTTGAACTTGGTATCCCATTCTCAGATCCACTGGCTGATGGTCCAACAATCCAAGGTGCGAACATTCGTGCGTTAGATTCTAAAGTAACGCCGGATGTGTGTTTTGATCTTATTGGTCAAATCCGCGCGAAATACCCAGAGCTACCAATTGGCCTACTGATGTACGCGAACTTGGTTTACGCACGTGGTATTGAGAACTTCTACGAGCGTTGTGCGAATGCTGGTATCGATTCAGTATTGATTGCAGACGTACCAACCAACGAAAGTGGTGAGTTTGTTGCGGCAGCGAAGAAGTTTGGTGTTCACCCAATCTTCATTGCTCCGCCAACAGCGAGTGATGAAACGCTCAAGTCTGTTTCAGAACTAGGGGGCGGCTACACTTACCTACTTTCTCGTGCTGGCGTAACGGGTGCAGAGACTAAAGCAAACATGCCAGTAACCGCACTACTTGATCGTTTGAACAAGTTCGACGCGCCACCAGCACTGCTTGGTTTCGGCATCTCGGCTCCTGAGCAGGTAAAAGAAGCGATTCAAGCTGGCGCTGCCGGTGCTATCTCTGGCTCAGCGGTCGTAAAAATCATTGAGAATAACGTTGAACAGCCAGAAGCAATGCTTAAAACACTGGCTGAGTTTGTTGCGCCGATGAAAGCGGCAACACAGAAGTAATGGTTAGCACCTGCTAAACTCGACGTTAAATTCAAAAGGCGCCACAGATGTGGCGCCTTTTTTATTACTGCTAAAAACGCTCGCTAATCATCGGATTTCATCGCTTTCTTAATCGCAGCCTCATTTAGCGTCGCTTTTATTGGATCAGTGATTTTATCCACTAAATCGACAGGCATGGGAAATACGATGGTGGTGGTACGCTCATTCGCCACTTCGGTCAATGTCTGCATATAACGCAATTGGATGGCATTAGGCGCTTTGTTTAGCACATCGGCGGCTTCCCTTAGCTTGGTGGATGCTTCAAGCTCACCAGTCGCGTGTATTACCTTAGCTCGACGAGAACGTTCTGCCTCTGCTTGTTTAGCCAGAGCACGCACCATGCTGTCATCCAGATCGACATGCTTGATCTCAACGTTGGCGATCTTGATCCCCCAGTTATCGGTGTGTTGATCAAGAATCGATTGGAGATCTCTGTTGAGCTCTTCACGTTCAGACAACAATTCATCTAACTCATGCTGACCTAAAACCGATCTCAGTGTGGTTTGAGAAAGCTGACTGGTCGCTTCGAGATAGTTCTCAACATTATTGATCGCCATCTTAGGATCCAGCACTCTGAAGTAAACCACAGCGTTAACCTTCACTGACACGTTATCTCTGGTGATCAAATCTTGTGTGGGAACATCCAATACAATGGTTCGTAGATCGACTCGCACCATTTGTTGAATGAAAGGAATGATGATAATTAATCCTGGCCCTTTCACGTCATAAAAGCGCCCGAGGAAGAAGACCACTGCACGCTCGTACTCGCGTAGTACTCTGAACATACTGGCGATCAGCAAGACAACCAGCACGATGACAATACCTATAGTGTGTATAAACATAACCGCCCCCTAATGGTAACGATGACTCAACAATGAATAAGTTCTTCGAGTTAACCCTCTCATCAAGCACTAACCAGTTTTCGATGATGTCTCATCAGGAAGAGCTTCAACATCTAAAGAAAGCCCTGTTAGCTTGGTGACTCTGATACTCTGCCCGGCTTGCAGCTCACTAGTGCATTGGGCTTGCCAAATTTCGCCAGCAACAAGCACTCTACCCGCGCCAGGAAAACCGCTGATCACCTTACCTGTCTCACCGACCACTGCTTCCATCCCAGTGGTCACAGGCTTGCTTCTTACTCGAGCTAACATAGAGAGTGTTACGACGATAAAGGCAACGGAGAACAAACTTATCCCGATAATTAGCGGTAATGCGATTTGGTAGCCAGGTACTTCAGTGTCCATCAACATGATGGAACCGAGTGAAAACGCAGCTACGCCACCCAAGCCGAAAATACCAAAACTCGGACTAAAGGCTTCGGCGACCATCAAGGCGATACCGAGCAAAATGAGGGCGAGACCTGCATAGCTCACAGGCAACATTTGTAAGGAATACATCGCCAGCACCAAACAGATGCCACCAAGCACCCCTGGCAACCCGACACCTGGGTTATAAAACTCAAGCAGCAGACCATAAATACCAATCAGCATTAAGATATAAGCGACGTTTGGATTCGTAATCACAGAAAGCAAACTAAAGCGCCAATCTTGTTCTCGCTCGACAAAGGCCATGTCATTAAGTTCTATGTCCTGATTGATGCCATTAATCATGATGGTGCGACCGTTACTCATTTCCACCAGCTGTTGCAGGTCACTGGCAACAAAATCAATCACATTCAGCTCAAGGGCATTCTCGGAATCCAAACTCGCCGCTTCTCTTACCGCTTTTTCTGCCCACTCTTCATTTCGATTGTGTAGCTTCGCCAAACTGACAATGTAAGCCGCAGCGTCATTAATCACCTTCTTCTCCATCGCGGTGGTCGCTTTTACCTGCTCTGAACTCTCTTCTTTGAGTGCACCCTGCTCATCGGCAGTGGCATTGTCGTCTTTATTGGTGTCATCTTGTGGAGATAACGGATTGGTTGGCGCTTTCCCTCCGCCAAGTGACACTGGAGTAGCTGCACCCAAATTGGTTCCGGGAGCCATAGAAGCGATGTGGCTAGCAAGCAAAATGTAAGTCCCTGCACTTGCCGCACGTGAACCGGCAGGTCCAACCCAAGTCGCGACAGGAACAGGTGAAGTAGTAATGGCTCGGATGATGTCACGCATCGACGTATCTAACCCGCCGGGCGTGTTCATTTTTAATATGATGAGCTTGGCTTGCTCTTTGTGGGCTTGTTCAATCTCTCTTGTGAGGTAATCACTGGTTGCAGGACCAATACCTCCATTCACCTCAATAACCCAGACATCATCGGCCTGAGCAAACACAGAGCTGAACAACAGAAGAAATGCAAACAAGTACTTTAAGATAAAAGTCATGTCCCTCTCCTTACAACTGAGATGCTAGATAGACGTTTTATTTAAAGCGCAGAGGTAACATCTTGGTAATAAATAGATACCTTAAGCATAGTTCAGGCTAAATTTCGCACAACACACTCACTTAAGTTCACCACCTTCTGCCTGCTCAAAAAAAGCCCTAACTTGAAAAGAAAATGTTAATAGGTGTTTATCAACATCAGACAACCAAATTCATTCACAAAACACGCAGTCAGAACGCTTTTATAAATCAACCAAATATCACTCTAAGAAAAAACCAAAGCAAACGTTTGCTTTGGTATAAAAAAACACCAAATAACGTTAAGCCTACAATTTTTGGCGCACTTTCATCTCAGCTCATATTGATAAATGTAAAGGATACGTGTAAAACTCTTCGCGAAATATTTATCCAATGGTACATCGTACATTGGTCAGTAGTTCTGGGAATTTTATATTTAGTAGCACAGAGGTTATGGAAGTGTTAAAAGAAAAGAGTTTACTAAGCAACATTGGCGTTCAAGTCGTTATTGCAATGTTCATCGGTACCCTAGTCGGTGCGATGATGGGTGACAGCGCAACAATGTTCGCTCCACTGGGTGCTATCTTCATCAACTTGATCAAGATGCTGGTTATCCCTCTCGTTGCGGTTGCCCTAATTTCAGGTGCAGCAGGCCTAGGCAACAGCTCATCTGCTGGTAAGGTTGGTATCACAACCTTAGGTTACTTTGCACTAACGTCTGCACTTGCTGTAGCACTAGCGCTTGTAATGGGTGAAGTGTTCGAACCAGGTCGTGGTATCGATGTTTCTGGCGTAGAAGGCATGTTCTCTTCTGAGTACGCTGCGAAAGGCGAACTACCAACGTTTTGGGCAACCATCACTGGCATGATCCCTACTAACGTTTTCCAATCATTGAACGAAGCAAACATTCTGCAAATCCTAGTTTTCTGCTTATTCTTTGGTATCGCACTTTCTAAGCAAGCGAAAGAAAAACGTGATCCTATCATCAATGGCGTAAACGCGATTGTTGATGCTATGGTTTGGATGATCAACAAAGTGATGATCATCGCACCACTTGGCGTATTTGGCCTAATGGCTGAAGCAGTTGGTACATTCGGTTTTGGCGCACTAATGGTTGTATTCAAACTGTTTGTTGTTTACATCGCTGCGATCCTAATCTTCGGCTTTGTTGCTTACCCACTAATGATTCAAATCTTCACTAAGACTTCAGCTAAGAAGTTCCTAGTTGCAATGAAGAAGCCTCAAGCGGTTGCTCTTTCAACAGCATCTTCAATGGCTACACTGCCTGTAACCATGGACACTGTAGAAAACGAGCTTGGTGTACGTAACTCTACGGCTTCGTTCGTTCTACCTCTAGGTGCAACGATCAACATGTCTGGTAACGCAATTTACTACGGCCTAGTGGCTATCTTCTTCGCACAGCTGTTCAACATCGACCTATCTATGGGTGCTTACGTTGCTATCATCGTAACATCGACATTAGGCGCAGTTGGCCAAGCAGGTGTTCCAGGTCCTTCTTTCCTAGTTGTTGCGGTTCTTCTAGCGGCTGGTATCCCTATCGAAGGTCTACCTCTGTTGTTCGCTCTAGACCGTATCTTCGACATGATTCGTACAGCACTGAACATCACTGGTGATGCAGCATGTGCAGTGATCGTTGACTCTCTAATTGAAGACGAAGCGAAAGAAGCTGAGCTACAAAAACAACAAGCATAAGTTTCGATTACGTCGGAAAACAAAAAGCCACTCTATGAGTGGCTTTTTTGCGTTTTATGTACCGTCCTAAATATGGTTGACACATTTCCAACATGAAATTGGAGAGTGTCATGAAAACAACAAGTAGACGTACTCAACGAGATTATTCTCTTGCCTTTAAATTGGCAGTCGTAAGCCAAGTTGAAAAAGGCGAAATGACTTATAAGCAAGCTCAAGAACGTTATGGGATCCAAGGTCGCTCTACCGTTTTAGTTTGGCTTCGCAAACATGGTCAACTAGATTGGTCTAAAGGAATAGAACAATCGAGAGCGTTAGGAGCGACTATGTCAAACTCTTCCTCAACTCAAACCCCAGAGCAACGAATCAAAGAACTCGAGCAGCAATTAGAAGAAACTCAGCTCAAAGCTGAGTTCTTTGAAGCGGTTGTAAAAGTCATGGATCGAGATTTCGGAGTCCGAATTTCAAAGAAGCGCAAGGCCGAGTTATTAAGGAAAAAACGGTCAGAAAGTTGACCGTCACTAAAGCTTGTCACTTCATAGGTATTACACGACAAGCATTCTACAAACGCTGTGTTGCAGAAATTCATCAGACAAAGAAAGATGAATCTGTGCTCGGTTTTGTGAAAGAGCAAAGGATGATGCACCCTCGTATAGGAGCCCGTAAGATCAAGCATTTACTTGCTCAGAACGATATTGAAATCGGGCGAGACCGCTTATTCTCTCTGCTGAGAATGAATCGATTATTAGTACAGAATCGAAGGGCTTATCATCGAACTACAAACAGTAATCATCGCTTTTACTGCCATCCAAATCGAATCAAAGAAGGCTTAATACCGAAAGGGCCAGAGCAATTATGGGTTGCCGATATTACTTATCTAGCTACGCGGCGTGGTAGTGCTTATCTCAGTTTAGTGACGGACGCTTACTCAAGAAAAATCGTGGGCTATCACATAAGTGATGATATGAAAGCTCGCACGGTCAAGCAGGCCTTTTTAAACGCGTTGAAAGGGCGGAAGAATACAGGTGAGCTTGTCCATCACTCAGATCGAGGGGTTCAGTACTGCTCTGTTGAATACCAAGAGTTGCATCGACAGTATGGTGTATCTTGCTCAATGACTGATGGCTATGACTGTTATCAGAATGCGTTGGCAGAGAGGATCAACGGAATACTGAAGATGGAGTATCTGTTGAATAAGCCTAATGATTTAGATGAAGCAAAGAAAATGGTCGCAGAATCAGTAAAAATCTATAATGAATATAGGCCTCACACAGCTCTAAAATACAAAACGCCCGATGAAGTACATCGAGCGTTTTAGTCAATCAAGTGTCAACCCATATCAGGACGGGTCATTAAGATAAGATCATTGCTGAGCTAAATTCGGAGGCTTCAATGTTTTTGATGCTCTACGCGTCACTCAGTATGCGTAGCTATTCTCTTCTTTAAACAAGCTCGCGATAACTTCTTGATAGTGCATCAAGTTAAACGTCGAACTCTCAGAGTTGTACTTTTGCTGTCTTGTTTCTAAATAAGGCTGAGAGACCAGTGAACTTACCAGCATCTGATAATAATGAAAGTTGGATTCGTTACAGCCATCAACTAAATAAAGGAGGTTTTCAAGAGTTTTGTGATAGATGAAACCGAACTTAGATTCTTTCAACCTTTGAACATTATCGTGATTAAAAGAGTTACCACCAAGGGTGAATAATAAAAATATATTTGGCGCACTTTCCCAAAACTCAATAAGCTCTGAGATTAACTGTTGTAGCTGTACCCCTTCTACTCTTTGATATTTTGAAAACTGTTCCTTAAATCGATTTGTATGCTCTTCAATGAGCTGATCAAAAAGCTGTTCTTTATTATTGAAGTAATAAAGAATTAAAGCAGGACTTACCCCTGCAGATTTGGCAATAGAGCGAATTGATACTTTATTATAAGGCTGAGAAATAAATAGTTTTTCTGCTGCACTTAATATTTCTTCTCTTTTTTCTTTTGGCATCAGATTATATCCCACCCGCTTGTTTACATTTACCGCACATTTTATAACTCTAAGAAACAATCTCAATATGAAAAAACACACATTTAGTACACCGTTAGATAATCAAAACTTAGAAATCTAAATTTCATGTGTGTTTTAAATAATGTAATTAAAATCAAACTGAATAATTGCTCTAAGAAACAATAACATATAGCTAAGCAATATCACGTAAGGGTTAAGTAAGGCTAGCTATCTTAAATGTAAGGACGATCAGCTTAAACGTAAGCCAATGTAAGAGTGGCGCTCATATTGAGCGCCACATATAAAATTAAAGTTTTAAAATCACTTTAACTGAACTATCGACTAAAGATTCATCGATATAAGCAATCGTATTTGTCGAGCTAGCAACCATGTCTTTCGCTAGGCTCTCCTGACCAACAGCCTTAGGTGGTTGACCTTTACCCGTGAATACGCGTTTTGCCCAGTATGCTTGCAGCTGCGCTTCGGTTTTTTGAGTAATAGCTTGGTGAAATTCACCTTTCTTTGGATGTCCGTCTTCCAAATCAACCGCTTCGATTTGTAGTGACTTCGCTTTTCCTAAGTACAACTTCTTAACCGTTGAAGCGTCAAGCTCAGACATAGCAGGGTTACCAACGACAACGAGGCCAGCGAATACGTTCATGCTGCTAAGAAGAGCAGCGGCTACTAATGTTTTTCTCAACATGATTCTCTTCCTTAAAATACCGCATCAACTTTTACAGTGTACAAAATGTTATCGTCGTTCTTATATTCCGACGCTACACCACCATTCGTTGAACCAAAGCCAGTTAGGTAGCTAATATCACCTTTTAGCGCAATATTCGGTAGGAAGTCCCAACGAGCACCAACACTGTATGTTGTGCGCTGTGTGTTTAGCTTATCAGCTAATGCTTTTGCTGAACCGTATGCGTATTTCGCAGACGCACTGGTTGGGTTTTGAAGTACATTTGCAAGCTGACGGTTAGCTTCTGCATTTCGCTCGTCATCGTCCTGCGTTTCCATGTGTGACACGGTAATGTAAGGCGTTACTTCATCTAGACGGTATGCTGCTGTTAAGTAAGCTGCATCTACATCGTAGTAAAAACCTTCAACGGTTGTGCGCGTCACTTCTGAAACCAGCATTAGGTTGCCGTTTTCGTATCGACCACCAACACCGTAAAACTTCGCTTTCTCATCATCAAACGTTGAATTCAACACCGGCTTGCTGTTTACATTCCAGTTAGTTGAAGAGCCGATCACAGACTGTGCGTACACAGCACGTAGCGTCCAAGTATCATCAGTCCAGTTAACTACACCACCGGCAATGTCATCAAACTGTGTATCAGCATTGTAGCTATGCTTTGATGCCGACAATTTCTGCGAACCGGCAAAGCCTTGGAATGAAAGAGTACTGTCATCTAGCTCTACATCATAAATGAAGTCACCGCCCGTTAGAGAGGTAAGCACTACTGAGCCGTACACTTCATTCGGCACTCGCACACCAACTTGTGCGTAACCCACTTCTAGATAATCAGAATACATGAACAGTGGCAAACGTAATTTACCGCCACGAACCGTTAAGTTTGGTGTCACTTTGTGGCTTAAGAATGCCCACTCAATATCTGGAGACCAGTTCTCTTTTTTGTTACCACGAGCAACCATTTGAACAACGGCTGAAGTTGACTCATTAACTTCGAACTCACCTTGTAAACCAAACAAAGAACCTTCATCAAAACGTACTTTATTCTCCGACTTCATGAAGCCGTGGTTTTGATTACCTAGTTGCATGTTCAAAGATGCAAAACCATTGAAACTAAATTTATCAGCAATTGAGTTTTGCTCTTTCGCTTCAAGGATAGCGACCTTTTTCTCTAGCTCGGCCAATTTTTGCTCATCTGAAGCATGTGCAGCAAACGATGCCGCAAGCGCCACTGCTACAGGCAATAAGCGAAATGGGGAGTTAGTCATTATTGTTCTCCGTTATACTTTGAATTGTGATGTTGATTTACTCAGCTCTGTCACGATGCCACTCAACTGGTGGCTCAGAGCTTCTAGTTGATCGGTAGACTGAGACACTTGGTGAGAGCACTGTCTAAAATCATCCATATGGGTATGAATTTGTTTTGAAGCACGAGCTTGGTGTTCAGTGGTACTCGCTATCTGACGATTCAGCTCGGTAATCTCTTCAACCTGTCCGCTAATTTCTAATAGGTAATCACCAGCGTTTTGTGCATCTCCAACGGCTTGAGAGGAGCTTGCGAGACCTTGGTCCATTGCACCTACCGCCGCATTCGAACCCGACTTAAGCTCGCCGAGTAAGGCATTAATCTCGGTTGCTGATTGTTGGGTGTTATTAGCGAGTACACGTACCTCATCAGACACAACAGCAAAGCCGCGCCCATGCTCTCCTGCTCGAGCTGCTTCAATCGCCGCGTTTAGGGCCAGCAGATTGGTTTGCTCGGCAACGCTTTGAATCGTGCTGAGGATTGAGCCCACATTGCTGGCATTTTGGTCGAGCTCTTTTAATTTTCCGGCGGTATCGCGAATATTGGTGGCAAGCTCTTCGATCTCTTGGCTTGTTTTCAAAACGACTTGGGTACCCGTTTGAGCACTGGCATTGGCCTTTTGAGCTTGTGAATCGGCATGTGATGCAAAGCCAACCACTTGTTCAATAAGAGCAATGATATTGTTAACTGCGTCAGTCACTTCTTCGATGTGGTCACGTTGGGTGCTGTTCAACGCTAAGGTTTGATTGGATTCACTGCGGATTTTGTCGCTCACAACCTCAAGCTCCTGCCCAATGCTCAACGTGCTTGCAATGATCCCTTGAAGCTTCTCAATAAACTGGTTAACGCTTTGTACAAGGGTTGCTATTTCGTCTTTGCCGGAATAATCGATGCGTACGGTTAAATCACCATCTCCCGTTGCGATCGCTTGCATTTTCTCAGTGACGAGCAGAATTGAACTGATAACAGATTTGAAAATCGCATAGCCCACTACAAAGACAGACAAAACAAATAAAACGCCAAGCCAGATTGACTGCTGAGCAGCGTCGTTTGCGGCATTCTCTGAGTGCAATATGGTATTTACGACATTTTGACTCGCTGACGAGCGCAGCATTTCACTTGCCGCGAGTAACGAATCATATTCAGCAGTGAGCGTATTCGATCTTGCTGTGAGATTCGCGAAGGAGTCATTCAAGTTAATAAAATCTAGACTTAACGCGTACGCGGAGTCCGTGTACTTTTTTAGCGAGCTCGACACCTTGTTAAATGCTTGCGCCTGTGAAGGTAAAACATTGGCCCCTTTACTTGCTTCAACTTGAAGTTCAGAAGATATTTGGCGCGCATAGTCGAGAGCCTGCTCATCTTCCATGATCACAGCGGCTTCGAACTGCTGTTGAACATTTGGCAACAGCGAGTGAATTTTAGTGGCGTGCTCTAATGCAGGGTAATAACTTATTTCTAACTGAGTTAGTCGTTGGCTATTATCGCGATGAATAAAAACATTGATGGTAATTATCGCCGCTAAACTGAGCGAGATAATAGATAAAAGAACGACGAATTGTACTTTTATATTGATATAACGAGACAGTAGCATAAGGTTCTATTGAATTAGCGCAAATTGATAATTATGTTACCGCCAGTTCACTTTTATCGGTGAACATATTCACTAAACAAATATCACTTTATGTTTAAATGGCTCCCCTATTACCCCTACGCCAGTAAATTGAACTCGGTTATTTTCTTTTCCCAGCTACTTTTCCACTCAGGCAGTTGATCAGCAGGCATCGGACGCGCAATAAAATACCCTTGAGCCAGTGTGTCTTTATTACTCATTGAACGTATATCTTTCCAAATTGATATATCTTCAATGCCCTCTGCTACGGTTGTTAAATCCAATAATTTAGCGAGGTAAAGTGAAGCTCTCACAATTGCTCGACTAGAGCGGCTTTGCTGGATGTTTTTAACGAAGTCGATATCCAGTTTCAATGCAGAAAATGGCAGATCCTCGAGTTGTTTCAGTGAGGAGTAACCCGTTCCGAAATCGTCAATCGCGAGAGGAATACCACGCATACATATTCTTGTTGTAGACGCTAAAGCAAGTGCAACGCTTTCAACTAAATCGGACTCCGTTAACTCAAGCTTGATCTGTTCAACATCTAACCTACCGTAATCGATAAGCTTAAAAATATAATCGACAATTTCACCGTCGATCATATCTTTCGCTGTTAAGTTCAAAACAAACCTGCGGCTGCATAGGAAACGTTGATCGTTAATCGCTTGATCAAGCAACTGCTTCAATACATTCAACATTAACCCTGAGTCAATGAGACGCGTCAAAAAGAAAAATGGACTAAGGACACCATAATGGGGATGCTGCCAACGAATTAAAGATTCACTCTCCTTCCATTCTCCCGTGTGAATACAAACGATGGGTTGATAGTGCAAAACCATCTCATGGTTCTCGACAGCCTTTACGATGTCCTCATCAGTGATCACGATATCTCGATTTGAACTTGAAGCCGACTTTGCTTTTTTAGTGTCCCTGCTTACTAGCTCTAGCAGCCGCGCACGATCAATCGGCTTTTCTAATACCCCCATTAAATTGAGATTAAATGCCTTACACATTTTACTAGCGGCATCGAGCACGGTTTGGTTTTCAGCACTCGTTATGATGATGTTGCCCTTGAAGTTCAAATTAGCTAACCTTTTTAGCAATTCGATCCCATCTATCATTGGCATATTGAGGTCACACAATATTAGGTCGACCGAAGACTGTTCAATGTGGTCTAACGCCTTACACCCACACTCGAAAGAATGAACCTTGCCGACACTCAAGCTGTTCAATACCATGGTCATGACATTCAACTGAAAGGGGTGGTCTTCGATTACAACAATATTTTTATCCATAGTGTTCCCTCAGCCTATTGAGCATACGTGGAGTAGAAGCTTTGTAACTTCTGCGTTAGTCGCTCCACTTCATGGAAATACTCTAAGTACCCACCTCTATGGTTTGCAGAGGCGTCTTCTAGCTGTTGCAGTTGGTCAGCCATCTCAGTACTGCCAACCATCTTCGCTGCACCTTTCATTTTGTGGGCAACTTGTTTGATCTCATCGAGGCTCTCGCTCTCACATGCAGTGAGTAACAAAGGCAAGTCTGAGCAGTGACTCTGAATAAAATCCTTGATGATCTGCTCGATGAGGTCCTGATCTCCAAATAATTCCATCAGGTTTTGAATATCAATAGGCGTAAGGCTAGGTTCAACACTCGTATCGTTGGCCGCTAACTGGCTAACAGCCGGTGTGCCTTTCATAAGATGTTTATTGATCGTGTCACCAATCACTTTGAGCTTGGTAGGCTTAGACAAAAAGTCATCCATGCCAATCTCAAAACATTTGTCGTTTTCACCCTTAACGGCGTTTGCTGTCAGCGCAATGATAGGCAATCGAGGTATATTCTGACTTTGCTCTTTCGAACGAATCTGTTTCGTTAGCTCATAGCCATCCACCTCAGGCATATGACAGTCTGTGATAAGTAAGCCATAGTCTTGCTTATCGAGCGCCGCTAGCGCTTCTCTACCGTTGTCCACCATATCGGCATGAAAACCTAGCTGCTCTATCTGCTTAATAATGATCTGTTGGTTGATTGGGTGATCTTCCGCAATCAGTATCAGCCTATTATTTTCCATCGCCGATTCGCGTGATTCGGTGCTTAATCGTAAGTTGTTTTCTTCCTTTACTATTTCTTCGATAAAGGTTGGATTATTACTCAAGCAATGTCTTAGCTGTGAAGGGAGTAATGGGTTTGCCGATAAATTCCAACCTAACTTACAAGGTGCAGGCGAAAGCATCCCATGTTCGCTTAGACAGATAAAATTCACGTTCTCATCAGGAGTATTAATAGCCTGAGCAAGCTCATGAGGGACGAACACAAAGCCAGGCTCAATGGTCTCTAGCCAATGCGCTAACTCTTTCGTGGTTTGCACGCTCTTTGTAATCACCTTAATACCCCAAGATGTCAGATAGCTCTCCAACTCTTGATGCTGCATGAAGGTTTTGGTGAGCAAAGCGACTTTACCTGTCATATCTTGATACTGGTTATCATCAAGTGATGCTAGAGGTACCGAGATAGTAAATGTTGAGCCTAAGTTCATCTTACTAGTCACGTTCAGCGTCCCGCCCATTTGCTCTATCAATTGCTTTGAGATAGTCAATCCAAGACCCGAGCCACCATACTTTCTCGTGGTGCCTTCATCCGCCTGCACGAAAGGTCTAAATAGGTTTCGGATATGCTCTTCGCTAATACCAATTCCGCTATCGAAAACTTCAAAACAGACTTGTTGCTGGCCATCGTTTTGACTTACTAACTTTGTCGTCAAACCAACAGTTCCATGCTCAGTAAATTTAATTGCATTGCTCAACAGGTTGTTCAGTACTTGACCGAGGCGGATGTCGTCCATCAATACCGAGTCTTTTAACTCAGGGTCTAGCCAGAACTTGAACTGCAACCCTTTGGCATGCGCCTGCCTTGCTTGCAGTTGAGTCACCCTAAGAGTCAAGGTATCAAGGCTTGCAGGCTGGTAATCCAAAGTCAGCTTACCTGCCTCAATTTTAGAAAAATCAAGGATGTCGTTAACGATGTGCAATAAGTTATTAGCGGACTGGCTTAACGTTGTATGAATCTTTTGTACTTCATGACCCACTTCATATTGCTCGGAAAGCTCTAGCAAACTCACAATGCCACCAAGAGGCGTTCGGATCTCATGACTCATGTTGGCTAGAAATCTCGATTTCGCTTCTGTTGCTTCAATCGCACTCTGCCTTGCCTGAGTGAGCTCTTCTTGCTGCTGCTTTAGCTCGGTAATATCCGTCAGTACAGAGTCCCATTCGTAATAATCACCACGATCGGATATTTTGCTTTGTAGGTTAAGCCAACGATTCTGATTTTCGATATTGACGCCAATATCCAAACTCAACTTCCCATCTTTGTTGCCACAACGTATTTTTCGAATCAGAGTACGGCGGTCTTTCGCATTTAGCGGCGCAAAGAAGCTCGTAGGAGAACGACGTAGTTGAGAAGGCGTCAGCCCAAGAAGTTCTTCAATTCCATTACTGATAAATACGAACTCGATATCGTGTAAGCTTCGCTTAGGCTGGATATGTTGTATCACCGCACCGTGTAAATTGTTCGCGAGTTTTTGGACGCGGTCATCCGCACTTTTGGCGATTTTTTTCGCTTCATACAATTCAGTCAAATCATCGAGAATCGTTACTGAACCTTCGATACTTCCATTGGATATGTACGGGCACTTCCAATATGCGTAGTGCTTACTGCCAAATGGCGAGACCACCTCTTTTTCCAAACGAGGCAAAACATTCCCTTTGTGGATCATGGCGTCTTCGTCTGGATTGTTAATGATTGCTTCTTCTATTAAGTCAAAATCCTTTAGCGCCCTAGCCACACTGTTGAAACTCACAAGTTGGTTATCTAGGTTACGTACCACAATTGGAAACGGCATTGCATTAAGTAGTGAACGCTCGAACTCGACTTGATGCTTTAACGCAGACTCAGCACGCTTGCGATCTTCAACCTCACGGCTTAATTTCCAGCTCCATGCCATGATTGCCATAATAAGAACAGATGCGACAGAAATAAGAATGGCAGCACCCAGAATCACATCTTTAGTGTCGACTCCAGATTCGTAAGAAACATCTAACCAATTCTTTTTAATCTGCTGGAATTTATGATGTGGAATCGCAAAAAGCGCCTTATTGATGATGTTACCTAATATCTCTTGGTTAGCTTCCACGCTATATGCAACTGGCACATCATTGTCTTTAGAAAGCAGGCTAATTACTCGCAAGTACCCTGAATACTGTCCTTGAAGAAGCGGTGATGCGAGATATAAAGAGAGCATTGCAGAGTCAACTTGCCCTTTATCAACCGCCTCTAACACTTGCTCAACCGAGTCATACTTTTTTATTGGGCAAGCTTCGCAATAACGCTTAGCCAATTGGGAACCAACGCTATCGTCAGTAGTACCGATAATAGCGTTCTGAGAAAGCTCACCAAACACATCGACCTTGTTACTGTCGCTTTTACCAATCAGCGCCCACGGCTCAACCATAAAAGGTTTCGAGTAAAGGTGACGATCATCCACACCAGCAAAGGGAGTCGCTTTGGTATGGATCAGCGGTAGAGAAACCATATGTAAATCGTTCCCTTTGATACCAAAGTCATTTTCAAAAATGAAGTTTAGCCCCGTAAGTCGAGAGATCTCATTCAAGATATCGATCGAGATACCATCAGGCTGCCCTTCGCTGTTCACGAATGAAATAGGTTTTGAATCTCGAATGTAGGACACATAAATATTGGGATTCAATGATAGGTATTGCTGCTCTTTTTCTGTCAATAACAACTTATTTTTGCTAACAACCAATAGTAAACGTCTTTGTATTTCGTTTAACCATTTCTTATGGATATTAACGATTTGATTTGGCTTATCTTGTTTAATTGAAGTATTGATGATGTTCAATAGCTTCCTATTCTCAGGAGTATCAAGTAAAGCAATAACGTAGTTATTCAGAGGCAAGCCATCATGCAAATTCACAGACAGTGATGCGTCATAGGGGCTATTCATCAGCTTACTGTGTAACAACACGCCATCATCCACAATTGCGAGCACTTTCTCACGCGCAACAGCGGCTATCGCATCCTGATATGATGAATATGATTCAAATGAAGAAAACGGAAGTAAGGACTTCACAGACGATGCATTACTCGAGTTTTCAAAGTAAGCAAGCTTACGCCCTTTCATGAGCAAATGACTCTCAATAGGTTCACTGCTCAAACTGATCATTCGGCTCGACAAGATCGGTTTCGAGTAGATAACGCCACCACTTGAAACATTTTGCTCTGCCGTGATGATGGCGTCCACGTCACCCGTTTTTAGCATATTGTTGAGTTCAGACGGTGACTGGTAACCAACAAACTCCACACCATCGAGTCCATCTTTCACGTAGAAATCAACTAAGTCAGGCAGTAAGCCCGAAACCTCTCCTTGTTGTAATTGAGCATAAGGAGCAAAATCTGAGATTTGAATTCCTAGTTGAATTGATTCATCAGCTTGTGCTTTTTGTGATGCGAAAAACACCAATGTAATCAAAGAAATTAACTGAAAGAAAAAGATACGGTACATGATAAACCTGACGTTATAGCAGCAGCGTACTTTATAACGTCAAGTTCACAGCCATTCAGCAAGTAGCGTTAAACAAAATATGGATACTGTTTAATAAGCTCACCACACAACAACACAGTAAGAGTTTTCGCATACCGATACAAAAAACAACCTTCTACCATCATTAGTTTCTCAAATTGAAACTCTCCAGCTTACACATGAATCAAATCTCAATTAGCGAATCACCAAAAGCCTAATACCCATAAAACAAAAGCTTTTCGATATGGGAACGAATCAGTTGGACTCAACAACAGCACATTAATTCTCAAATTGAAGGCGAAAAATGCCTCTCAAAATAAAACTATTATCCGCCAGCTACGTATTGTTTCAGTGAGAAGCGAGAACACTTTCTTTTAACTATCTGAAAAGAAGATTATTTCAGGATGGCACGGGAAATGTTCCGGAAAACTAGACAAAATGGCATTTGATTTGCTTTGTCATAGATAACCCAACCAATATACAGCAGGTTGCACTAATTATTATCACTGCAGCTTGTCACGGAGGATAGGCTATGACCTTACAAAGACATACGTATTACGGCTTAATTCACCATGGAATTAAAACCCTACTAATGGACAGAGTCGGCCACTTTACTGAGCGCGAATATCACGAGTATCTTGACCTAACGACAGGAAAATCCACGTGCTTCGCGATGAGTGAACAAGAGCTGGAGAACACTTTAGACAATCTGAAGAGTGAAGGTTATTTAGAAGATATCAAGAAGCTGATCCCTCGCTACCAAACGTCATCGATGCGTTGAAATTCTGCCAGCTTTACTCAGATTAATACCCAATTGTCTCGAGCTGTTTTGCATCGAGGCAATTTTGGTTAGACTGTCGATAACTCAACTAACCGGATATTCAGTCCATATGAAACAAATTCTTGATTTCATCCCTCTCATCATTTTCTTCGCGCTTTACAAGATGTACGACATCTATACGGCTACTGGGGCATTGATTGTCGCTTCTGCACTACAAATCGTTTTGACGTACTTCATCTACAAAAAAATAGAAAAAATGCAGGTGATAACGTTTCTGATGGTTGCGGTATTTGGTGGAATGACCATCTTCTTGCACGACGACAACTTCATAAAGTGGAAAGTCACCATCGTTTACGCTCTATTCGCTATTGGCCTAACCGTAAGCCACCTAATGGGTAAACCTGCGATTAAAGGCATGTTGGGTAAAGAGATTACACTTCCGGATGCGGTATGGGGCAAGATCAACTGGGCATGGACATTCTTCTTCACTCTATGCGCAATCATCAACGTATATGTTGCTTTTAACCTACCATTGGATGTGTGGGTTAACTTCAAGGTGTTTGGCCTGCTAATAGCAACATTACTATTTACGCTGCTTACGGGCGTCTACATCTATAAGCATTTACCAAAAGATCAACAGCTCCAAAAAGAGCAGCAAGAGCTAACTGATAAAAATACTGACAAGAAGTAACCCCAAGGGGTGAGTCCTCATTCCGTTTTTGTTACAATTCTTGTCAATATGCTATACCTAGCGGCCAATGATACTCGTGATCATTGGCCGTTAGCTTTTTTGTGTTGCGGAAACTGGTCAAAATAAAGCCTATTATTTAATGTAAATCGCACTAAATTATTGGCTATCTGATCTCTGTTGTTCATTGCGCTCGTTTGCCAATGCGCTTCACCAACCAACACTTCTATTTTTATTTAGATAATCAATACCACCAAGAGTACAACAATGACGATTCAATCAACTTTGAACCCAATTGGTTCCCTACTTCTTCGCACATTAGCGATGCCTTCTGATACCAATGCAGCAGGTCAAATCTTCGGTGGTTGGATAATGTCTCAGCTCGACCTTGCAGGCGGCATCTTGGCGAAAGAAATCTCTAACGGCAAAATTGTTACCGTGTCGGTTTCGAGCATTGAATTCAAGCAGCCCGTATCCGTTGGTGACGTGGTATGTGTTTATGGTGACTGCACAAAGATTGGCCGCAGCTCGATGAATATCGACCTAGAAGTCTGGGTTAAGCCGGTCCTGGATCACGGCATTGGCGACCGCTACAAGGTATGTGGTGCAACGTTCAACTACGTAGCCGTTGATGAAAGTGGCAAGCCTCGAACCATCAAGAAATAGTACTTTTCACTAAGTCATACGTATCTGTGGTCTTTAGTTTCAGCAAATGAAATCGCTAAAGACCATACAAGTCTCTCGCACCAATTCACAATTTCTTATCATTAGCTCTTCCAATACCAATTAGTTCGCGTAAATTAGCAAGATAGCTATTTTATAATCTCCCAAATTCAGTGAAGTAAAATAAGGATATGCCAATATGTGGTACGTGATTTTCTCTCAAGATGTCGAAAATTCATTAGAAAAACGCCTCAGTGTTCGCCCACAACATCTAGAACGCCTACAAACACTTCACGATGAAGGCCGCCTATTAACAGCGGGGCCAATGCCAGCGATTGATTCAGATAACCCTGGCGAAGCTGGTTTCACAGGTTCAACAGTAATCGCTGAGTTTAACTCTTTAGAAGACGCACAGGCATGGGCAGACGCAGATCCGTACATCGACGCTGGTGTCTACCAAAATGTCATCGTAAAACCATTCAAGAAAGTATTTTAACGTGAAAAAATGGATTATTAGCTCACTGGCCGCGATCCTGCTTGCAGGCTGTGCTTCAAGTGAGCAAGACCAACAAAGACAACTCGAGATGATGGCGCAGCATCGTGCTGGCGTGCTATCTGCAGGCCTACCTATTGAGTATGGCCCACTGTCTGTTATGCGAGTACTAGCAAAAAACACCGTGATTGAAATCATGATGATCTACAACCAAGATGCTAAAGGTGCTAAGCCTTTAAACCAAGTTGTCGATATGAGTGTGAATAGCTACTGTACTAACTCAGAAGTAAGAGCAAACCTAGATATGGGCTTGGCTTACAACATCAAGATCCGCAACACACGCGGACAACTGATGGTTGAGAAGCTGATAAGCAAAGATACTTGCCAGAGCGCTAATTAAGATTCGAGATTCGAGATTCGAGATTCGAGATTCGAGATTCGAACAAGTATAAAACTAGAGGGCCTCGCATTTGCGAGGCCTTTGTTTTATTAAACAATCAAAATCCTAGACTAAATTATGCCTCAACAGATTCCCACTCTTTACGCAATTCCTTAGTCGCGGAGACTAAGTTAGTCAGTGCTGCTTCTGTTTCTGCCCAATTGCGAGTTTTAAGACCACAATCTGGGTTTGCCCATAAGCGCTCTGCCGGTATTTTTTCCGCCGCCTTCTTAAGCAGGCTAATAATCCACTCCAGCGATGGGATGTTTGGTGAATGAATATCATAAACACCTGGGCCAATCGCGTTCGGGTAGTTGAACTCTTCAAACGCTTTAAGCAGTTCCATGTTCGAGCGAGACGTCTCAATAGTAATCACATCAGCATCTAATGCGGCCACTGAATCAATGATTTCATTGAACTCGCTGTAACACATGTGCGTATGAATCTGAGTTTCTGGGTTAGCACTTGCCGCTGAAATCTTAAAAGCATCTACCGCCCATTCTAAATATTCTGCATGGTCACGCTTTTTAAGCGGCAGGCCTTCACGAATAGCTGGTTCATCGATTTGGATAATGTTGATTCCTGCATCTTGCAAATCAGATACCTCATCGTGTAATGCAAACGCTAACTGATTCGTAATTTCTTTACGCGAGATATCTTCACGCGGGAAGGTCCAACACAGAATTGTCACAGGGCCAGTCAACATGCCTTTCATCTGCTTAGATGTCAGAGATTGTGCATAAGTCGTCCACTCGACCGTCATCGGTTTTTCACGCTCAATATCCGCGACCACAATCGCAGGTTTCACGCAGCGAGAGCCATAGCTTTGTACCCAACCAAACTTGGTGGTTTGGAAGCCTGCTAGGTTTTCAGCAAAGTATTCCACCATGTCGTTACGTTCGGCTTCACCATGCACCAACACATCCAAATCAAGTGCTTCTTGACGCTTCACCGCATCGGCAATATGACCTTTTAGTGCGGTCGTGTATTCCGCTTCGCTCAATTTTCCGGTGCGATACGCGCTGCGTTGAACGCGAATCTCTCCTGTCTGTGGGAACGAACCTATCGTTGTGGTTGGTAACAACGGTAAACCCAACACTTCAGACTGGTGTGCAGCGCGTTCTGCATAAGGGGCACTACGCTCTGCCAATGCTTTAGTGATTGTATTAATACGAGCCTGTACCTGCGGCTTGTTTACGTGTGTCGCGCTTTTCCGAGCAACAATCGGTTGGCTATAAGTCTCACACGCTAAGATGGCATTTTGATCTCCGTCTAGCGCGGCACCCAATAAGCTCACCTCCGTCACTTTCTGTTTCGCGAAAGCAAACCAGCTTTTCACTTCGTTGCTAAGCGAATCCTCTAGCTCTAAATCAACCGGGCTGTGTAGCAGCGAACATGAGCTCGCCACCCAAAGCTTATCGCCTAACTTCTCTTTCACCGGTTGCAGTTTCGCTAGTTGAGTCGCTAAGTCTGCTCGCCAAACATTGCGTCCGTTGATCACACCAGCAGACAACACCCACTCCGCCGGTAATTGACTAACGACTTCATCAAGCTGCTGTGGCGCTGCAGCTAGATCGATATGCAGCCCGTTAACCGGTAGTTTGACGATTTTGTCTAAAGTATCTGTCACCGAATCGAAGTACGTGGTTAATAGCAGTTTCACTTCCCCTTGAATAACTTGGTATGCCAATTTAAATGAATCAGCCCATTGTTTTTCAAGCTCGAGGGCAAGAATTGGCTCATCAATTTGAACCCACTCAACCCCCAACTTGGCAAGCTTCGCCAAAATCGCTTGGTAGGCAGTCAGCAAGCGGGGCAACAAGGTTAAGCGGTCGAAGCCCTCTTCTACCTCTTTCCCTAAGTACAAGTAAGACAGTGGACCAAGAAGGACAGGTTTCACTTTATGCCCTGCTTGAACGGCTTCATTCACTTCATCAAACAATTGTGGCCAGCTCACCTCAAACGAATCATCTTTACTGAACTCAGGAACAATGTAGTGATAGTTGGTATTGAACCACTTGGTCATATCTGACGCCGCTGCACCGTTGTTCGTGCCTTCAGAAGCGTGTTTCCCACCACAACAAGCAGCTTCAACTTGTGATTGCCCACGTCCCACTCGGAACAAGGTATCTAAATCAGGAAAAGCTTTCTCCTCTTCGCTACCACCAGCATGACGCTTTGGTACATGCCCCAATAGCAAAGTCGTTGTCAGTACATGGTCGTACCATGCGAAGTCACCCGCAGTTGCAAAGCTAAGATTCGCATCAGCTTGTACATTCCAGTTACGATTTCTCAGCTCGCTACCTAGCTGTTTGAGTTCTGATTGGTTGATTTCACCACGCCAGTATTTTTCGAGTGTGAATTTCAGTTCGCGCTTTTCACCGATACGTGGGTAGCCAAGAATATGCGTTGTTGTCGTCATGAACCTGTTCCTTATTCAATAATTGTTAGTATCTTTTCAGATTGCCTATTGTGTTCTTGCTTTCATAAAAAGGCGTCTGGATGGCTAAACTATCTACCGAATCGAATCGCTGAACAACGTCCAAATATTCATCTTGTTTATTAAAAATATTCATCATCAGCGAGTCAGAGATGAATATAGTTAAATCCATCTGGACATCTAGACGTTTACAAATGATAAAAAACCCCGTAGGGTGATTATTAAGAAATATTGAATTAGCTTAGGGAATATGAGGAATACTCATGATAGAGCTTAAACACCTGCGAACATTGACGACCTTGAGAGATAGCGGTTCGCTCACAGCAACAGCGACCTCTCTACACCTGACTCAGTCGGCGCTTTCTCATCAATTGAAGGATCTAGAGGCACGTATTGGTGGGCAGTTGTTCCTGCGCAAAACTCGGCCAGTAAAGTTCACCTCAGAGGGGGAGATCTTGCTTAAGCTCGCTGATGAGATTCAACCAAGAATCGCTAAAGCAGAGAATGAGTTGGCGAGCCTCAAAGAGGACGTGAATGGCCGTCTGCATATGGCGATCGAGTGTCACTCATGCTTCCAATGGTTAATGCCTGCATTGAAAGAGTATCAAGTCGCTTGGCC
The DNA here is from genome assembly GCF_013114585.1 of Vibrio sp. 99K-1. Classification (NCBI taxonomy): domain Bacteria; kingdom Pseudomonadati; phylum Pseudomonadota; class Gammaproteobacteria; order Vibrionales; family Vibrionaceae; genus Vibrio; species Vibrio sp. 99K-1. The sequence continues at coordinate 104,195 of NZ_VTXF01000017.1, forward strand.
AAGCGTGACTCTAGATTTCTCGTCCGGTTTTGGCTTTGAACCGCTACCCGCGCTAATGGCCGGCGAGTTGGATTTAGTGATCACCTCAGACATTCAACCTCGCTCTGAGATCCACTATGAGCCACTTTTCGATTTCGAAATGCGTTTGATCACGGCGATTAACTCTCCTTTGGCCGAGAAACCAAGCATTGATCCGCAAGATCTTAGCGATCTCACGATGCTTTCGTACCCAGTTCAAAAGCAGCGTCTAGATGTGGTGAAACACTTCTTGCAACCTGCAGGTATTGAACCTAAGAAGTGGAAGCAGGCAGACAACACCTTGATGTTAGTGCAAATGGTATCAGCAGGGTTAGGGGTCGCAGCCTTGCCAAACTGGGCAATCAGCGAGTTTTCAAGACAGGGATTAATTGCTAGTAAGCCTCTGGGTAAAGGGCTTTCAAGAAGGCTATTCGCTGCGGTAAGAAACTCAGAGAAAGACAAACGTTATCTGCAAGCATTCTTCAGCACTGCAAGGCAGCAGAGTAAGAGCCACTTGGATGGGATTGAAGTCGTTTAACCATATCGGTTATTAGATCAACACAAAGTACAAAAACAAAAAAGTCACAGATTACCTGTGACTTTTTAGGTTCAGTAACGCTTATCTTACGATATCTGTTCAATCGCGAAAAATAGACTATCTTGCGTATGACTTAAACTGATTCGTCAGTGGGTCGTATTGATAGCCAAGCATGTCTAGCTTGCCCACGACACTTTCTATATCCATTTCATACATGCTAATTAGTTCTTCAAAACTGTCGCATTCCAAGCGCAGTTTTTCATTCACTATTCCAAGCAAAATAATGCTATCTAGGCTTTTGACGTTGCTTAAATCCATCTCGTACTCCTTACGAACACTCTGACTAGATTAAGTTTAGAACGCTAACTCGCCTCTCGCTAAAAAACAGATCACACTTCTTAACTCAAACGGGTAATTACAGCGCCCAAATTGGTGTTAGGCCAACGACAGCGGCTAACAACATCAGTAATGACACAGTAAGCTGAACCTTCTCTGGCGTTTTAACAAACAGTAGGTGCCAACACCACACCACGATTGAAGAGATAAGCAGCGCAAAGCTAAACAGCAATGCTGAGATAACAGGCTCTAACTGAGCTTCAGAAAGCGAGTAAACATTCACAACCGTCGCAAGTACTACCAGCATCCCAGTCAATACACCGACAACAGGCAGCACACGGTGAAACGCTTGTAAGCGCGTTCTTGCAATCGTCAGTAATAGATGAGCAAACGCCGCGCCCAATAAAACCACCAACAATAATGTCGTGATAATACCTACAACGGTTGGTTGCTCAAATGCTTGGATAGCAACGTAAGACAACGCTAAACCACACGCCAGATACATCACCCAAATCGGGCCCGAATCACGTGTTTTCTTAGTCTGAACTTGAGAATAGAAATAAAAGATTGCGAAAACGACAAGAAATGCCTCAATTTTCACTGAAGCCACGGCTAACCAAAGTACGCCAATCGCAGGTAACATTTTGTGGATACGACCACGTTGCCCCGGGCAAATATCTCCCTTCACCAGAATCAGGGTTAAGATCAGTTGAGCTCCTAATAACATTGGAGCAAATTGCAGTAATAATGTTTCGACCATTGTGGATCTACTTATCTAGACTTATTTTCGCGAATAATATCAAAAACTGCTGTGAACACTAATCAAAATCACAAATTAGCGACGTTATTCAAGGCTTCAACTATGCTGTTGTTTGGCTCTTTTGTTGTTTTTATCAGCAAAATGACGAAAGACATCAGAACTAACAGGGGCATGTTCTACTGGCTAGTCAGGGCGCATGCCGCTATAATTCCCGCCTCAAAAATCAGAGGTCGAAATATGTACAGCGATATCACTCCTATTCACGAACACAAAAAATACTGGGCCGAGTGCTACGGAACTGCACCCTTTTTGCCTACCAGTAGAAAGGAGATGGATGCTCTTGGATGGGATAGCTGTGACATTATTATTGTAACTGGTGACGCTTATGTTGATCACCCGAGCTTTGGTATGGCTATCATCGGCCGTCTTCTTGAAGCTCAAGGCTTCCGCGTGGGCATCATCGCTCAACCGAAGTGGGACAATAAAGATGCCTTCATGAAGCTAGGTAAACCAAACCTATTCTTCGGCATCACCGCGGGTAACATGGACTCCATGATCAACCGCTATACCTCTGATCGCAAATTACGTCACGATGATGCATACACGCCAAATAACGAAGGTGGTAAGCGTCCTGATCGTGCAACTCTGGTTTACTCTCAGCGTTGTCGTGAAGCTTATAAAGGCACACCAATCGTATTGGGTGGTATCGAAGCGAGCTTGCGTCGTGTAGCTCACTACGACTACTGGTCGGATAAAGTTCGTCGCTCTGTACTGTTTGATGCAAAAGCGGACATCCTGCTATTTGGTAACGCAGAACGTGCACTAGTAGAAGTGGCACACCGCCTTGCTGATGGTGAAGAGATCTCTAACCTCACCAATATTCGTGGTACGGCAATCAACCTGCCTGCTGCACCTGAAGGTTACAAGATCATCGACTCTTCTCGTATCGAAAAGCCAAATAAAGCTTACGTACCAGTAAACCCGTACGAAGTGGAAACGCAATGCGATACCAAAAAAGATGAAGAGCCAAAGGCGCAGCCAATTACGATTCGCCCTTCTCGTCACGATGCGAAAACAACAGCGGTTCGTATACCTGCGTTCGAAAAGCTTAACAACGACCGTATTCTTTACGCTCACGCAAGCCGTATCTTACACCTAGAGACAAACCCGTACTCAGGCCGTGCTTTGATTCAACGTCACGGTGACCGCGAGCTTTGGGTTAACCAAGCACCAATCCCTCTAGCTACAGAAGAGATGGATTACGTGTTTGGCCTTGCTTATAAGCGTGTACCTCACCCGATGTACGGCAAAGCAAAGATTCCAGCCTACGAGATGATCAAAACCTCGGTAAACATCATGCGTGGTTGTTTTGGTGGTTGTTCTTTCTGTTCAATCACAGAACATGAAGGTCGTATCATCCAGAACCGTTCGAAAGAATCTATCTTGGATGAGATCGAAGACATCAAAGATAAAGTACCTGGCTTTACTGGTACCATTTCTGACTTGGGCGGCCCTACGGCGAACATGTACCGTTTAGGTTGTTCAGACCCGAAAGCAGAAGTGAACTGTCGCCGTCCATCGTGTGTGTTCCCGAAAATCTGTGAGAAGCTAAACACAGACCACAAACACACCATCGACCTGTACCGTTCAGCGAGAAAAGTACCAGGTGTTAAGAAGATCATGATCGCTTCCGGTGTTCGTTACGACTTAGCGATTGAATCACCAGAATACGTGCGTGAGCTTGTAACGCACCACGTAGGTGGCTATTTGAAGATTGCTCCAGAGCATACTGAGAAAGGCCCTCTGGATCTGATGATGAAGCCGGGTATGGGCACTTACGATCGTTTCAAAGAAATGTTCGAGAAGTACAGCGCTGAAGCCGGTAAGAAACAGTACCTAATTCCTTACTTCATCTCAGCTCACCCGGGCACAGAAGATGAAGACATGCTTAACCTGGCATTGTGGCTGAAAAAGCACAACTACGAATGTGACCAAGTACAGAACTTCTACCCATCGCCAATGTGTAACGCAACGTCGATGTACTACTCAGAGACAAACCCTCTGAAACGCGTTAAATACAAAAAACGTGAAGATATCCCCGTGCCAAAAGGTGACCGTCAACGTCGTCTGCATAAAGCACTGCTTCGCTACCACGATCCAGAGAACTGGAAACTGATCCGTGAAGCGTTGATCGACATGGGTAAAAAACACCTAATTGGTGATAAACCAGGTTGCTTGGTTCCTGAGGATGACTTTGATGCCCAAACACCTGCGCAGCGTCGCAAGTCTGGTCGTCACGGTTCACAACGTTTTGCTACTAAACACAGCAAATCTCAACCGGGTTTAGGCGGTGAGAAGCCACGTAACCACTCTAAATCTGGTGGCAATAAGCCAAAACCAGGGGGTAAGAAACCTACTGGTAACAGCAATGGTGGCCAAGGTAACGGTGGCGGTAATGGGAACTCTCGTAAACCAGCAACTGGCTTCATCAAGAAAGGGCCTGGTGGTCAATCACAAGGCACTGGCAGCGGAAACGGCAAACCAAACCGCAATAAAGGCGGTAACGGCCAAGGTGGAAAGCCGGCTGGTAACGGAAAGAACCGTCAACGAACTGCACAACGCTAGTATGTAAACAGATACCATTCGCGAACATAAAAACACAAAGCGCAGCTGTTTAGCTGCGCTTTTTGTATCTTTCGTTGGTAAATCTAAAGCGACGTGACTTTTGAGAAAGCCTAGCGGGCGAAAACCCAATACTGACTGAACAAATAGTTCGTCACCATTCCAACTAAGATACCCATTGCCATGGCGACAAAGACAGCCCCGTCAAATGCAGGCAGCATTTCTGTCATCAGCTTAAAACACAGCAAATTAGGTATTGCCGATATCGATGCTGACAGCATGAACTTTTGCCATTGAATCAACTTATCTGACCAACCGCCCTGCCCTTTGAACTCAAACGTCAGCACACGATTGCCCAACCAAGTTGTCGTGGCGGCAGCAATGAAGGCACCTATCCTTGCACTCATCAATGGCAACCCGGCAAGGTAGTGCAGCAACGAGAACACAGTGCAATCAACAACAAACCCACCAACACCAACCGCAGCGAACCGAATTATCTTATGGTGGGATTGTAAATTCTGGCTGTACACCCGAAGCTTATCTTTGCAAACGCGTAAGCTTGCGTTAAGGCTGACCATAGCTTCCAATTTGAATGTGACTCAACGATTGATTGGGTTTGATGTTCTGGCTATGACAGGTGAACAAAGCTCGCTTTATTTTGACGGTCGGCTCCAAAATACAGGTCAGTGCGTTCTCTTTGATCTTGGTTTCTACTTCCGATTTTTTCCCTATCAAGTAGAACTTGTCGATACCATCTAGCTGTTCAATATCGAGCAATTTCTTTGCCTGCCCATGGCTGTAAAACTGCCCCGAGAACGGTCGTTTACCCACGTAAAAACTTGGCGATGAATCTGTTATTTGTTCGAAGATGATACGGTCACTTTTTTCATTTGCCTTGCCTAAATTCAGGTACACCATCGCGATCATCAACAGCACAGGCAAAACAAGCGCAACGCTAGAGAACCACTTCTTGTCTTTTTCAACCACTAACATCGCCACCAGTAAACCAAGTGCTGGGATCCCCGGGAGCACATACGCAGGAAGAATGTTACCTGCCATGGTAAATAGAATCAGAGGTGAAATTAACCAACATACAAGAAATGAAAACAGCCCACGATTCTCAATGTTGATTTGAGCGATTTTCTTACGGCGAACGAACGCCAATATCGGTAAAACAATCGACCAAGGCGCGGCGGCTTGAATCCAGAATACCCAAATCATACCTCGCGTCTGGTCGTGTGCAGAGCCATAAAGATCCCCTTCCCAGCCGCTCACTGCAAAACGCTTAAAATGCTCGCCAACAATAAAGTAATCAATAAAACCCGGTGTCGCGATTTCAGCCATGATGTACCAAGGCAAAGCGATCGCCAGCATCAATCCAACACCAGATAACAATGGGAAACGTTGCCAAAGCACTTTGAAAGCACCAATAAACCCGTGTTGTAAAACTAGCCAAGGGAAAACCGCGATACCCATGATAACAATCGCAACAGGACCTTTTGCAAGTAAACCTAATGCCAAGCCAATGAAACCGATATATCCCCAATTTCTATTGGTCTTGTCACTGCCTTCTCCCTGCCAACACAAATAAAACCCAAGCATCGCAATCGTCATAGATAAGGTTAGCGCCATATCCGTCATTACAGCACCGGCAGCAATCGAGAAAATGCCACAGGTCGCCAATACCACTGCCGCAACCAGCGCACTTTGTCCGGTACGCTTTGCCATATACGCGATCAATAAAATTGTCGCGAAACCTGCCAACCAATGTGGAGCACGGACAGCAAACTCGCTTAACCCAAAAAGCTCAATGCCAATCGCACTCATCCAAGTAAACATCGGAGGCTTACCCCAAAAAGGGATGCCGTAATCGAACTGAGGGGTTAACCAATTGCCGGTTTCCACCATTAGACGCGCCATTTCCCCATAGCGAGCCTCAGTGGTATCCATCAACGGATACGTCGCCAAAGATAAGAGCCTCAAAACCAGTGCAAAAGCCAGTAAATACCATAGATGTGTTCTATTCAGGCTCATGCCGATTCCTCTAATTTAAAATGTGTTTTTAACGCAGGCGTATCGACCACAGATTGGATCAGATACAAAGGACGATTCTTGGTTTCAATGAAAATACGACCTATGTATTCCCCCATTAAACCGATACTCAGAAGTTGAATGCCACCGAGGGCAAGTTGAACCACCATCATGGATGGGTATCCTGTGATTGGCTCACCAAACATCATAGTTTTAAAGACAATAACCATCCCGTAGATAAACGCGCTTAGTGCGACCAAGCCACCGACTGCCGTAGCAATACGCAATGGTCGGATAGAGAATGACGTGATGCCATCCATCGCCAACCCGATCAACTTAAGGTAATTCCACTTCGTCTCCCCACAGAAGCGCGCATCACGATTAAATTGAATGGTCGCTTGGCGGAAGCCCGGCCATGAAAAAATGCCTTTCATGTAGCGGTTACGTTCTGGAAGTTGGTTAATATGGTCGACAACTTCACGGCTCAGCAGTCGGAAATCACCGACATTCTCAGGAACATCAATCTTCGCCGCTGCATTCATCACTTTATAAAAGCTGGCCGCTGAAAACTTCTTGAACCAGGTTTCACCGTCACGCTGGCTGCGCTGCATATTGACCACATCATAACCTTCACGCCATTTGGCAATCATTTGAGGAATTAACTCAGGTGGGTCTTGTAAGTCTGCATCTAATAAGATCACCGCTTGTCCGCGACAATGCTCTAAGCCTGCACTCATCGCCGACTCTTTACCGAAATTACGGCTCAGTCCGATAACAGAAATAGAACTATTGATTGAGGTAAATGAGCTCACCACATCTAAGCTGTTATCTTTACTGCCATCATCGACATAAACAATCTCACTGGTAATCGGCAGGCTATCTAACACCTTGGTTAAGCGTGAATGAAACTCTTCCAACACCTCTTGTTCGTTATAAAAAGGCACAATGATAGACAGCAAAACCGCTGGGTGGATCTGCGAGAGGGATTCTTTCGGTCGGCTAATATGAAGTTCAGACATACTACGTTCTTCTATTTATTAATCTGAAATCAATTTACGCGCTCATAAGTGAAAGTTATGTTATTGACATATTTTTCACGCTCACCCAGGATAATGTTAGTGTCTATTTCTGTATGAGAATCAAAATGAAACGAGTTCTATTGGTCGAAGATAACCGTGAAATTGCAGGTGTCTTATTTGATTATTTTGAGTGTATTGGCATGGAACTCGATTATGCCGACAATGGTGAGCTTGGCCTGCAACTCGCGATGGATAACTCTTTTGATATCATTATTTTAGATCTGATGTTGCCACGAATGGATGGACTGACAGTTTGCAACAAACTACGAGATCAAGGCAACGCAACGCCGATCCTGATGCTGACTGCACTCGATAGCCGCGAAGATATGCTGAAAGGCTTTGACCACGGTGCAGATGACTATCTCACCAAGCCCTTTGACTTAGATATTCTCGAAGCAAGGATGAATGCGCTGGTTCGCCGTTACCGCGGAAAAGTCGCCTCCTCTAAGCTTCAATTTGACGAGCTCACCATCGACCAGAAAACCCGCAAAGCTTACCGTCAAGACAAGCTACTTGCACTCAACCCAACCACCTATACCATTCTTGAGATGCTGTGCCAGAATGCACCTGAAGTGGTAACGCGTGAAGACATCTCGTACAAGCTATGGGAAGAAGACGAACCGAACAACGATGTGCTACGTAGTCACATCTACCAACTGCGTAATCAACTCGATAAGCCCTTTGATACCCAGATGCTAATTACGGTTCCTAAGGTTGGATTCCGCCTGGAGTCTTACAATTGATTCTCAATGTTCTCACTAGTACAAAAACCCTAACAGGCCGCTTAGCGCTTTTCTTTGGCTTAATGGCGGTGATTGTGACGGCATTTGTCTATGTGATCTTTATATCTGCACTGTTTTTGTCTGAAGACAGCGTCGGCGAAAGGCGAATCCTGATTGACCGCAACTACGCCATCAGTCAGTTTCAAGCTGGGGAGAATGGTGAATTAAGAATAGATGAACTGACCACCGCCTATAATGACCCAACTCTCATACCGGAAGAGTACTCTAAATTTATAAAAGGCAGAGAAAACTTCCTTGGCGAAGTGGGTCAAGAACCAAACTCGCGCATGGTCTATGTTGGTGAGTACACACACCAAGGAAAAACCTATCCTATTATTCTACTGTCTGAAATAGACCTTATCGAACTGGACCAAACAGAATCAGTATACGCAACAATGTTCATACTCACATTGCTCTCTATCCTAATTTTTTGCTTTGGTTCAATACTTTATCGATTATCCAAACGGCTTATTGAACCATTTAACTCTCTCTCTGCACAGCTTGAGTCGAACAAACTCAACCTCAACGAAGAATTTGGAGTAAGTGACGATGCTGCGATTGAATTCCGTCAACTGACCGATCAACTCAATCAATATCGTCGAGAAATCAACTACCTTATCAAGCGAGAACAAGCCTTTGCACGCTACGCAAGCCATGAATTGAGAACCCCGCTCACCGTTGCACGTGGTGCTAACAAGCTATTGCTTCGTAGTGATACTAGCGAGTTTCAATCTCGTCAGGTTGAGCGTATTGATGACGCCATCGTGCAGATGTCGGAGATGGTCGATGCCTTGCTTGGCCTCGTACGATATGAAAGAAACAGTGACGACGCACCACTGCGCTTATTTAGCCAACAAGAACTAGAAGCTATTGTGTCAAAAAGCACTTCACAGGCCTCTGACAAAGAGGTCGAGATATCATTAGCCGTTGAGTCTGAGCCGACCATTCAAGCCACCAGCGCGATCATGAACATGCTGATTGGTAACCTACTAAGGAATGCTATTGCTGCGACCAATAGTGGTACTGTGACAATTACTTTGTCTCAAAACGGCATCACGATTGAAGACCAAGGCGAAGGCTTACAAGATCAATACAACCCTAACGGTCACGGCTTAGGGTTGCTGATTGTTGACGACCTATGTCAACGCTATCACTGGGACTTCAAACTGTTCAACCGAACTTGCGGTGGATGCACAGCTCAAATCACCTTTTAGAGCGATCGATATTCACTAGTATCTATTGGATTCAATATCGAGTGAAAACTTGATGTAGTTGGTTTACAGAGCCAATAACCTGCTAGATACTCGTAAGTCCAATTTGATTTTAAAATGCTGGCTTTTTAGTCAGCATTTTTACTAAGTGCGATGAAACTAAATAATAGCCCTGTAACTCAGCATCAATATAACGACCACACTTTTTTCTTAAAGCGTGACGACCAGCTGCACTCCCATTTTTGTGGCAATAAAGCTCGCAAGTTTATGAAGTTGCTAGAAGACGATCATCCGAACATTACCACCCTGATCAGCTACGGTTCAGCTCAAGCGAACTCTCTGTTCTCACTGGCGGCATTGGCAAAGATTAAAGGCTGGACACTTGAGTTTTACGTCGACCACCTTCCCGAGTGGCTACTAGAACGCCCTATCGGCAATTACCGTGGTGCCATCGACCTCGGCGCTAAAGTCATTTCAGTCAAAGAGACAGGCTCTGAACTTCATCCACAAGCGTATATTGAGCAAATAAGACAACCAGACTCACAGTGTATCGTGTTACCTGAGGGTGGCCGCTCTCAACTTTCCGAATATGGCGTAAAACAACTGGCGATGGAAATACTGAGCTGGACTCGCTTTGAAAACCAATACGATTTTGTTGTGGCCCTACCCGCAGGAACTGGCAGTACTGCGCTGTACCTTCATAAGCATCTAAAGTTACACAATATCCCGGTGCTCACTTGCGCTTGTGTAGGTGGAAGTGACTACCTCACTCAGCAATTCAATGAGCTTGGCGAAAGCGAACATCCGCAGATATTGCCTCTCCCGAAAAAGCATCACTTTGGTAAACTGTATCAACAGGACTATCAGACATGGCTAGATCTGCAGGAGCAAACCGACATTGAGTTTGACCTGCTTTACGATCCATTGATGTGGCAATGTTTAGATCAATGGCAGGCAGATAATCCGACTAAAACCATTATCTATATTCATCAAGGTGGCATCTTAGGAAACGAGTCGATGTTACCACGCTACCAACGAAAGTATCCTGATATCAGAACAAGTCTTTCTAGCAGCGATAACAGCACAGCCCCTACTTGGTAATGGTTCAAACCTCTTAAACCTGTTATTCGAACAATCACAGTGACGACTACTGTGATTGTATCTTCCGCATAAGTTTCTTCCGTTTAAGACAGCTATCCTCCCTGCTTTACCCATCAAAGCCAAACTGACAATCTCGCGAGAATCATAACGTTATCTATACTTTCCATTGGATTGCCACTCGTCACCTGAAGGATTAATGTATGCGAGCACTTACTACACTAGGTCTGTTTTCGGTTTTGCTTCCTTTTGCAGCACACTCTGGAGAAAACGTCATCTACCAGGTGGATGGCATGGATTATGAAGGTTACTGGAGCGAAGCCAGCGATCAAGCCCCTCTAGTACTTTTAATACACGATTGGGATGGCTTGACCGACTACGAGAAAAAGCGTTCTGAGATGCTCAACGAACTCGGTTACAACGTGTTTGCTATCGACCTGTTTGGCAAAGACATTCGCCCAACAGAAGTGAAAGATAAAAAGCAACACACGGGCGAGTTGTATAAAGACCGGGAAAAAATGCGCGCACTACTTAATGCAGGCGCAATGGAAGCGCAAAGGCTTGGCGGTAACTTAGATAACAATGTGATGATGGGTTATTGTTTTGGTGGTGCTGCCGTCCTGGAAGCCGCGAGAGCAGGGATTCCATCCAAAGCTTATGTCACCTTCCACGGTGGTTTATCTACACCAAAAGGACAAGACTACTCACAAACCAAAGCACCTGTTGTCGTGTTCCATGGAACGGCAGATGCCATGATCTCAATGCAGGATTTTGGTAGCCTTGCTACTCAACTCGAATCGACCAAAGTCCCACATGAAATGATCACTTATAGTGGAGCACCACACGCCTTCACAGTATTCGGGTCTAACAACTATCATCATGAAGCTGACCAAAAATCCTGGGATCGCTTTGCTCAATTATTAAGTTCGGTTTCTCGTTAACTTTCAATCTAGGTAACAGGTCAACGGCAGCCTGTTACCTAATTCGTACTAATTATTAGCGAGTATTTCTTTAAATTTGGTGTTCGTCACTCAAAAAGAAAGCGCTTTCTTGTAGTCTATCACTATTATCAATTAAGTACTCTGAATCAGATATGCTTTTTTACTGTGAGTAAATTATGAAATATTTAGCAATACTACCAGCGGTATTCGCACTAAGCGCCTGCTCAACAGTGACAGAGTCACCGGTTAGCTATCACAAAACATCTCCGGGGCTAGAGTCGCTACGAAACAACGAAAACTGCTGCGAAACCCTGAGTAACATTCAATATCAAAGCATTACGAACCCAGAAGAAATATCTGTTTCGATCACCACAGCAAGCCCTAAAATCGAGTTCAAATCTGGCCGATCCTTTGCTGGAGGGCTAAAGCTTCCTACAACACTAGATGCTATTCGTTTTTCAGTGACTTCAAATGCTAATTATTCAGCATTTGTTCCGTCACTTTTGGTCTTAGACAAAAATTATCAGCCGCTAGATGTCATTGGCAATGAAAGTATTAAGTACCAGCCACTTAGCCTGCTTGATGGTGCTCGATATGGCGCACAAATAGAACTGCAAGAACGTTACTTAAACGGCGAGACTCCTGCTTACTTGGTCGTATTCACAACCAGCGAAGCACTCGCAGAAACAACTCCTGTCGAAAAACCAAGTGATATGGCGATACGTTCTGGCGATATTCAGGCAAACATAGCTCATAACACGGACTACGCCATCCCCCATTCAGCAATCGGGAAAGTCTCCTTTGATTTTAAATTCACAGCGGTAACCACCGTTGTTGAAGAACAAAACCGTCAAAAGCGAGTCCAACAAATTATTCCAGAATCAACCGTAGCCCAATCAGGTTTATTAACGGAAAATACACTGAATAAGAAAGAGGTTTATCAAACTCTTATAGAAAACTCGGTTTCATCTGGAGATTTTAGTGCAGCACTGACTTACGTTGAAGAATCTGAGCGATTAGGAATCGAAGGGATGCGAAACTCCTTTGTTAACGCGATGAAGCAATATCAAAAAGCACAATAACTCAGCCGCAAGTAGTCGTTTATTTTCTCTCACTTTACCTCTTTTTTGAGCAACGAGAGTTAAATAAACGACTGTTATCCCTCAGCCCTATTCAGGCATAAACGAAAACTCTAATTGCTCTAATTCTAAGCCTAATTTGATGAATTCAATATCCAAAGAATAAAAGCCTTTATCAAGCTTAACGGAAAGCCCCTCAACTGAAACTGTCTCGCCATTAGTACCATTCACTGATAGAGACATCGCGTACACGTTATTGAGACTTAAACTACACGCAGATTGAGCCAAAGTGCCGCTATCGTAGTTAACAATACCTGCACATCGATACACACCAGCCTGTTTAACTTCCAAAACAATGCTACGATTTTCTCTGATATTAAGTGGTAATACTATTGCATGTTGCTCTGCCGTCAGAGAGCAAAAGTCTCCATCAGTTTTCCTCTGTTGTTTATTAAGATTTTGGGTCGCCTCAAAGCTCTTAACTGGATCAAAAGCGACTAATGGGCGACCCATTGCTGGAGAGTCCATAATAAAACGACAAATATTCATCGCGCTTCGTTGCAACTCCCCTAAGCTCAACGTTCCGTTATCAAGCGCCTGTAACGTATCGTCATTCGACACGTTATTTTCCGCACCATCATGCTCAACAACCATATACAGATCATTTTGAGAGCGAAGCATAAAGGATGTGTAACTTCGACTTTCAGAACCACCTTTGATTGGGTCATTCATTTTTGCCCACCAATCCGTTATCACTATCCCTTTATAACCCCACTCCCCACGAAGAATCGTAGTATTGAGGTCGTAATTGGATGCAGCCCAGTGACCATTAATAGGATTGTAGGAGGTCATAACACTCGAAGCTCCTCCTTGTTTTACCGCTATCTCAAAAGGCTTCAGGTGAATCTCACGAAGCGCTCTCTGTGATACAACACTATCAACATCAAACCGTGACGTTTCTTGATCATTCGCCACCAAATGCTTGATTGTGCCACACACTCCTGCAGCTTTAAGACCAAGAGTTTGAGATGCAGCTATTACCCCTGAGAGAAATGGATCTTCTGAGAAATACTCAAAATTTCGACCATTCAAAGGGTGGCGGTGGATGTTAATCCCAGGACCAAGCAACGTATCAATATGATTGGCTTGCATCTCTTTCCCCACTAAATGAAATAGTTTCTCATTCAGCTCCGGGTTCCATGTACAGCCTAATAATGTACCAATTGGGACTTGAGATGCTTTATGTCCGCTGTCCATTCGGATACCAGACGGACCATCTGCAGCCGCAACGACAGGGATGCCTAAATCAAACAAGCTCGGCGAAACACCACCAAAAGCAGCAGCTGTACCAGGCGTCGCCTTAGGACTGCACATACCTTCACCGCGAACAATTGCCGCTAACTGCTTTACGGTCATTTGCGAGATGAATTCGTCAATGTCCGCTCGCCCCTGCTTAACATCCAGTAAACGGATTCCCTTATCTTCACTAAGAGGAATAGAACTTGGAAGCTCACTCAGAATACGTTTACTCAAATCTATAGTTCGTAGCGGCACCGATTCGTAATCGTAACTGTAAACACCATTTTTCCCGTTGCCTTTGGGGATCAATCTCTTAAATCCGGTGACAGGAGCAAGTGCTTCCGTTAATTGCTCAACAACCAACAGCTCTTCTATTTTAACGCTCTCACTAACAAGCTTTGCTTGGCGAACACTTCCTCCTAGATAAAAGTGATATTCTCCAGCTTCAAGTACGTAACTATTTGGCTGTCCCGTTTTACCGCAGTCATCAAATGACGCGAAGGAAGAAAGCGGACATGAAATTGTCAAACACACCGTTTCTTTCGGGTCCAAGGTCGGTGTTTTCACAAACCCGATCAGTGCTCGTGTTGGCTTACCAAGATGACCTTGAGGCGCTTCAACATATAATTGAACAACATCCTTGCCACTGTATTTCTCACCTATGTTTTTAACTTCAATATCAAATACCAGCTCTTGTTCAGAGCCAGAACCAAGAATCATTAGCGCATTTAATTGATTGGAAAAGCGGGTGTAGGACAGCCCAAAACCAAACTCAAATTGAACAGCTTTAGGATTGAAAGTTTCAAAATACCGATACCCGACATAGATATCTTCTTGGTACAGATTACGTTCTTTATTTCCGAAGCTAGCGCTGGAAGGGTAATCAGATAAAGAGTGCGCAATAGTGTCGGTCAAACGTCCACTCGGACTAACATCACCTGATAAAACATCAGCTAAAGCATGCCCACCTTCCATGCCTGCAGCCCAGCTATACAAAATCGCCTTGATCGACCTTGCATCTTTGAGTGAGCTTACCCATGACATATCAATAATGTTGGTCACGTTCAGTATCACAATGACGTCATCAAAATGTTCCGTCACTTTCTCCAACATTTGCATTTCGAGCGCGGTTAAATTGTAACTGCCTTGCTGCTGTGCATTATCTTGATCCTCACCCGCTGTTCGACCGATAAAAATAATGGCTTTGTTAGATTTGGCGGCGGCATCCATCACAACAGAAGCTGAAAGAGGCATTTCATCTTGAAACCAAGGTTCAGCTGCCCAACCACCGCCGCCGTCATTGAAAGGGTTGTCCTTGACCCAACGTTGGTATACCTCCACCAAACTGAGATTAAGATTGATGTTTGGATTCTCATACAAGCCCTGTAATGCATTAACTGAATAAGGGACATTCACCGCTCCACCAGATCCTGTGCCACTTCGGTAGGTATCAATCTGACAGCGACCAAAAAGAGACACCGTATCACTAGCCTGCAATGGCAATATTGAATCACTATTTTTTAGTAGCACAATGCCCTCAGTAGCCGCTTGTCGACTTATGGGTGCAAGTTGCTTCTGTGCTTCGAGAATTTCCACAGTATTCATTTTAAGTCCTACTATTTTTTTACTTAGAGCAAAAATTTGACCTCTCGCCCTAAAAGTTAATATTGTCTTTGTTCAAAAAATAGTAATCTTAACTACGGCGTGTAACTACCAAATAAGCGACAAAAATAGGTAAAATAGCGACATGAAAACCAAGTTTAGACTCCAAAGTCATCAGAGATATCCTCAGATAAAATTTGCCTATGTCGATGGTCATCACGATTTCGACTTTGACGTACATAGCCATGACTTTTCTGAACTTTTCTTAGTTGTGAGTGGTAGTGGAAAGCATACGGTAGCTAGCCACACTTACCCTTTAAGTACAGGAGATGTATTTGTTATTAATGGTGATATTGAACATGGATTTTGTGAAGTAAATAAACTGAAGATTGTAAACTTGATGTTTGATACAGCATTGCCTTTTTTTGAGGTCCCTTCAATGCGGCAAATGCCAGGTTATCAAGCGCTTTTCAAGATAGAACCAATTGCTCGACAAGCATCTGAATATCAAGCAAAACTTACGTTATCACTTTCTCAGTTGAAACGAGTCAATGGGCTTCTACAACAAATCAAATCGGAATACGACAACGCAGAACAGGGGTTTGAAATCATATTGACGAGCACAATGCAGCAACTTGCGATAGAACTTGCTCGGCGATATCAAGAACAGACCCATAGCTTACCAAAAACAACCCTGGCATTGAGCCGTGCTCTCGCACATATTGACCATCATTACAAAGAAGTAGGATTAGATACAGAAACCATTGCACAAGCGGCGTATATCAGCAAGCGGCAACTAGAAAGGTTATTCAGGCAGTTTTTAAATACATCCCCAAGCCAATACGTCAAAGACCTTCAAATTCGACACTCGGCAACCTTATTATTAAACGACAACAAAAGCATCCAACACATTGCAGAGTCTTGCGGCTTTTCTGACAGCAACTATTTCTCCAAGTGTTTTAAGGCCCAAAATGGATGCAGCCCTCGCGAATTTAGAAAGAAACATTCTTCCCATAGAGCTGAGTTTTGAATATTAAAAGACTAAATGCACAGGCATAAAAAAACCGCCTCTCTCGAAGCGGTTGATGAGTAGCCTTTGGCAAGGAATTACTGAGATAGACTCAAAACATAAGCGACTCATTGCAATAAAAATGAATCTCTATGTGCTGCTAGGATAGAGCTCAACTATTGCAATAAATAGGATATCGAGAACCTTGCCCGCCCTAAAGGCAAGGCCGTCATACTACTCCCCGGTATGCTCGATATCACTAAAGACCCGAAGGTATAAAATTCTACCACCACATGTCAGCTTGAATACCTACAACAAAGTCGCCCTCTTTACCCGTGCCGTCTTGCATTTCACCATCAAGGTAAGATGCCATGAAGCGAATTTCTGGAGATGGACCGAAGCCAGAGTGCACAACTAGAGTCGGTGCTACTGTTAGCTTGTAATCATAAGAATTCTTTGACTCACCATTACGGTCTTCGTAGTTGTACATATAACCAGCTTCGGTAGCGATAAAAAAGTTTTCTGAAATTGGGAACGTTGGTCGCACCATTGCTGATACCCAGCCGTCTGTGTCACCATTGTCAAAATCGTTGTACTGGGTTTGAAGAGAGTGGAAAATATTCACACCATTTTCAAAAAAGTACCCACCCCATGCTAAAGCACGTAGTGATACATCGTTTTCATCAACAGCCTTCAAACAAGACGTACCACAACCCGTGCCTGTCGTTAACCAACTTTGATAGTCGCTACCAGGCTTGTACGTGTTGTAAGTCGTAAGAGTACCGCCTAAAAGATTACCCGAACCTAAGCCTTTACCAGCCTGCGCGATGTATTTTGTAAAACCTTTATCTGACAACCCAAAGACAGACTCAGTGTGAACAATTGCCGTCATTTCATAGCCATTCTCAGCGAATGCTTCTGGGCCATTACCAAAACCTAAATCGACCATATTGTCTGGCATATACTTAGCCATAGCGTGAAGCTCAACACTGCCAAAGTTCACGCCAGCATGAAGTGCATGCATGATGTTGTTGCTGTCACCCCAGAAACTTGTATCGCCAGAGTCATCGCTTGCAATATAAGCAAAGTCCCACTTATTACCACCTAGCTCAACACCTTCAATACCAACACCAGTACCTGACATATCCGTGTAGAAAAAGTCGGTCATAAAGATGTAATTATCTTTACCATAAAAGCGCTTACCACCCCATACAACACCGGTTTCAGATACACCCTCAAACTCGACAAAAGTTTCTGCCATACCAATTTCGCTGTTGGTTGCATCGGCATTGGCACCAAGTTGGTTGGTTGCATATTCCGCATTGTTGGCTGCTGCTCGTGTTTTGATTCGAATTTTCTGACCACCGTCATTCTCAAAATTTTTCTGCAGTGCAACTTCAAAGTGGCTATCCGACTCAACACCCAATCGACCTAAACGCTCTTTAGATGCTGGGAACTTTGCTCGTTTAAAATCATCATTTTCACTGAATAGAACACCAGCACGGAAATAACCGTGAAATTCAAATCCATCCGATTTTTCGGCATGTACAGCAGGTGCAGTAGACAAGCCAGCTGTAGCGACTAAACAAGCAAGGGTAAGCTTAGAAAGTTTCATAATAACTCCATGTTCCAAATTATACTTTCACAAAGAAAGCGCTTTCTTTATTTTTCTTAAAAAAACCAATCGAACAGATTTAAAGAAGATCAAATCTAAGCCCACATTCACTATGCACTCTTAACCTTATTGGCTTTAACCGCTCAGTTGGTATGGAAAGAGTATAAATCGATCTCGTGAATATAAACCGTGATCAACCCCACCAAAGAAAGCGCTTTCTTATGCGTAAGTCACAAAAATAGAGATGTTAAGTATTTTGTTCGAACAATCATGGAACCAAGTAAAATGTCACTGTTCACATATTAAAGACGAATTGCTCCGTTCAATCACTCAGAACCAGTTTCGAAATACACCGTCGGTTGTCTTCCTCAAATAATCGTCGAAATAAAAAAGGGAACATACATTGTATGTTCCCTTTATATTCAGACTTTTATTCAAGCCCTTTTGTTAACAGGCTTACTTTTCAAATCGAATATTATCTAGTTTAAAACTCATTTCTCCTTGAGGCTCAAACACTAAAAGGTTAGTGATCATTGTTGGATCTGCTTGATTCCCAGCAGAAAAACGGTTGTCTCTCTTTAAAATGTCAGCGATTGGAATACGTACCGTCTTCCATTCATTCATTGCTGATAGCGGCACGGTATAGTCACTTGTTTTCGGCCAGCCACTGTCCATCTTAACCAATAGTTCAACCCCGTCGGCCATACTCTCAACTTTCAAATCAAAGACCAGTTCACCCGTTTCTTGCCAATGTGTCACATCTGTTACAGGAGAACGAAAATAGATATTTCCTGAACCTTCTTTCTTATTCACTTGTAGCACTGTTCCACGATCTGGTTCGGTCACCTCTTGATAGTCAACAATATCCAATGGGTCATAACTTGCATAAGCCAAGCTTGCGTTAAGAGTTTCGGTAAAAATTTCCAACGTTGGTCCATCAGCATAACTATCATCGGTTGCTAAGATCTCTGGAGCTTCGTGCCCTATCACTTGTATTGCATGTTCAGAGCGACTTGCACACCCTTTTCCTTTCCAACGATCAACCTTACAACGGTATACTTTTACTGAATCAACTAGCATTGTTTTCGGAAACAAACCTTCGTCGATGCCTTTATCATTTGCGTTCGCTGACCACGCCCCACCGACAGCCAAGTTCAATAACAAATGAAACTTTTCATCAAACGGAGCTGCTCCACTCGCATTAATGAGTTTCCCTTCTTCTGCTTCATATTGGCTGTACCAGCCCTCTTGAGTTTGAGTCGCGTAATGAATATTGTCGACATACCAACGAATTTCACCTTCTTCCCACTCAATCGCGTATGTATGGAAGCCATCAGTTGGGTTCACACCATTTGGCAATATCGCGGCCTGCCCTTTATAAACATTGTCTGGCCAATTTCGTCCGTAATGTAACGTCCCATAGACTCGGCTCTCTAGATCATCATTTTTCGCCCCCGCCGCATCTGAAAGTGTGTTTAGGTTAACCGCTTCCATAATATCGATTTCGCCAGAAGCTGCCCATGTGCCATATATATTGTCGGTTGGCAGCATCCAAATTGCGGGCCATGAACCTTGTCCACCAGGTAACTTTGCTCTGATTTCATAACGGCCATATTTGGTGTCACGCTTGTCTTTTGTGCTAAGCCTCGCAGAAGTATAAGGGAGTGTCTTAGTTGCTCCGCCAATCGTACCTTCAGCATTGTCAGGCCCAGTATGACTTTGCTTCAGCGCGACAATGTGTAAAAAGCCATCTTTAACAAATGCGTTATTAGGATCATCCGTGTAGCACTGTTGTTCATTGTTCCCGCCCCCCCAACAGTTCACTTCTAATGACCAATTACGTTTATTTATTTGCTCGCCTTTAAACTGGTCTTCCCACACCAATTGCCAGTCTGGACTTAAAGTAACTGGAGCATGGGATAGCACTATCGGTTTTTCAGTTTGAGCTAAGTCAGCACTTTCGGATACCGGCAGCTCTATCGCCGTGCAGCCAGACATCAAAGCGGCAGAAATAAAAGACGTTAATATCTTTACCTGATTGGTTAGATCTTGCATTACAACTCCTTGTATCACGACTTTCTAAGCAGGCGACACGTAGTATCGGAGCCCATAACAGAAAGTCGATAAATGAATAACTCCGCGAGCATGGACCCAATATGCCATGCACGACCGTTTCAAAATGAGTATATAAAAGTGCATAGTTCAAAAAAGAGACAATGCTCACCTTAAGAAAGCGCTTTCTTGTTAAGTTTCACATTTTGTTAAAATTCGTTGTGGTTCGTGTAGATTCTCAAGAATTTTTGTGACCTGATTATCTGAATACCATCCTAGAACCCCTTTATTCTCAGGCTTCTATTTTTTATAGCTTACAACTAAGCTCAGAAAAACAGATTCACTTTTATTACAACAAAAAGAAAGCGCTTGCTTGATGTTTGAACGAGTATATGGAAATATTCGAGACCTTACTTTGTCTGCTTAACCTTCAAATTTAGCGTTAAGCAGTTCAGAGTTTTTAAATATTAATCATTGGATTACTAGGCTCTTATTGATCACGAAGGTAATATAGCTTAGTCACTCCTTGTAGAGATAAGGCCACTACCATTGATCACCATTAAAGAAGTATCTGAACTTGCTCAAGTTTCTCAATCAACCGTCTCACGAGCATTAAATGGTCACCCTACGGTGAAGGAAGCCAATCGCGAAAAAGTATTTAAAGCTATTGAGCAACTGGGCTACAAGCCTAATGCTTTTGCACAAGCTCTTGCTTCCAGCCGTTCAAATAGCATTGGCATGCTAGTTGGTTCGCTTGATGGGCCTTTCTATGGGCCATTAATGCATACCGCTGAAGATACCGTTCGCCAAAATAATATTCACTTAATCGTTACAAGTGGCCAGGAATCACGAACCAAAGAGCTCGATTCTATCCAGTTTTTGCAATCTAAACTTGTGGATGGCCTCATTGTTCACTCAGACAAGCTCAGTGATGACGAACTGATCAAAATAGCGAAAGACAGTGAAACAATGATTGTTCTCAACCGTTTTATTCCTGAGATTTCTGATCGCTGTATTTACATTGATAATGAGCTTGGTGGCTACCTTGCAACGAAGCACTTACTTGAGAACGGCCATAAAAAAGTCGCTTGTATCACAGGCCAGTTGAGTAAAGTTGATAGTAGAGATCGCTTTCAAGGGTATCGAAATGCCTTGTTAGAGTTCGGTATCGAATACGACGCAGGGCTGTTTGTAGAGGGACGCTTTGATCATCAAGGCAACCACGAAGCTGCGCGACGCTTGTTAGACCGAGACCCTGAGATCACCGCGATTTTCTGTCAAAATGACAATATCGCGCTTGCTGTATATGACGTAGCAGCAGAGCGAAACCTCATTATTGGGCGAGACCTTTCAGTCGTAGGCTTCGATAACGATACTCATAGCCAGCATATTCGTCCTCGCTTATCGACGGTCGACTTTCCAGTTCATGAGATGGGAGAAGAAGCTGCAAAAGGTGTTTTATCGTTAATTAATAAACGCGACTACCCATTGAAGCACAAACTAACCCCGACATTGATTGTAAGAGAGTCCGTGGCTAAGCTTTGATTTTTGTATATCAAGCACCCCATTTTTTACACTTAAAAGAAAGGCTCTAAGTATTCACTTAGAGCCTTTTTATTTCACTTTAAATTAGAATTAGAGTAACTGGTGCTTTGACAACACGACAACGACTTTCTCAATAAGACCACTACGAGAAAAGAGCTGTGAAGCCATTTCATGGTTTAGCGTTAACGATGCAAATGCCTCACTTGTTCCGTCTTTAAACTGAACTTCAATACCCTGTGTTGGCTCATCATTGAGTTGGTAAATAAACGGTACCTGGCAGTAAGTAAAAGCCAGTTGCCCAGCCTGAACAATAAAGCTCTGCATTTGTCCTTCAATATTTTGGCAGTCAAAAGTCGCCGCTTTTTGTAAGAACTCTTTAGGACTAAGAAGTGAAGGGTTAATTACAATTGTGCCATCAACGACCTCTAGACCTAGCTCTCCAAAACGAGTAATCACTTCTTCCTTAACTTGCCCTGTCATCCCTGGCTGCTGTGCTCCAGAGTGCTTTGGCGTATGAGAATACGGATCCGTCGGAAACGCACCGTAGTTTTCCGGCGTTTTGTTGAAACCAATACCAGCTCTCACTTTGTAATAGTAATCCGCTAATTTAAGAGTTTCCTGGCTATTAGAGTCCATACTCCAAGCATGCTGATAGTTTTCTTGCACAGCTAGCAGCAACTTAGAAACCATATGCCAATAGATACAACCTAAACCTTCATAACCAAACATGGTTCCCGAACGCCCAGTAAAGGCTTTATGGTTGAATACACGCTCATACAAACTAGATACATGACAAAATTCATCATCACTAATTGACGGGTAATCGGCTTTAATTTCATCAATCGCAGCCTGAAGGAAACCTTTGTTTTCAAAGCTTGAATTGAAGTGGTAAGAACCTTTGCTGTCTTGGTTTACTAATCGGTTATCTTTGGCAACAACCATCATGCTTAACAATTTGCTCTGGTCAATGTCTTTAGCGTCTAAACAGTTTTTGTCCATAAAAGAAGCCAGCTCACGGTCAGGGTAAAGCATGAAGCTATTTTGATCAGCACGATACATGTCACTGGCAAACAATTTATCCAACAACTCAACCGCTTGTTTAGATGATAATAGACCCGAGCTCAATACTGCAACTTGCCCTTCTAGCATAGGGTAAAGCTCTTCAACCATTAAGCTCTCACCAGAACAACTCAAGATGTTATACGCATTGTACAAACCGTCTTCACGCAAGTTGTTTGCAATCGTAGAATCTAGGACTTTTAAGCTCGCACCCATCAATTGAACAATCGCTTCTTTCTCAACTTTGGTTTTCCCTGAGAATCCATTGACTCGGTAAACACGCTCACGATAGTTAGCAGCAGATTTAGCCAGCTTAGTCAGCATTGCTTTACGAGTTTGACGAGTTACCGTATCTTGACGAATCTCTGTATTTGCCTCTGAAACAATCTGTGTAACAGAAGACATCCACTCAAACACTTCTTTGGAAATACTGTATGAAGATGGTGACTTCTCTAACAGGCGCTGCATAAAGGCAACATAGCGGCGCATGTAGTACAAGGTTACCATTGACAGACCGTTGCCAACGATAGCGTTGTTTGCATCATTCCATTCTGGACGTTGTGTATTCAGCCAAATACCACCATCAAGCACTAAGTTACTCAATTTTGCCAACAAAGGTACGAGTATCTTCTCCATTAAGTTGACCATATAAACTTCTTGGTCACCCGTCATCAACAAGCGACCGTCACTGCCTAAGCTCTTGACACGTTGCTCTGTCAATTCCTGCAGGTCTTGGTTGAACTCTACGGTATCTTTAGGGTTGTCAAAGAGACCTTGAACTCCACAAAGCTCGTAAGGCACATTGGCATAACTAAAAATGTCACTTTCTAGTAATTCGATAAGGTCGCTTTGCTCAAATTTGTCTGCCAACTCAAGGAATTTTAATAGATAGATGATTTGATGATCGCCCCAGTAACCAATGTTACTCCAAGGGTCATCCGCCTCTAAGAGTTCCCAATCTACACCATCTTTAGTAATTCGATACGGATTGTAACCATCCACCGTTGAAGCATTAACAAACTTAGAGATGAATGATTTGATGAACCCTGGATAACTAAGAGCCATCGCTTCCCAGTTTTGGAAAATATCACGCCAGTTGCCTTGATAAGAAAGTAAGCGTTCGCCATTTTCATCTTTGAGCTTAATCTCATAGTGGTTCCAAGGGCGGCTAGGATCACCATGACGACGTCCAAAAGTAAGCGGTAGATACTCGTAGCTCAATCGAACTAATTGAGAATCTCCTGTCGCTTTAGCGTGCGAAACTAATTCGGAATGGCTGAAAACATCCCCTAACAGATCAAAAAAGTCTTGATGGCGGCCTGCTACCTGAGAGTTGGCCTTTTCCATAGTTTTAACTACGTCAGCCTTTTCTAACATATAGCCGTTTTCAAAAACGCCACCACGCATGTTATTGAACAACACATTGGCATAATGGTGAACGCTGGTATTTTCTTCGGCTGTTATTTGCCACGCATCCGCGCCAGACATTAATGTGATTAATTCATTTTGATTATCTGCAATGCTCTTTTCTAAAGCTAGTGCTAGGTTAGCAGGAACAGAGAGCTCAGATTGAAGCTGACAGATATCGGAATGAGTCTTGTCTATATCAGCGACAATCGACCAAACTTTGGTTTGATGTGCTCGCAGCGTCAGAGACTTATGAACTAAATAACTTCCTCTAATCCCTTTCGTTAAAGGTTCACTCTTAACCGCTCGACCTTTTCTGAACGCATTAACTTGAGCACTCGTCAATAAAATTTGGCTGCTTTCCGTTTCTAAGCTGAAGACTGTCGTCGCTAGCAAAGATTCAGCAGGGTCGGCTCTATCACTCAATTTCGCGTACATGCTGAACAGAGCCAATGAACTACCATCAACTTGTTCATTCCACTTGTACGCATCAACTAATGCACTTCTTGTTTGAAGAGCTGATAACGGAGCACCTGAAGGAAGTATATTTTGTAAGCCATCTAGTGCTTCGACTTTACGCTCGAGGCTCGCTAGATTGGTCAGTTTTGAACGACGAATAAATCCGTATTTTTCACTCGTATTCCAGCTGTATTGGAACTGTAGTTGCAAAGTATGGTTTATCTCTTCAAATACGATTTTGTCTCCAATCGTATTTTTGTAAAGATTGCGTTCAACATCAAAAATACCATCATGGAATGTATTAAACGGTTCCCAAAGTACCACCTTATCGCCATGTTCAATACGGAAGATGGATTTTGACCCAGTGTTTTCCGCATTTTCATGAATATGGTCAACAGACTTGTAAGGAAAAAGCGCATTTTCCGGACGAATGCGTCCAGCTGAAAGGCTGCCTGTTGATGAAATAAATAACCAGTGATCGCTCGACGATACAACGCTAATAAAGAAAGGCGTCATTTGGTCAACATTAGAGATTTGGTAGTAACGCTCACCATCTAAATCAACGAACTTGCCATCGACCTCTGGTGTTAAGTTGTAGTCTTGTTTCATATCAAAATTCCAAAAATTCTTACACTTAAGTTTTGAAAGCGCTTTCTTTTGCGTTTCAAAAGGATTTAAAGTTTACAAATGATGGCAACGAGCAAAATGCTCTTCTGCAATTTGAGTCGGTTCTGGTATTGATTGCGTGCAAAGTTTGTCAGCTTTCAGACAACGGCTTGCGAACGGGCAACCTACGCTACTTGGCTTCCAAGAAGGGATATCACCTTTTTTCACGTTCATGTCACGCTTGCCCGATTTACCGACTTCTGGCACAGCTGACAACAACAACTGAGAATACGGATGTTGCGGGTTCTGAGTGACGTTGTCGCTATTACCCCATTCGACCATATGCCCTACATACATCACCGCCGTTTTCTCAGCAAAATAACGTGCCGTCGCAATGTCATGAGTGATGTACATGAACGAAATATCATGCTTGTCTTTCAAGTCAGCCATTAGGTTTAGGATTCCTAATCGCACAGACACATCAAGCATAGATATAGGTTCATCAGCTAGGATAACTTCCGGGCTAACAGCAATTGCACGTGCAATTGCGACACGCTGTCGTTGTCCACCACTTAATTCATGTGGGTACTTCTCTGCGGTCTCTTTAACTGGTGTAAGCCCAACCATTTCAAGCAATTCATAAACAAGGTTCGGGATCGCTTCTTTGTCTGCTCGTTTATGGATAAGTAAAGGTCGCGCAATATGGTGGTAAATCGTGTGTACAGGATTCAGCGAGCCAAACGGATCTTGAAAAATCATTTGCACTTGGCGTGCATATTCAAGCTCACCATATTTTTCAATATAGTCAGACAGAGGCTCACCTTTGAATTCGATATCTCCAGCCGTCTTATCGTAAATTCGAGTAAGAATTCGAGCTCCTGTGCTTTTCCCTGAGCCAGATTCGCCAACAATCGCTAATGCTTCTCCTTTACGTAGATCAAATGAAACATCATTTACGGCTCGCATCATATTGCTTTTGACTGACTGGCCAAGTGGGAAGTCTTTTACCAAATTCTTAACTGATAAAATAACTTCGCTTTTATCAACGTTCTTTAAAGTATTCATAATCTTTCGCTCAAACTAGGTGACAAGATACGTGATGCCCGGTCGCAATAGCGCCCAAACGAGGCTCACTTTTAATGCACATTGAAATGCATTCGCCACATCGCTCTTGGAAGTTACATCCTTGAGGTGTATCCAAAAGGTTGACAGGATTCCCGGGGATCCCGTAGAGACGTTCTTTTGGCCCATGAATAGTCGGAAATGAAGAGATAAGCCCTTTTGTATAAGGATGCTTAGGTTCACTAAATACCGTTTTCGCATCACCTAATTCGATAAGGTTACCCGCATACATCACGCCAATTCGATCAGCAATTTCGCCCATTAGGCTTAAGTCGTGACTAATAAACAGAATAGAGAATCCAAACTTACTCTTCAGCTCATACAGTTCATTCAAGATTTCACGTTCGACCACCACATCAAGTGCCGTTGTTGGCTCATCCATGATGATCAATTTAGGTTCCAGCGCCAAAGCAATCGCAATAACAACTCGCTGACGCATCCCTCCACTCAGTTGATGGGGAAAGCTCGACATTCTATCGCCATGAATCCCAACCGTTCCTAACAGCACGACCGCACGATCGTGAGCCTGTTTATAAGGTATTTTTTTGTGCGCTAGAATAACGTCCGTTAGCTGCTCACCGATGGTAATAACGGGATTAAGTGAATTCATTGCGCTTTGAAAAACAATAGAAACGTCATTCCAACGGAAGTCACGTAACTGCTTGTGATTCATCTTTAAAACATCCTGCCCTTTGTAGAGTATTTCACCCTCAGAGATAAGCGCTGGTGCTTTATGTAAGCGTGATATAGCAAAAGCCAATGTACTTTTACCACAACCAGATTCACCGGCAATACCGAGCGTTTCACCGGGCGCAATGGAAATACTAACGTCATTAACGGCTCTTGCTACGCCATTAGGAGAAACGTAATCAACACACAGGTTATTAATTTCTAAGAGATTGCTCATTATAGGCCTCGGCGTTTATCTGCTTCTTTTTTAAGTTTGTGCCACAGTTTGATGTGTGGGCCCGTACGTAATTTAGGGTTGCTCACTTGGTCAATAGACATGTTAATCAATGCGAGTCCACCACCAGTAATCGCTAACGCTAGTGCAGGTACCAGCATTTCCCACCATGCACCGGTATATAACGATGAAGAGGTCTGTGCCCAATACAACATAGAGCCCCAACTCACCTCTGTTGCATCACCTAAACCTAAAATACCTAGACCAGCTTCGGAGCCCATTGCGTAGATAACCGTGCCTAGGAAGCCACCAAAAACAATCGAAACTAAGTTTGGTAAGATCTCGACTAAAATAATGCGGATTTTTGATTCCCCCATCACCTCTGCAGAAATGATGAACTCTTTGCTTCTAATTGCCATGGTCTGTGCACGAATCACCCTAGCACCCCAAGGCCAGGAGGTTATCCCTAACAATACGGTAATAACCAGCGAACCGACCTGCCCTAAGAATGCGGCGAGAACAATCAGCAAAGGTAATTGTGGAAAAACAAGAAATACGTTAGTAATGAAGTTCAAGCGTTCATCGACTTTTCCACCAAAGTAGCCAGAAGAAACACCCACTAAAACTGCGATAGTCATTGCAATTACACCCGCGGAGATCGCAACAGTAAGCGACTTTCTTGCTCCAAATAGAACCTGGCTATATACATCACGTCCGCTACGAGTCGTACCCAGAATATGCTCAGAACTTGGTGCAACATGTGGACGAGCCACGCGCTTTTCTGGGTTGTGAGTCGACAATACAGGCGCAAATAACGCCCCGGCTAAGACAATCGTAAGTAAAAAAGTACCTATAATTGCAGGAGGGTTACCGTAGAAAAATGCGTAAACTTTACCGAGAGTTTTCTTTACATTTTTCCACGACCATTTTGGTTCACGTACCTGTGTTTTCTTCTGGTTAGCTTTATTTTGAGTATCGATTAAATTATCCATCATGCGCCTCAATTCGAGATTCTAGGGTCAAGCCAGACATATAGGAGGTCGGCAATAAAGTTAGCGGTTAGTACCGCTGTCACCAAGATAAGAAGAATGGCTTGGATAAGTGGGTAATCACGAGCAACGATGCCTTTAAGAAGGATGTTCCCCAAACCTTGGTAGTTAAAAACCACTTCAGTCATAATTGAACCTGCGAATGAGAACCCGATTGCCATTGCAATAGCGGTCGCAACAGGAAGGATGGCATTTCGACCAGCATAACGAAACATAACACGATAACTACTCAAGCCTTTGGCCTCAGCCATCGTTACGTAATCCTCGCCCAACACGTTGATCATCGCATTACGCATATTGAAGACCCATGTTGCGATACCAACCAAGACCATTGAGCCCATAGGCAACATAGCGTGTTTGGCCACACTGGAAATAAACTCCCATGTAAAACCTGGCTCTAGCGATGGGTCATAGGTATATGCCAAAGGCAATAGTTCAAGTTTTAAACCAAAGAAATAGAACAACA
Organism: Vibrio sp. 99K-1; assembly: GCF_013114585.1. Lineage (NCBI taxonomy): Bacteria > Pseudomonadati > Pseudomonadota > Gammaproteobacteria > Vibrionales > Vibrionaceae > Vibrio > Vibrio sp. 99K-1. The sequence continues at coordinate 132,884 of NZ_VTXF01000017.1, forward strand.
GTAATGCGGTCACGATGTACGGGAAATTACTAATAAATGCCAAAACTGGCGGAACAATTTGTCCAAATAGCCCTTCACGTCGATACGATGCATACGTACCAATACTGACACCAATGATGAGAGCGACAATCAACGATCCAAGCGCTAGAAACATAGTCCACGGCAGTGCCATAGCAAGGACATCTGAGACACTTACAGGAAACATAAGTACTGAAGGTCCCAAATCAAGAGTGAATACGCTTTTCATATAAGCGAAGTACTGTTCGAAAACATTACCATCAACAAAACCGTACATTTCACGAACAGCATCCATCTGAGCAGGATCCATTCGACCTTGAGCAGCAGCGAAAAGAGCATCAACAGGATCACCTGGCATTAGACGAGGCAACATAAAATTAAACGAGATAGCGATTAAGAAAGCGGTAAAATAGAAGCCAAATCGGCGAATTAAAAACGACATAAAAATCTTTTAACCTAGGGGCTACAACCTAAGCTGTAGCCCTCTCAAAAATAACTTACTTAAGGTGTAGATTGTTGAGAATAATTACTCTCTTACCACCGTCGTACCATACTGGCTGTACGTATGGGTCTTTTTCACTTGGCCAACCAACAATATGTTTAGTACTGTATTGGAACCAAGTTGGGTTAGAAAATAGAGGGATAAAGGGAAGGTTTTCAGCGGTAAACTCCTGAAGTTCACTCAACACTTTCTCTTGCTGCACTGCATCACCTATTTTGCCAAAGCTGTCGATCAATGCGTCGATTTCTGGTGAATTAACACCGTGACCAGCATGCCAAGTTTTTCCGATTCGAGACGTTGAGAAGTACTCTTGGTACGCCAAGATTGGGTTTGTCGCTACCATTGACCAGTTAATTGACATGGTATATTTGCTTTCTTTCAAATTGCTGTCATATACCGCCCAATCCACGGTCTTAACGTTTGCTTTCACACCCACTTCTTCAAAGTATTCAGATACCATCTGAACCACTTGGATCCAGTCGGTCCAACCGTTTACAACCTCAATATCAAACTCAACCGTTTCCCCGTTTGCTTTGTCGCGGAATCCATCACCGTTTTTGTCAACTAAGCCCGCTTCATCAAGTAAAGCGTTTGCTCTTTCAACATCGTACTTAGTTAGATAGCCATATTTCTTAGATACATTTTTATCAATGTGCGTTTCGTATAGCTCACCGATGCCACCAGCATTGAAGTTTGCAGTCGGATAACCGTAGGCAGCAATATCAACGATGGTTTCACGATCAAGTGCCATAGAAAGTGCTTGTCGTACTCTTAGGTCATCAAATGGCGCTTCTTTGGTATTTACGTAAAGGTGGATCGCATCATTCGCTGGATACCAAAAATGGTTATTTTCTTTATCCATATCGACAAATGTTGACTCAACGTCAGCAATAAAATTTGAACCCCAATCAATCTCACCTTTGATTAAGGCAGGTTGAATCTGAGAGTTGTCATTGTAAGAACGGAAGTTGATGCAATCTAAATAAGGTCTATTTTCTAAATAGTAATTTGGGTTTCGGCACAGCTCCATCTGTTGCGGTTTAATGTATTTAACCGTCGTCATTGGGCCACTACCTACCGGGTTAAGGTTGGTAAACGTTGTCAGATCTTCAACTTTCGACCAAATATGCTTTGGTACAATATGGTAACGCTCTAAGTTCCAAGCAAATGTAGAATCCGCTTCCGTCAGCTCAAACACGACGGTTCGCGCGTCAATAGATTTGATTTCTTTTAAGTTACCTGAAGACCAAATACCTTTTTGGTCAAAAGCTGGTGCCTCTTTAGTCAACATAAAGCTAAAAACAACGTCGTCTGCAGTTAACTTTGAACCATCAGACCACTTCAAATTCTCTCGTAACTTAAGCGTCAATGTTTTCAGGTCAGTTGAATACTCAACCGACTCAGCCAGGCGATAATCAACATCACCTGTCATGTTGTTGAATACGACCAATGGCTCAAACATTACCCCATGCAGTAAGTCTTTAGTTGTATAAGGGTTAAAGTTTTCAACAAAGCCAGTATTGATAATTGGCACCGTTAGTGTACCACCCTGCTTAACTTCATCTGCTTGTACAGAGGCTCCGAATAACGCTCCAATGGCGAGCGAAGCAATCAATGTCTTTTTGTGCATCACGTTGTCCTTTTAATGATAATAACCAGAAAGAAAGCGCTTTCTTTTAACTTTAAAAAAAGGGGGTGTTTTCGTATTCACTATCGGCTACTTGCATCAAGAAACCGCTTTCTTTAGGTGGATAATAATCCGATAGAATGATTCTTCAACTTACATTTCGGGGAAACGAACCATAGATCACAAATTTAAAATAGATTGAGAATAGAAACACGCAACAGTGCCATTCGTCACATTAATTGTTAATCAATACAAAAAACAAATTAAAAACAATAAGTTAAAATACAACAGTGGTACCTCCATCGTCTACGCTAATCGTCGAGTCTCTCACCCATCAATGAACTTATATGCTTTCTTTAAAATGGCCTTTCCGTCGCGATTCTCAATATTCATAAACTGTATCTATATAAGATTCTCTCAAAAACAAAAGAAAGCGCTTTCTCTATTACCAAACCTATGTCAGCATACCAGTCATGAAATGTAAGTTCCCCCTTAGGACAACTATGTTAAACTTTTGGAATGGCAATAAATCAGGTAAAAGACAGCACTATGAGTTGGAGCTAATTCATAGCTTGTTGAATTGGGATCCGAACGAACCTATTGTCGTTCACAGCGATAATACTGACTTTCCAAGGGCTGAGGATGAAGGAAATATATTCCGCAAGAGTTATGATGTACTCGTCACGGTGGCGGGAAACCGTAAATTTTCGGATAAGCCTACAATCAAACTCAACTCTCCAATTTGTAAAGGCTTACTAGGGCACCGTATCCTAATAATTAGGGAACAAGATCAACCCACATTCCATAATATCAACAGCAATAAACTGAAATCACTTATCGCTGGAATTCCTGCCACATGGGCTGATGCTGAGCTGTTTAGAGCAAATGGATATCGAGTACTAGAGCAAGGAAGCTTACCAGAGATTCTTAAACTGCTTTCAGATAATAAATGTGATTATGTGTCACTCGGTGCCAATGAAGTAGAAAGCATATACCAAGAACATACCAATTCCCTGGATGGGTTAGTCATAGAAAAAAGTATTGTGCTTTATTACCCTCTCCCACTGGTCTTCTATGTCCACCCAGACAAAACACAACTAGCTCAATTACTGGATGACAAACTGCAAGAACACATGCTCAGTGGTAAGTTTGATTTGTTGTTTAACCAACATTTTGGGGACGTCGTGAGCTCCATTGGATTAGAACACCGTCAAGCTATTAACCTCGTAAATCAGGAACTACCGCCAGAGCTAAGGTCATTTAAGTCTCAATTCATCTCGTGATTATCATAAAACCAGCACCTAGAATCACGACATTAGGAGCATCCGCTTATGCTCCTAATGCCGATTTCTTCAAGTCATAGGTAATATAACTAACAACTTGCCTTTACATATAACGATGAATACTCAAGTCGTCTGATTGAATATCGCTATTTGAGCCACTAACCACACTCGCTAACAACTTTCCTGAACCACACGCCATCGTCCAGCCCAACGTCCCATGACCAGTATTGGTAAACAGATTCTTGATTGGCGTCTTGCCGATGATAGGCGTACCATCTGGCGTCATTGGCCTTAACCCAGTCCAGTATTCTGCTTTAGAGAAGTCCCCAGCCTGCGGGAACAGGTCTTTAATCACCATATCAATCGTCGCTTTGCGCTTTTCAGGAATTAGATAATTGAAACCAGCAAGCTCTGCCGTCCCTGCTATACGAATTCGGTCATCGAAACGCGTCATCGCTACCTTATAGGTTTCATCCATAACGGTTGATGTTGGTGACTTGTCCGCACTCACGATCGGCAATGTCAGGGAGTAGCCCTTCACGGGATATACAGGAATCGATAAATCCACTTGCTTGAGCAGTTCACGAGAGTAGCTTCCCGAAGCCACCACATAAGCGTCCGCTCTAAATTCACCTTGAGTTGTCGTAATGCTCTCTATAGTTTGGTTATGATGATTCAAACTCACCACTTCAGTATCAAACACGAACTGAACGCCTAGCGCCTTGGCTTTCTCAGTCAGAGCTAAACAGAATTGATGACAATCACCGGTTTCATCATCCGGTAAATATAAACCGCCCACCAGCTTGTCTTTCACGTCAGCTAATCCCGGTTCCACCGACAGACACTGCTCCACACCAAACAACGAGTGCTCGATGCCGCTTTCTGTTAGTAGCTTCATATCCTGCTGAATCGCATCCAGTTGTTTCTCGCTTCTGAATACCTGCAGGGTACCTTTCTGCCTGCCCTCGTATGCCAAATTTTCACTGGTTCGAAGGTGGGTTAGACAGTCTCGGCTGTAGTTTGCCACTCTCAACATCCGTGACTTATTCACGGCGTATTTAGCTTCGTTACAATTGGCGAGCATCTTAGTCGCCCAAGAAACTAAATCAGGGGAAAGTGACGGCTTCACTTTCAAGGGAGCATGCTCTTGGGTGAGCCATTTCATCGCTTTCAAAGGAATACCCGGCGCCGCCCATGGCGATGAATAACCGTAAGAAATTTGCCCGGCATTCGCAAAACTGGTCTCTTTACCACTGCTATCTTGGCGGTCGATAACCGTCACCGAGTGGCCCTCTTTCGCCAGATACCAAGCACTGGTCAAGCCAATCACACCGCTGCCAATTACAATTACTTCCATTCTCTTCCCCTACGCCCGACCAAATCTGCCGAGCATTACTGCCTGTTTCAAACTACCTTCGTTAATAATTTGTAACTTATTCAGCAAGTGTTGACTCAACAATCCATATTGTGTTGATAAAAAGTCAATTTGATCGTAAATCCGTAGAATGAGTTTAGAAGTGTGATGTTGGAGAGGTTATAAAGCAGCTTAATAATCAGTGAAGGTTTATTTGCAGAAAATACAAAAGCGACTCTCTTGAGCCGCTTTGGGATTGTTTAGTCTTGGTTTCTAGTAAAAATCACTGTAGAGGATTGGCGTTGCAGGAGGAAACTCAATAGGTTGCCAACGGTCATTGAATGTATATTTTGCATACAACATAAAATGGTTTGGTGTATAAAATTCAGAGCGCTGTAAATCTAACAAAGCCCCTAAATACCAACGCTTACTCACCCGTTTTTCTACTGCAGCTTGGAAAGATGACCCAAAGCCTCCACCGGAATCACTTACGCCATTTTCACTTAAATAAGGGGCATCTTCTTGTGTCCATGAATTGGAAATAGACCCGCTTAATAAATATGACCAAGTGTTACCGTATCGACCGTAATAATTAACCGGTAACGAAACCGACAGATAACTTTGGGGACTATAATAGCCGCCATGGCCAAGCGAGTACTCACCCAGGTTTTTATCATACCCAAGATAAATCAGGTTTGTTCCAATACTCAAACGCTCGTGATCGTTAGAAATCAACTTGTAATAAGCCCCACCAAGAACACCAAGTCGATTGTTATCCTCAACACTTTCTCCCGTAAGCGTATGGTACTGAAGGCTACTCCAAAAACCATAAGGCCCTCCAATATCCCAACTCGTATTGAATTTAACTCCCGTTCTTACAACACCTCCCCATTTAATTCCCTCCGGGTCAGGCATTTCAGGAGACGGCAACGAGTACTTGGGAACTGACATGCCCGCATAAGAGAGTGTGCTACTTGTTTCTGGACGGCGAGAAGCAACCGCACTCCAGCCGAACTGCCCTAAGTCACCACTCACACTAACACCACCAACCCACGTCGTATGATCAAAGCCGACAGGTGTAGTGCCTATATCAGCGCCCCAATTCTTAGCTTGCCAACCAATACCCAAAGCCATGCCCGATGCGCTATTTTGAAACGAGGTAACGTCTTGATTCGTTGATTTGTCATAATACTCAAGGGCACCTGAATCTATTGACACATAATCAGCTCTAAGCAACAGGTGGCCTTCCCACTCTTCAATAGGCAATCTAGCTTCAATCGGTATTTGATTTGATTGATTTTGTCCATCCCGAGCACTGTAATCCCAACCAACAATAATGTGACCATCACTACGATCATGTAACGCATCTAAATCCGATTTTACATTTCGTGTTAACCAATAATCATCACTTTCATTGTACAAATCTCGTAGCGACGGAGTTAGCGTTTCTAAAGTGCCTTGTTGACTCGTTTTTTCTATTCGGTCGCTGTTCAATGCTTGATAGGCTCTCTCTTCCGCTAGTACCCACTGGCGATTTTCCATCGCAATTGCCATTCCGTCTCGGTATTCAAGCGCGCCCGCATCTGCCTTAGTATCTAGTAACGCATTGAGCTGATTTGCATCCTGCACATTACCTTGTTGATTAAATACAGTCGCCGTTGTCATCAACTGCGATGCCGATAACACGCCAGCCTTTTTGATTAAAATCGGGCGATATTGGTCATAGACAGATAAATCTCCACTCATAGCACTAGCACGCAGCATGCCAATTTCAGCCCGAGTTTTGTAAGGTTCGGGCTCTGACAGTACTCTACTGTAAAGCGCTAAAGAACGATCTAAGTTTTCACTTTCTAGCATTAAGTCAGCCTCAGACAAAATACGTCGAGTTCTGAGTTCGTCGAACTGTATAAATTCTGATGCAGTAAACTCTTGCTCATCAAAACTCGGAGCCAATTCATTAAACCAAGCATCAAAATCTTCAAATTTATTCAAACTAACCATCAACTCACCGTAAGCAAGCTGCTCATCAGTAGAGAGAAATGAAGACGAATCAATGCTCCTGTAAATCCTATCCGCCTCCTCGGTTTCACCAACATCAACCCAAGCGCTAGCAATACGAGATAGTGGTTGAATCTGACTTTGATATTGAGCTTCTAGACTCAGTAATTCTTTTGAGACCGATTTAGGCGATTCCTGGTAACGTATTTCTATACCCTGAAGTTCAGAGTCTAACCTTAAGCGGGTAAGGTTTCGCTGCATGGAGGCGGTTATATCTTGTAGTGGAACACTTTCTAGTTCAGCAATAGCTTGGTCAACTCTAAAGCTCTGTGCAAGGTACAGCGCATAAGCGAACTTCATCTCAGGATCTGAGGTATCTTTCGCCCAACCTTCCATAAATTGATCTGCACGAGATTTATTCCCCATAGAACGCACAACGCCTGCAATATCTAACCTAAGCCAAGGAGAGTCCGGATTTAATTTGATTAGCGCTTCGACAGATTCAGCCATCGCCTTGTCATCATTATTAGCAATGGCGTCTCTTAAGCGACTCAGAATAATCTCAGAATCAATACTACTAATTTTTTCTTCAACCACTAGCTTCTGAGCTGGTGAGTATTGGTTAGCCACTTCTCTAGCTTCATGCCAATTCCCTTGATAAACCTCAACGTCAAGTCTTCCACGCAATGCCGAACCATTCAGCGAATCAAGCGACAAAGCCTGCGAGTAAGCCTTGTCTGCCAACGAGTACTTTTTTTCCTCAAGGAAGAGAGCACCTAAAGCGACAAAAGCATATGGCTGTGTATTATCTAGCGCTATCGCCTTACGGTATAAACGTTCAGCTTCTTCAAGTTCTCCTTTAGCTAACTGGTGATCTCCCCGATCTAAATATGCCCAATACTGAGACGTTTCAACCAACGTGGTCCATTTAGAAGAAGTATCTGGATTCTTATCCAATAATTGGGCTTGCTTGAAATATTCAAGTGCTTTTTGTTGTTGCCCCTTTCGCAGGTACACCTTCCCCATCCCACCTAAAATCTCCGGGTCATTGGGACGCGTGGTAATGGCATAACGCAACTGCGCCTCTGCTTGTTCAGTTTTCCCCAGTTCAAGCAGCCCTAACCCTTTTAGCTTTGCAAGGTAAGTAGGGTCTTTACGTAGCTCTTGCTCTTGGATCCAACGCTTCCTAGCCGATTGATTTGCTTTTTGAATCTCTAAGTCTGAAGGGTAATAACTCGCGAGGACTGCATATTGCTCCGTCACTTGCTTTGAAATAGGTAATTGATCTAAAGCTCTTAACCAAGAAGTCGCAGCACTCGTTCCTACAATAGGAGCCAACGCCAGTTCTCGATACGTATCCAAAATCCAAGGGTCACCCGGGTCTACTTTTCGTATATGGTTTGCCAATGCAAGCTGAAATTGAGGAACACCCGGGTAATCAGCATTAAGACGTTCAAGCCCAACCTTCACTTTATCCCAGTTATCATCTAGGTTGGCTTGAAGTTGCAAGTACTCAAGTTCAAGCGCAGCAGAAGGCATCCCGTTAGGAAAAACAGTTCGATAAGCTTCGATGGCTTCTACATAGCGACCTGATTTAGCCAATAACCTTGCTCGTTGATAATCAGCTCGCTTTTCACCTTGAATTGCCATTATCGAAGACAAAGACTGGGTTTGTGGAGCGTTAGGAGCAATGTCTTTTAAGCGTTCGTAGCTTTGCTCTGCCAATTCAGGCTGCTTACGTTTCAAGAACATAGTTCCCTGATAATAAAGCCCGGACAAGTTAGCTCTTTCAATAGCAAACAGCCTTTGTAGAGTACTTTCTACAATATCGTCACGACCAATTGCGTCTGCAAGTTTTAGCTGTTTGATTAGCCAATCCACAGAATCAACTCGTTCAAGAGAAGAAGATAGCTGAACCAACTGAACTGGTTGATATACCAACTCACGTTCCGCCTCAGATAGAGGTGTCGAATCAACGCCAACCGCCAGTGCTGTGCCAGCAGAACAAATACTACTCGCTACAATAACGGGAGCTAACCAATAAGAACCTACCCTTACTGACATTGCTTGCCCCATGCCGGTTGCAACTCACCATACTCGCCAAATCTGAAGCGTTCGTTGTACCAACCAAGACCAAATAAACTCAACACATTGTCGTAATAATGATCGTTCCTGCTCGTCACCAGTTGATTTTGAGCGCGAGTAACCTGTGCCTCAAGAAGATTGGAATAATCCATTGAAGCAAGTAAAGGTAACGCGGCAGCTGAAAAGCCGGCGCTACCGGGTTGAGAATACTTACCTGTTTTTGTATGGACCTCACGTGGGGGCGCGCCTAACCGCTCAATAGCGGTAGCAAACGGCCCCATTTTCTTAACTAAATGTTCTTTCTCTTTATTTTTTTCATTGAGCATACCGACCCACAAGTATGTTCGAATTGCGTTATAGCTCCCAATTGGCCCTGTGACTTTGTCTTCACTAAATCCTTTGCCATTCAAAGTTACCCAATCAGGACTAAAACCCGCAGTCAATGTTTGACCAAGTATCAAAGTACTCGATTGGTACATTGAATCCCACGAGTATTGTGGATAGAGCTCTTTCATCCGAGCGATCAACTGTAAAGGAACGTAGCTAGGGTTCAAACGATAGCTACCTTTACCAAGATCAAAGCCTTTTGGAGCTGGAAGCAAAGTCGTCCCAACACCTGCTACATCAACCGACTCTTCTCTCAATATACGAGCGGCTAAAAGATGCCCTAATGACTGATAGTAATAGTTATTCCATAAACGTCCTGCTTCACTCAGCGCATAAGCAATCCACAAATCAGAATCTGAAGCTGGGTTTGTATCGAGTATGCCAAACTGCCCATCAAGTCTTTTTCCCCACAACCACGCAGGTAACCTAGCCGTTAAATCACCACCAGCTAGGTTCGCTTGTGTCCATTTCAATACTTGATCAAATGTCTGCTGGTCGTTAGCTACCAACGCAAAAAACAAAGCATAAGACTGACCTTCAGACGTCGTGATCAAACGTTCATCACTGCCATCAATTACTCTCCCATTCTCAATGTATATTGATTTGAAATTGCTCCATTGAGGCCACTCACATGTCGCAGCCATAAGCTGAGGAGACAATAAGAGCGACAACAAAAACATTAACTTCTTCATTGTTCATCCCCCTCTGTTTTTTCTAAGCGCTGAGCCGCGATTTGACGTAATACTCGCCATAACACGATGGTTACAATAACCATCATCAACGCAGCAAAGCAGGCAATAAGAATCGGATGACTCGAAAAGTGATACCAAATCAACTGCCAGACTGGTAGCTCGCCAACGTAGTAATGGGCACCTACATTGTAACTTGCAACCTCGTCATTTCTGACCGTAATAAGCGAACCAAACATGTGTTGGACTTTACCTGAATCGCTTAACGCACTGTCTATAGCAGCAAAATCAGACGGTTGTGCTGCCATAATTGACACTAAGCTACGATTGCTTGTAAATGGCGATTCCATCCCATAAATTGCGGCGAATGAACCATGAGCTTCTACTGAAACATAGTCGGTTGCATCTTGCTCTGTATTCGAAGGACTCATCCAGTTCATGCCAAGTTGTTCCTCATTTTTACTTGGCAATCGGATTTGACGCTCTCCAGCTTCCATAACAATATTCAACTGCTCTGGAGCATAGCCTGCTTGTTGAAGCTCACTAGCAACACCAATACTTAGTATGTCTTTATCTGCCAAAGACTCACTATCCCAATTATCGGTTAGCATAACCTGAAGACCCGGGTAACCAGAGTCGCTGCCTAAAGACCCCATAATATTGAGAAAAGTTTGTAATGCTTCTCTTGGTGCGTCCTTTGGCAAAATAATCGCTGTTTCCGACAGATCTGCCATCCTTGTGTATGGAAAACCCGAAGTCGCAAATGCACGCATATTAGGCATTTCAATGTAATGAGGGAAACCGCTAAAATCGATAGTTGAATCGCCATCAACCACCGCGTATTGCTTACTAGGTTGTGTCACTTGACACTGTCCATCAGTTACAGAAGCAAAGCCAAACTCAAAGTCGATTTGGTTCTTACTACCAACCTTAAATGCGGGGATTCTTACTCGATCACCCGAACTTAAAAAACTGTCATCAAGCAATGGGACCCTTACACGATTGGAATCGCCACCCTGCCCTTCTGTTGTTAAGTTAAAGGCTTGAATGAACTGGTCATTAATGCTTAACGTCAAACGAGACCCAGAGTGATCATCGGTTGGCGGAGAGTAACGATAGTTTAAATCCATCGGTATACCACGGCTCTGCCAAGTAAACAGATCCGGTGGTAAGCGTAGGCTGACACTAATTGGCGGAGGCGTACGACCTTCAACTTGAAGCACACTTTTCTGCTCAACAAGCTCAGACAAAGCTACAGGGCGATCTGTACTAACCCAGTTTGGCGAATCATAAGGAACTCGTGGTTTGATCTGTTTAACATCGTTAACCTTCGCGATCGGCCCCGTCAAGACTTGATGACCTAATGCTAACCCTTGGACTGCCGTGTTTAAGTCGTCGCTATCACGGCCAACGACTAAAAGAAGTTTTACATAAGGATCCGTAGGGTGAGTGATCACTTGTAGATAAGGACCATCTGTATCAGGGAAATCTCGTAAAAAGTTGGGTTTATTGTCATTCGTAACAAAAACTACTGCATTACGATCTGGCAAAGTATCAAAACTCAAAGGAAAATTTGCCCCACGCCAACCAGCCAACGCGCCAAAATATGAACTGAGCACGCCCGCCGCTTTAATATCGTCAAGGCTATATTGGTCACCTAAAACAACGGGCAGATCCAACTTATTAAAATCGCGAACATCAAAAAATGGGGCTGGCAATAAGCTCAAATCACTCTTGATCAATGTTTTCTGAACAGACATTTCAATTCGACTACTTTGACTAATCTCAGCCCAAATACTCGAATCATTGGGATTTGCGCAATCTGTTTTCGTGTTGCCAATCAGCTCAAAGCGTATTTGATTATAATTGCTAAAATAACGCGTATCTAATGGCATCGATAAATTCAGCTTTTGCCCTTGCTGCCCATCAACAATGGACGTCACCCCCATCAATTCATTATTCAAATACACTTTTACGTGAGAAACCAAAGATAGAAGTGCTGGAGATGGGGTGATATCAAAATATAAAGTCGCCTTTGAAACGACCTCATCAAGACGTGAGCCAAACCCAACATAAGCGCTTGCCTCACTTCCTTGGATCGCAATCGAACCGTTATAGCCCAGTTGACTAAATGGAATGACACGTTGCACTACTTCAGCGCTTTCGCTCCGGCTCAACAACGCTTCTGCAGACTCTTCTGGTTGATATTTACTTGTATTGTTTGCGGCGACATTACTCGACAAGCACGCGATAGAAAGTGCTGTCAACGCCGTTATTGTTTTATTGATTAGCATGACTTTGGGTCCTGATTGGGACATAGCGTGGTCTTAACGACCAAATAAATATGAAGCTCTGTAAAAATAAGTCCGCGGTAACTCTTATAAAGTTAGGACTGTGTTTCAATAAGCGTTTATAGCCGTTAAAACCAACCTGGAGTACTGCTCGCATACTCGATAAAGGTTTATCTGACTGATATCCTTGCTGCCATTTGGCCCATGTATCAGCTCGAGCAAATGTACATTGGACATATTGAACTTGCTGTTGGTGAGACAACTCCTCCAGTCGAAGCCCAAAAATGCCTTTAGATGCATAAGCAACAGTCATAGGGAAAACGAATTCTTGTCCCCCACGTTTGAGTACAACGTCTAAACATTGACCAAGTAACCGCTCACAAGTTTTTTCATCAGCATCGTTGATCACGACTCGAATCCCACCTAAAGAAAAATCCTTCATTTCTGCCTGAATTAAATGCCCTGTACGAAGCTTAACCCAAATTGGCATAGATACTTCGACTCGGTGATCCTTACGTACTTGCTTCGCCTCAACCGCTACAGCAACCGCTGCACCCAGTATCAACAAATTGTACAGGGTCCAGATCAAGTTAACGATAACAGTACCAATCTCATCATTTGGTCCCCAGCCCAAGCGATAGAAACCAACACCAGCCCCTAAAATATTTAGAGCAACGAGAACTAAATACGGCCTTGAGATCACCCAGTCGTAATGAGAATTCTCAACTAATCCACCTTTGGCTGTAACATTAAAAGTGCCTTTGTGTGGAGCAAAAAGTGCTACAGTCGTTGGCCTTGCGATGTACCAAGCTAACACTGTTTCGTAGACCTCCCCCCAAAATGAGTAACGATGGTCACCCTGCATTCGGGAGTTAGTCATACTTGCATGTATCATATGCGGTAACACATAGAGAATAATGGCAAGTGCCGGAGCGTAAATAACATACGAATGTAAAATTAAAAACGCGAGTGGAGCTACTAAAAACACAATCCTTGGGATACCGGATAAAAAGTGCATCATCGCGTTTAGATAACAAAGCCGCTGTGACAACTTAAGCCCTTTCCCTATCAGAGGATTATCTACCCGGAATATCTGAGCCATACCTCTAGCCCATCGAATACGTTGTCCAACGTGTGCCGATAACGTTTCGGTCGCTAAGCCTGCTGAAATTGGCTGCTTTAAATACGCCGAACGATAACCAAGGCGGTGCATCCTGAGAGAGGTATGCGCATCTTCTGTCACCGTTTCGACAGCAATACCACCAACTTCTTCTAACGGCTCACGCCTTAGTACAGCACAAGAACCACAGAAAAAAGTCGCGTCCCAAAGATCATTACCGTCTTGAATCAAGCCATAAAACAAACTCCCTTCATTAGGCACATTTCGAAAATTCGATAAGTTGCGCTCAAACGGGTCCGGAGAAAAGAAATGGTGCGGCGTTTGTATCAACGCAAGCTTGGGATCTTTAAGAAACATTCCCATGGTCAGCTGAAAAAAAGCTCTCGTCGGAATATGGTCACAATCGAAAATAGCGACATATTCACCATGGGTTTGCTTCAACGCGTAATTGATGTTGCCCGCTTTGGCATGCTCATTAGTCGGGCGACGGATATAATTAACTCCGACACTTTTCGCAAAGTCTCGGAAACTATCACGCTTACCATCGTCAAGAATATGAATGTTCAATTTATCTTTTGGCCAGTCAACACCAAGCGACGCATATACTGTCGCTTTAACAACATCCAAATCTTCATTGTAAGTGGGAATCATCAGATCGATTGTTGGCCAACTCGATTCATCTTTGGGCATAGAGATTGGTTTGCGACTCAAAGGCCATATATTCTGAAAATAGCCGAGTAAAAGCACAATCCAAGAGTAAGTTTCTGCCAAAAGTAAAATACTCCCCAAAAAAAGAGCAATCGGATCATCCCAATTTAAAGTCGATGAGTAACGCCACCACAGATAACGACACGAAGCCGTCACTGAAAGAATAATCAGCAACATAGTGGGGAAGCGCCCCGGCATACGACGCACCATCATTGCCAACCCCCAAAGCAACAATATAAATACAGTTTGAGCCTGATAGCCAAAAGGGACAGTAAAACAAAGCAACGCAATAAAAACGACCAAGAAAAGTAGTATGTAGTTCAACAACATAACCAATTTGCTTTCTTTCATCCGTTCACGTATTTCGGATCCGTTGGTTTGATCCGCAGCCTTCTCGAGCCAGGCGACCAATTTAGATATTTGAGAGAACGGTATATAAAATAAATTTTTCAGTAAGTTAAATGTGTCATTGACGATTTTAACCACTTTCTTAGACAAGAATTTACAAGGGGTTTGCTTAAAAAAAGCTAGCCACAGCGTTTGAACCATAAATCGAACAGAATCAAACAGCCTTGGAGCAGCAAAGTTTATATGTGGGTACAAATACAGAGGCAGCTTCCATGTGGCAACCCCTGCTATTTTAGGTTTCAAAAGAACAAAACAGAAAGAAAACCATATCGACAAAAGCATCCTGCCAACTCTTGTACTATTGCAGTTCTTGTACTTCTCGTAAGTTCTCGTTTGAGACTTAAATTGCTCAGCTATCCAAGGTTGGAAAATCAAATTCAGGCTACGCATTAGTTAGCCTTGAGAATAATGAGATGAAAACGTTGAAACACACCAAAAAGCCAAGGATTGAAAGTCCTTAGCAGCTTGACTAAACGGAGAAAAGTGCTGAACCGTAGTAAGGTTAGCAACACAATCTAACAGAGCGGTATCACGGTGGAGTAATACTGGCACTAGTATCGAACCAAATTCTTTCTTCAATACAAGCATGAAGTCACGACCAACTTCGGTTTCTGGTTGATAATGGTTGATGACAAGTCGTAGTTTATTCCTCTCTAATAACTCATCGAAGAAAGGACAGCTTTGAATCCATGACTGAAGCGCGCTGTAGCTAACGGCATCGGCCGTAACGGCAATAAATACCATGTCTATTGCATCAATAGTGCCGTGGACCGCTAGATTGTTTAGGTCTGATAGCGCTGCATGAAATAATTGCCACTGTTCGCCCTTATCTTCGCGGGTATTTAAAGTCGTTTCTACTAACGAGTTAAGGTGTTGCTCTTTGTTTTTTTCAAATTCAAAGTGCTGGTCGAAAGATAACTTCCCGAAGGGAAGAAACATAGCACCTTGTGGGCTCTGATAGCCCGCGTCAAACAAGTTTAGTCGATTCAGCGTTCTTACTGCCCACCCGTCATTCTCTTCATATGGAAGACCTAAATGGAGCCCTAAAAGGTTCTCAGGTGAAGCGTCTATCGCTAATACCTGCTTATTGATTTTCACTAAAGCCTGCGAAAGGTTTGCTGTGATGGTCGTAGATCCACAACCACCACGTAAGCTAGCAAAAAGAAGGCGCTTCATATCGCTTCCGTTTCTATACCTGCCTGTCTCTTACCGACCAATTTATCAGTAGTGCGTACTTGCTTTGATTGAAATATTAACCACTTACTTTTAGCTTGTGTATAAGACTCATTCTCTGTCATTTCAATGTACTGATGTTGAGTTAGATTATATGAAGCGTAGATCGAATTAATGTCTTTTGCTGGTTCAGCCACTAGATCTTTCCAAAATAAAAGCACAAAAACACAGAGGCAAAGACGTTCCTGTCAATTCCTTTAACCTGTATACATTACGCTGATAACTATTTAACGCACGAACCTATGCGCAGAACATGAATAGGATGTACATATGAGCAATGAAATCTTGACTCACACTACTTTCGTTCAATAAATGGTGTCTTCTTAGGTAATAAGGAATTAGCAACATAAAGACAAGTTGTAACTACTTACGAAACATCTATATTTAAAATCAATGACATGGAAACATTTATTTAAACTGACTATGATTTATCGTATAACACATAGTCATCTGAAAAATTATAATATATCTATTTTAATTTTCGATCAAACTTGATTAAGATATCCGCGTCATTTTATTGTCACAACTCAGTTCTAAAGCTTCAACGCATAATGCTCTGTGTTATATGCTAGCTATCAAAAAACTTAACCACATGAAACTAAGGAATTTTATGCACTCGATTCATGGACTACCGGCAACGACCAGTGAAAGAGAATATGAATCTGTATACGTCAATTTATTCACACACAAAAGACTAGCAATCGATTCCTTATTCAACTTATTAAAAAACAAAGATAACACTTCACTTACAATATTTACTGACAAAGAAACTTTTTTGACAGGGCTCACTGAAGAAGCAATATCAAAAATCAATCACTTAGCAAAAAAATCATTAGAAAAAATGTATTTTGTTAATAGCCATCAGTCGAAAAAAACAATCAATCCAATTTCACTGTCACTTGATATTCACAATATCAATATAAAAAGCCATTCTACTTATATTTTATTTATTCATGACAGCTTGCTCGCTCACTGTGATGACAAAGAAATTGATAAATTTCTATACAATATACAAAGTATTGCTCATAAAAAGCACTTATCCATCAATTTATGTATTTACGGCAACCTTGCAACGTCAATATTAAAACCAAAATTGCTCACTAATAACCGCTACATCGCAGGGCTTGCAACTATGACTCCAATCGATGAGTCTAGTTATAACTACCTTGTTGATTTTTGGTGCAATAAACATGGTGTTAAGTCTGATAGTGAATTTATTCTTACGAGTTCAAGTAACGGTCAATTAGAGGCTACCTTAAACCAGAACCTAAGCTCGCTAGACATAATCGAAGATAAAGCGGACAACGATCGAATCTATGTGAGCAAAGAAGTTTTGGGTGAGGGCGTTAAGGTTCCCAAAAGCGTACATGTAGCGAATGACAACCAAACGCTACTAAAGATGCTCGATAGTCCAAGAGCTTCAACCGTTATCTTTAGTTGCAACAATCAGAAAGAAGTTAGGCAGTTAGCTATTGACTGCTTTAGGTTACGTGCTAAAGCGGGGAACCAATTAAAAATAGTTATTCGCGAGACTGAGCAGTGCCTAAGATACACAGACGAAAAGTTTCTACTTCGCGCAGGAGTTAATTTGATCTGTCCTGTTCAACTTCCTCACATGCGCTTTATGACACAAGTCGAGGCAATACAAGGCCAGTTATCCACTCGCCCATTACCGAAGAATATCGAGTCTCTCCTCAAGTATGACCTAAAGTTCGGAAATAAAGGTTATATGCTAAACACTGAGTTTAAAGACTATTGTGGTGAGTTGATTGCTATGTCATCACGCTCCAATGTTAGGTTTGCGCTAATCAAGCTTAGTTTGTTACCTGGAATGACGGCTGAAGAGTGCCTACGTCTCTGCCATATCCGTAGGGATGGCGATGTTGTCACTGCATGTAATAATGCTCTTTATATCCTTTTTAGTGCGATCCGCCACAACGACATCAACGTTGCACTGAGTAACGTTTTCGAGTTTCCTATTCGCGATCTGTTTTATACGGTTCAAACTTATGACACTCAACATGATATCGAAGCAGAATTGCAATACATCATAAAAGATCAGGCCACAATCTCATCTGAAGTGTCACAATTAACGACAGAAGAAAAGATTTTTTCAGAGGCTACTCACCCCGTAACAGACGTCACCCCCCTATTTGCAATAAAAAAAGTTATCGCCTCAAAGGGAACCATATGAACATTAATGACTTTCTACTCACGGCAACTATCAGCGCCTTAATTGGGGGGCTACTCGGTTACTTTCTTCGTGATGCTGTGGAATTTAGTATACGTGTTTATCAACGTCACTTCACACGTTCACGGTATTTCGAACAAGATGCCACTATCACTAAAAATAAGAAGCTAAAATAATGAAACCACATCTTAAGGATTCCATTCTTTCAAACCTAAGTTTGGGTTGGTGGAACATCTATTTTATCGCAAAAGTGGCTCTTTTCGTTCAAGGGACGATTGACTTCCACCCAATTGAAAACTTCGCTTTATTACTATTTATATTACTTCCCGTGACACTAAAACCAATCAATGTAGCTCGCCATCTTATCGCGGTTGTGATAGCTGCTTGGTTACTGCATTATGACTCTTACCTTCCGCCGCTGGATAGGCTTTGGGCGCAAGTAGGACAACTCGCACAGTTTGAGATTGGATATCTTATTGAGCTGATAGGGCGGTTTGTTTCAGTTGAAGCACTGCTAGGCTTATTTACGCTATGTGCAGGTTACTACATCCTAAGTAGATTTCTACGTATCTCGGTCTTTGTCGTTATCGCGATGCTTTATGTCAGCCTACCAGACAGTCCTGAACCTTCAGTTCAGGTTGTTAGCAATGACTTAACACAAAAAAATGAGTCAACCCTGCCAACGCCGTCGCAACCACAAATAACTGAAATAAATGACCAATCCCTGAATAAAATGACTACAAATTTTTTCGAGAATGAAGCGTCTCGTTCTGTCGATTTTAGTCAAAGCAGCCAAGCATCAGCCCCCTTTGACCTACTATTTTTAAGTATTTGCTCAGTCGCGTGGGACGACATCGAGATTGCAGGGTTAGCAGATCACCCGCTGTTTAAAGAATTCGACATCATGTTCGACAACTTTAGTGCCGGCACATCATACAGTGGCCCTGCTGTTATTCGTCTATTAAGAGCGAGTTGTGGTCAACAAGAACACAGCCAGCTGTTCGCATCAGCACCTTCAAACCAATGTTACTTGTTTGATAATCTCAAAAACCTAGGCTTCGAAGAAAACCTATTAATGAACCATAACGGTGTCTTTGACAGCTTCCTTGAACTAATTAAAAAGGATGGTGACATAGCAGCAGAACTCATGCCTCAGGATGGCTTTAAGCCTTACCAAAAGTCATTTGACGGCTCTTCAATATTCCGAGACAAACAAGTCCTAGATAACTGGCTACAACAAAGGCTAAACAGCAGTGATGAAAAAGTCGTAGCGTTGTATAACTCGATCTCACTACATGATGGCAATCGAATCATAAATTCTAAGTCCAGTACGTCAATGATCAGTTATAAAAAGCGTTTGAAAAACCTGCTTGACGATCTTTATGATTTTTTCAAACAGCTTGAAGCATCAAAACGTAATATTGTTGTTGCTCTAGTACCTGAACACGGAGCAGGTATGCGTGGCGATAGAATGCAAATACAAGGTATGAGAGAAATACCAGCCCCTGGTATCGTGCATACTCCAGTAGGCATTAAGCTTTTCGGGGAAAATATCAAACGTGACGGAGAGACAATACATGTCACAGCTCCTTCAAGCTACCTAGCACTCTCGCAATTAGTATCCAATATTCTAGAGGAAGATATCTACAGTGATACACAGTTCAGTCCAAAGAAACTAACTCAAAACTTGCCAGAAACACGCCTCGTCGCCCAAAATTCTGGCTCAACAGTAATTGAAGTCGATGGCAAATATTACGTAACATTAGATGGATCTAGTTGGATTGAATATCCAAATAAGTAGTGGTTAACCGGGCTCTATCATTACAAAAAATAGGACGATTAAGATACAAGCCAGTGAATCAATCACTGGCTTTTTAATACCTACCAGTTATCGAATTGCTTAACCTAAATGTGCACCAGCGTACCTCGACCTAGATATTATGAGCATCATGACTTAAGAATGCGGCGTTCTCGATGAGAAAGTCTAAAAAGGTTTCGGCTTGCAATGACAGTGCTCGGCCTTTAAGAGATTGAACTTTCACCGTCGCTTTAGAGAAGGTGCCTAACTCAGTCGCAACCACTTCAATTTGTCCCGATTTGATCTCATCAAGCACGGTGAGCTTAGGCATAAAGGTTACACCTAGGCCTGCCGAAACAAAGTTAGTGAGTGCGGTAACCGAGTTAGTTTGAAGCTTAGGTTGCAAGGTGAGATGAGAGTTTTGTTCAGCCTGCTTTACTAACCTCCCCATACCTGTCGAGTTGTCGATCAAAGCAATAGAAGCCTCTCTAATATCTTGCAATGTCACTGGTGCTGGTTGGGTCGTTAGTACATGCCCTTTTGGAGCGATAAGCTCTAGAGGGTGGCTACGCTCGACATGTGAATGCAGTTTAGGGTGAGGTGCAGACGCATAGGTAATCGCGAAGTCAATCTGTTGATCTTCCAACATTTTTACGGCATCCAACGCGCCCGCAATTTCAATCGATAAATTGATATCAGGGTAACGAGCCATGAAAGTCTGCATAGGTTTAGAAACCAAATTTGTGATAAACCCTTCCCCAATCGCGATGCTGACATTGCCTCCTTTAAGGTTTTTCAGCTTAGTTAGGCGAGCCAGCACCGCCGTTTCACTGCGAACGATGGAGCGGTAATAGTTCAATAATTCGTTGCCCGCCTCAGTCAGCAGTGATTGACGATTATTGCGTTCCCACACCTTCATTTCTGCTTGTGCTTCGAGCTGTGTCAGCATCCTACTCATTGCTGCAGGGTCAACGTTCATCATCTTAGATGCCTTACGTAGCGACCCATATTTTGATAACGCATTCAGATACTCAAGCGCACGGAGATTAAAGTGATGCATGCAACTTCCTTGTGATTCGACTGGCACAAAGCAAGCCTCTCATAAATCTCTCATTTGCCCATCTAGGAATTGAGATACCGACAGAACAAGTTTGCAAGTTGTGGGCTGAGTCACCAACACAAGCGCTTGAAGAGCGTTAGATGCCATATAGGAGAAGTATTTATTCGCCTCTAATAAAACAAAAACACAGCTGAATCCAACGAAGAAAAGAGCTGTGTTTGATGTTCACTATCGGCTGTTTTAAGCCGATAACCAGTCGCTATTTTAAAGCAAGTAGCTTATCGACAAACTCTGAGAAACCGTATCCGCCGGGTTTGCTCATCACCACTGATGGGTGATGCTCTAGTCGTTCCCAGTAATACTGAATATTGGCGACACCGACACTGTTCGGCAAAATTTCAAACATGTATTGATCGTTCATCGAGTCACCGACATAGCAACTACGCTCAACTATTTCTTGGTCAGACAGCCCCTTCTCTTTGAGAAAAGCGGTCGATGTTGCTTTCTTAGAGTGCTCACCATACCAAGCATTAATGTGAATAGAGCTTGCTGTAGCATGTGCACCTAGCGCATGAATCTTAGAGACTATCTCTTCAATAATCGCATCGTCGACTTTGGGACGGTTCTGACCTATGTCTATCGCAACTTCACATAAGCGGTACGACTGATCGAGCGTTAAACTGAGCTCTGGATAATCACTCAAAATAGCTAAGACTTGTTGTTTCAGTTTGCTCTGATTAGCACTGACTTCTGGCAAAGGAATATCTGAGCGCAATGTCAGATAACCGTTTTTCTTTTCCATAATGAAAGCGCCATTCTCGCCGAGAACCGCATCAACAGGCCACAGCTGAGCAATATGATCACACCAACCTGCACAAGCCCCCGTTACCGCAACCACTTTCTTGCCCGAATCTCGGAGCTTACTTAAAGCGATCAAGGTTTCAGGCGGCAATTGACCTTGCCACGTTAAGGTGTCATCCACATCGGTTAACACCCAATCTATCTTTTTCCAATTTTGGTTCAATTCATTCGATACCGAATTCATTTCTACACCTCTAAATAATCAATCACTAAACAGTGTTAAAGCAAATTCGGCAAAAACATCACTAAGCTTTCAGAGA
Organism: Vibrio sp. 99K-1; assembly: GCF_013114585.1. Taxonomy (NCBI): domain Bacteria; kingdom Pseudomonadati; phylum Pseudomonadota; class Gammaproteobacteria; order Vibrionales; family Vibrionaceae; genus Vibrio; species Vibrio sp. 99K-1. The sequence goes on from NZ_VTXF01000017.1 coordinate 154,757, forward strand.
AAGTCAGCAACATCAGAACCGTGAGTAGTGCTAGCAACAACGGAGCCACTTCTCTTACGAAGTCGACCATACGAACTTTTAAAATCGAGCAAACCGTAAACATCATCGAGCCAAATGGCGGAGTCACACCACCAATCATGATATTCACAATCACGATAATACCGAAGTGAACCGGGTTAACGCCTAGGTTAAGCACAGCAGGCAGCAACAATGGCGTGAGTATGATCATTGCAGCGCCACCTTCGATGAACATGCCGACTACTAACAGCAGCACGTTAATCAACAACAGCAAGACTAACTTATTGTCGGTAAGCTCAATCAAAGCCGAAGCAACATTGTGTGGGATCTGCTCTAGCGTCATGTAATACCCAAACACCATGGCACCGATAATGATGAACATAACACTACTGGTGCCCTGCACTGTTTCACGCATGATCAGTGGGATATGGCGCAAACCCAGTTGACGATAAACGAAGATGCCAATAATCGCGCAAAGTAATACTGCGATCGCGCCCGCTTCAGTAGGCGTGAACAAGCCAAAACGCATGCCTAAAATAATGCCAAATGGGATCAACAGTGCCGGAATCGCTTTCAAGAAGTAGTGAAAACGCTCTTTGGCAGAAGCTGGCTCAGAGCGTGACGGTTTGTAACGGCGTTTACGCGCGATGAACGCGATCGTCACCATCAGCGACAGCGCCATCAAAAATGCGGGAACGTAACCCGCTATAAACATTTGATGGACCGAAACGTTCGCTAATAAAGCAAAAATGATTAGGTTAATACCCGGTGGAATCACAGGGCTGATACTTGATGACGCAGCGGTTACAGCGGCGGTGAATGGCAAGTCATAACCACGCTTAGTCATCTCGGGAGCGAGAATCTTCGACTGCATCGCCGCATCCGCGTTTGCAGATCCAGAAATACCCCCCATAAGAGTACTCAATGCCACATTCACTTGAGCAAGACCACCGGTTTTATGACCAATCATTGAATCGGCAAAGGCGAGTAAGCTCTTACTGATCCCCGCATAGTTCATCACCGAACCCACCATGATAAAGAACGGAATGGCCAACAACGGAAAAGACTCAGCAGAACTAATAAAGCGCTGCATCACCAAGCTCACCGGAATAGAGTCATTGATAAAAAGAAAGTAAACCATCGCCGATGCAATCAAAGAAAACGCGATGGGGATGTTCAAAAGAAACAGAACAAACAGAATAAGGATTGGAAGATAGCTTTCCATGAATCGTACCTACTTAGAAGAGCACTTTAGAGAAGCGACATCGTTCGCGATAAATCGAACGGTGTGGATCGCCATCAATGAGAAACAAAGCAACAACACGCCATTGATAACAAAATATGATACGCCCATGACCGGCGTTACCTTGTTAGATAGCATGAGATATTGATAACTCAGAACTGCCATTAAAATGTTCAGAGCCAGTAGGAAAACGGAAACACACAATCTAAATGGGATTTTTGCTTTTTCTGGCAACATGGCAACCACCACATCCACACCCATGTGAAGCTTGTGTTTGTAACAGGAGCTAATCCCTAAGTAGACAGCCCAAATGAAGCAAATAACCGACAGCTCTTCACTCCACGGGACAACAAAGCCAAACCCATAACGCAAGACGACGTTAACGATAACAACCAAAACGGTGATCGAAATAGCGATAGAAGCGAGGATTTCTTCAATATTTTTCAATAAAAACAAAAGACTTCTCCAGCGAAATACCTAATACAACGTGGGTATTTCAGGAATAAAACGGCCTAAGAATATTTAGGCCGTAATCATTAACTAATTAATTTATGCAGAACTACTGTGCAGCTCGGATCGTTTCTAGCTCTTTCATGATCGTCGCGTGTATGCCTTCACTCCAGCTTGGGAACTGGTTGTACACATCTGCCGTCAACTGGTTGAACTCTTCAGAATTCACTTCATTGAAAGTAACACCTAACTCTTCAAGTTTCTGAGTATATTCAACATCCAGTTTAACTAGCTCAGCAGTGTTAGATTCAGCACCAGCCTCTAGCTCTTCGTTGATGATCTGTTGTTGCTCTGGCGTAAATTTGTCCCAAAGCGTTGGTGAAATGTAGATACCCACAGTGCCAAGGAAGTGCTTAGTCAAAGACATGTTCTTAGCCACTTCGTAGATCTTGGTTGAGTACATTGTCAGGATAGAACCTTCAAGACCGTCAACAACGCCTTGTTGAACACCTGCATAGGTCTCAGGGAATGGAAGAGAAGCTGGAGCTGCGCCCATTGCTGAAAGTGTGCTAATGAAAAGCTGACTTTGTGGAACACGAATACGCATGCCTTTCATGTCATCCGAGTTAACGATGTCTTTATTGGTGATCATGTGGCGGAAGCCAAACATGTAGTCTGCGTTCAATACTTTGATGCCCTTCTCTTCCGCTTTAGCTTTAAGGCCAGTGACGAAATCAGTGTCCATCATCGCTAAGTATTCATCGTAGGTGTTGTATAGCATTGGACCTGCCAGTGCCGCGAAGTCAGGCACGTAATCACCTAGATAAGTCAAATCCTCTACCGCAATCCAGTTTGCACCGTTAACCACTTGTTCCAAGTTATCTTTGTAAATAGGTAATTGGCCCCCAGGGAAGACCTTAATGTTTACCGAGCCATCGGTTCTTTCTCGAATTTTGTCGGTCGCTTTAATTAGCTCTTGTGTAAGCAGCTCATTTTGAGTGAACACAAGGCTCATGTTGATATTGATCGGCTCGTCTTTAGCTTCAGAACCAGCCTTGTCAGCTTCACCACAACCAACAAGCAGCGTTGCCGCCATAATTACTGTACCTAATAGCTTTTTCATTTTTAATCACCTTTATGTGGCTATCGTTTTCTAAATATAGAGGGTGTTATTAAGTTTTCGTAGAGTATGTGAGTGAATTATTACATTCATATGAACATTTATCTTAGTGATTTGAACATAGTGAGTATAAGGTCTCACTATTGTACAAACTCTATCCAACTCTTTTTAACTAGTTCTCATTTAAAACAGCGCAATATGGTGGAGAGTTAATAAATCTGTAATAAAGTAGAGCTACTGTTTCCTGAGTTTTCAAATGAACATCGAGATTGAATTATGATCACAGGCCACCGCGGTGCCGCTTCTTTAGCACCTGAAAATACGTTAGTGAGTATTGAACACGCAGCGAAAGCTGGTGCTAAATGGATTGAAATTGATACCCAGTTGAGCGCTGATGGCATCCCTATGGTTTTTCATGACAAGACAATCAATCGTTGTACTAACGGAACGGGCAATATCGCCGATTTAGACTTAACTACACTCAAGACCTTAGATGCTGGTAGTTGGTTTGGTAGCGAATTCGCGGGGACAACGATTCCTACTTTGAGTGAAGCGTTCGACAAGTGTCTAGAACTTGACGTAACTCTGAACCTTGAGATCAAAATTTATGACGATAAGGCTATTCAGCCTCTAGTTGAAACAGTGATCGCACTGATTGAGCAAAAGCAGTTCCCTATTGAAAAACTGCTCATCTCAAGCTTCAAAAAAGAGGCGCTAAGTCTTTGCCAAGAGATGAAGCCAGAGGTTAAACGTGGTTTTATCTGCGAAGTGTGGAACGATTTCAGCCTCGAGTCACTTAAATCACTCGACCTTTACAGCATTCATATCGACCACCGAATTCTTGACGAGAAAACGGCCAAAGCGATCAAAGCTTCAGGCGCAGTTCTTAAAATATGGACTCTGAACGATCCAAAATTGGCGGCTAAATATTTCAACCTAGGTGTCGATAACATCATCACTGACGTACCAAACCAATTTTAGTGGGCTTCTATGGAACTGAACCATCGCCAGAAAGAAATACTCGCAACGCTTAAAGCAAACCAAGATATTCAGATTGACCACTTAGCCGAGTTGTTTTCTGTCACTACTCAAACCATTCGCCGTGACGTAAACCACCTGTGTGAGCAAGGTCTAGCGCGTAGAGTGCACGGAGGCGTGAGCCTACCTACTACGCTCACGAACACGAGTTATCGATTCCGCGCTGGCGTTGAGTCAGAAACAAAAGACAGTATTGCTATCGCAGTTGCCGATGCGATACCTGAAGGCTCAACGGTTATGATGGGCATTGGTACCACCGTCACTCGAATCGCACAGTACTTATTGGCAAAGCCAGCGCTAAGAGTGATCACTAATAACCTTCAGGTGGCTCGCATCCTTGAGGCAAATGAGCAGATTGAAGTGTATTTGGCGGGTGGCTTGTTCCGACGAGAGCATCAAGACATGGTGGGAAGTAGCGTGGTCCACTTCTTTTCCGACTTTGAAGCAGACATCGGCATCTGTGGGTGTGGCTCAGTAACAGACAGTCATTTCGCTATGGAGCATGAGCAAGTTGAGGCTGACCTATCCAAGTCAATCATAAAAAACAGCCGCGAAAGCTGGCTTGTCGCGGATGCCAGTAAATGGGGCCGCTTTGCTGCTCTAAAGGTAGCGTCACTGAATGATTTTGACCGCATCTACACCAACAACACTCAGCTGCCATCGGAATTGAACATACATTTGGTCGAAGACGAAGCACACCAATAAAGATGAAAAACATAGATAGAAAAAAGCCTAGCTTCAACGCTAGGCTTATTTTATTCAGCAAGACAGACGGGAGAAATACTACATCCCAACAAAGAAACTGATCACTAGCGCGTTGATCAAATCGACGAAGAAGCCACATACCAATGGCACCACGATAAAGGCTTGTGGACTTGCACCATAGCGGTGAGTCACGGCTGTCATGTTTACAATCGCTGTTGCAGTCGAGCCTAAAGTGATGCCTCCGAAGCCAGAACATATCACCACTGAGTCGTAGTTTCTTCCCATCAAGTAATAAACCACAAAGATAGTAAACAGCAGTGAAAGTAGAATCTGGATACTCATGATCACTGAGATGTAACCAAACAACCCATCAAGGTCCCAGATACGCAGCCCCATCAATGCCATGGTTAAAAACATGCCCAGACAGATATCAGAGATCATTGCCAACCCTTTACGACCTTGGGCAATTTTTTCTTGTGTGCGACGCTTCTTGAACAAAGCCCGACCAACGTTTCCGATTAAGATCCCCGCAATTAAACAGCTCACGAATAACGGCAGCTTTAGACCCATTGAGTCGATAACTTCACTCAAGCTGTAACCCAGCATGAGCGTCAGGTTTAAAATCAACCATGCCCACAGAACGCCGTAGTGACTAAGCTCAATTTTTGTTTCACTCTCTTGGTATGCACCAACGGTCACCTCTTCTTCATTTGAAGGGCTCACTTTATGTTTATTGAGAAGGTAGTTGGCAATCGGGCCACCAATGACACACGCCGCGATCAAACCCACCGTGTTGGACGCTACACCAAGTTCCAGCGCGTTAGAAATACCAAACTCTTCTACAAACATTGGCGCCCAAGCTAGAGTTGTACCAACACCGCCAATCAAGCTAATTGAGCCTGACAACAAGCCCGCTTTCGCATCCATACCAAAACCCGATGCGACAGCCATACCCACCGCGTTTTGAAGAACGATAAAAGTCGACGCCAAACAGAGCAAGATAAACAGCGGCCGCCCACCTTTTACCAGCGTCTTGATGTCCGCTTGTAGCCCAATACCAGCAAAAAAGTAGAGAAGCAGAAAGTCTCTGACATCGAGGCTAAAAGTGATCTGGATTTCAAAGAGATAGTAAAGCGCAGCGACGGTAGCGGCACAAACAAAGCCACCAATAACTGGCTCTGGTAGTGAATACTTCCTTAATACTTCAGAGCGCTCGATTAAGCCTTTACCAATAAACAGTAATGAGATCGCTATAGTAAAGGAGAGCATTGGAGAAACGAGGGTTTCTGTCATGATGCGGTAGATTCCTAAGAGTTAAGGTTATTCATAATGTTGCTTACTCTTAATCTTGTAGATCCACAGCGATAAATCAAGCGTTTATCGGTGACATCAATCGCTAATCTGGATCAAAATGCTTCAACATAAACAGTGGGAGTGACGAACACAAAAAGGATTTGAGAAAGGAATGTTTCGAAAAGAAGAAGGGGATAAAAATTTGGGCACCCAAAAACGAGAAAACCCCAGCATTTCTGCTAGGGTTTTGAATAGTGGTGGAAGGATGGGGATTTGAACCCCAGATACGCTATAAACGTATACTCGCTTTCCAGGCGAGCGCCTTAAGCCACTCAGCCATCCTTCCACAAATTGTGTGTTGAGCGCGTCACTCAACGAGGCGCTACTTTATTGATTCTGCTTGCTTTGGTCAAGGGGCATTATCAAAAAAAGTGCCTTTTTAAGTTTGTTCGATTACAAATTAACTCATTAGATCAAAAACAAACCAAATTTGATGCTATCGCTATTCTTGAGCTTGTTGCTTTTCTTAAGCTTGCTGACAGTAGCCTGGAACTCTAAACCACTTACGACACATATCGAGGAAGTAGCCGTAAAGTACGCCCATGCCGCACGAGATAACGGCATTACTGGTGACAGCCGTAACGATCTGGTCGCCTGAAGCCCCCACTGCCAACAAAATACCCGCATACACAGGAGACTGGAATAAAACGTATGCCATCAAATCAGACAAGTTTTTCATCAACGAGCTTTGTGAAAGCTTTGCACCATTACGCAAGAACCAATCACGGAACACGCCATAAGGCCATGCAATGGCAATATTTACCGGAATCGACAGCGTTCGAGAAGCAAGAGATTGCTCGAACGTCATACCAGAGATGAACACTTCTACGATCATGCCGGAGATAAAACAGAAAACTACCATAGCAAATGTATCCGCCGCTGCGTTACGAATACAAAATGGACCACGAGACTTCATTGAGCGTTAAACCTAAAATATATCACTACCTATTTAGTGATTTAGCAACATATAAACAAGGCACTTTCGCACCCCACCAGATAATGTCGCTATTAAAACACAAGATTAGCAGTCATATATTTCAAATTAAAAATCAAGTTGTAAATTAACAACCAAAAACCATTTAAAAACCAGTCACTTCAACCAGGAAATTACATAAAGGTCAAAATATAGGCGATTCGTTATTAACTTTCCGTAATTAAACAACAATTATGCCATGGGAAGGTTCACGGTAATTATGTTGATAACATCTTGAGTCGGCGGAGCGCCCAAAGAAACCTGTTCTAACGCTTTATCGACTTGAAAAGAAAGCTCAGCATTGTCCATAGGTTCGACCTGCTTACGTAGGCTTTCTAACGCAGACTGAATCAGGTCTAGATTATTGTCTTCTAACGCGACATAGAGTGTCACGAGTAGCTCTTCGGTATTGTCCTTGTTACGCAGATCAGGTTTCGGTAGTGAGCGGCTTGGGCTCTTATTCTTATGAAGGTTCGCATCGAGACTGTTTAAGCTCAAAGGCTTAACTAAAGGCCCTTTCTCATTCTGGCTTTTGGTTTCATGATATTGATACAACTTATTAGAGTAACGGAACAGGGCATCATCAAGTTCACGCTCATCAATCGGCTTAGCGATAATATAATCTACTCCAGCCCCAAGCATACGCTCACGAGTCTCTTTAAAGACATCAGCCGTACAACCAAATATCAATACTGAAGACACTTCACCAATTAGCGCTCGAATGGCTGTTGTTGATTCTACGCCGTCCATGACTGGCATGTGGTTATCCATCAACACGAGGTCAAATCGTTCAGCAACAAGCGCCTGTATCGCCAGTTCACCATTTTCAACGCTCTTGCAAGTAAAGCCCTTGCTATTCATAAAGGTCTCAATGATTACCGTGTTGGTTCGATTGTCTTCAACGATCAGCACCTTCAAACCAGAATAATCTAACTTCTTGTGTGGCAGGCTCTCTATTTCACCAGGCTGACAAGGTTGAATTTTCAAACGTACATCAAAGCTAGTGCCTATCCCCTCCTCACTGGTGACGGTAATGTTGCCATCCATAAGTTGAGTGATTTTCTTCACAATGGCTAGGCCAAGCCCTGTACCACCAAAACGTCTTGTCGTCGAAGACTCCGCTTGTTCAAACGGTTTAAAAATACGCTTTTGCGCCTCTTTCGATATACCGATGCCGGTATCACGAACTCGGATGCTGAGGTAAGTATCGCTGCCCTCGACCATCTCTTTAAGGTAAACCTCAACAAAACCGCGTGAGGTGAACTTCACCGCATTATTTAAGAGATTAAATAGGATTTGACGCAAGCGAGCTTTGTCAGAAAAGTACCAACGACCGGAAGGCACTTCCGAATAGACCTTAAATTGAAGCCCTTTCTCTGAAGACAATGTGTAGTAAACACTGTTGATACTGCCGATGATCGAATCCAGCGGGAAACGCGTCTCATCAAGGTCTAACCGACCCTGCTCAATCTTTGAAAAGTCCAAGATTTCGTTCAGCAAGGTCATCATGTGATCGCCTGATTCATACAGACTCTTTAAGTGCTTCTCTTGCTCAGCATTGAGCGGGGTTTTCAGCAGAATTTGTGCAGTACCCAAGACACCATTCATTGGGGTACGAATTTCGTGTGACAGGGTCGCAAGGAAAGCGGTCTTTGCATTGGTTGATGCTTGCGCTTTCACTTTTTCTGCTTCGAGATATACCGTCTTCTCATTGAAAGTTTTGATTAAGTGGCCGATCTCATCATGACTTGAATAATCAACGTCAATCACCTCACCGGCTTTTGAACTGTTAACCTGAGTGGCTATGTTAGTGATTGGAGTGATTAAATAACGGTTAAGTAAGTAGTAACCCGCCATAACACAGAGTAGCAACAAGGGCACAATACCTCCCTCGATACTCATCACCTGACGAAACACTTCGTCTGCTACCCGCGATTTAGAGTTAACGACATCGACTTGCCAGCCAAATTCACCGAATTGATTGCTACTAATGTAGATCCCTTCAACGAGATTAAAGTTATGAGAAACCAAGACTTGGTTTAGCTTGTCTCTCAAGGTAATACCAAGATTGTACTCTTCTGCATGGTTCTTAATAAAACCCAGTAACTCTTCCAAAGAGAGGTCCACCGTCGCGATACCCGCAAAGGTGCCATCGTAGTAATAAGGCGAAGACGCCGTGATCATTCGAACGTGCGTGTATGGATCGATGTAGACATCACTCCATGAGATGGTTCCCTGCGGTTCATCGACCACTGAGGTATACCAGTATTCTTCGTGATAAGGGGCATTTTTAGGATTGTTGTAAGAAAACAGTTGGTCGATGGTGCCATCGTCAGCTTTGTTGAAGAAGTAACTGTTCAGCAACTTATCAGGATCGAGCGTGTAAGGTTCAGGCCAAATACCAGCACTGACGATTGTGTCGTCACTCGCGGCTAACATCGACTTGAACAGCGGGATAACATCTTCGCCTTTACGATGCGCCTGAGCAAAGCCAACTAAACTATCAACAAAGCCTTGAGAGCTGCTGAGTGGCTCTGTAATCAACGAAGACAGCAATTGCGTACGTAGGTCGAGGTTTTGCTGCAGTTTGGCGCGCACGGGGGATTCTACGACGTAATACGTCACACTACCGACAATAGCAATAAACATTGCAAGGTATAACCCAAGCGCTACCATGCTTTTTTTCTTTAAGGACGACCGTATCTGCATAATTCTTTTATTGTTTTCTTTTCTGTTAAACCTAGTGTTTATCATCAACGACATCAAGCCTTTTTAGATTGAAGCTTGATTGGCACAAGTTCATTGGTACTATAAGCGCAAATATGTTCCCTTTTACGGTACCTCACTTTGACTTTACAAGATATTCTTGCGCTTCCAGAGTTGGAAGGAAAGCTAATCACAGAACACAAAACCATAGGCTTTGTCACTGCAATGGCTGCAGCGCCTAATGTGTTAACCCCGCATGAGTGGCTACCGTTCCTTTGGGGTGGCGAAGAAGTTGCTCCTTTCACTGATGGCGAGCAACTTGAAAGCTACATTGAAGTGATCATTGCGCTTTGGAACAAAACTCGTCCAGAATTAATCGAAGGCACTTGGGCTTGGCCTGAAGCTTGTCAATTAGACGAAGAGGAAGTGGTTAACACTGCTGCTCGTGATTTCTGTGAAGGCTTACTTCAAGGCTGGCAGATTGCCCGTGATGATTGGGAAACGCTAATGCCTGAAGATAGCGAAGACAACGCGCTTGTAGGCGGCGTTCTACTTTCTCTTAGCATGCTTTACGATCCAGAAACTTCAATCGCTACGCTTGCAGAACAAGGCATTGAAGGTTTAGAGCAGTTTGAAGAGATCTTCAATGCGGTTCCTGTAATGCTTTGCGGCCTGACTCAGCGTGGTATTGCTCTGGCTGAAGCTCAATAAAAAAGTATTCAACAAAAGCACTTAACTAAACAACAAAAGGCCTCACGATGAGGCCTTTTTTAATTCGAGCATGCTAAGTAACACGAAAAAGTCCAAATATATAGAAGAGCGCTCACATCAAAAAGATTTGTTACTTAAAAGCCTTTCCAATCAAAGTCATCAATACGCTCGTCGGCAATATAAAACAGCTTAGTACCACTGCTGACAACTTGATCCAATTCTGGGTTGAGCTCAATACCATTTCCGGAGTCTATCGCAATCAAGGTCGCTTGATACTTCTCTTTAAACACAGAGAAAATCGGCGCAACGGTCACAGGCTCAGCGTCTTGAGGGTAATAAGTCGAATACTGTGTCATGCCACGTGTCGAGCTGAGTAGTTCTTGGTGCAGTGCACTGGAACCGGGATCAACAGCAGCTTTTGCAAGCATCTCTGCGCCTACTGCCGGAATACATTCGGAGTTCGGGCAATGTTTATGTAGCAAGTCACTCAATGCTTCATCTTTAAAGTAAACCAACAGATGTGCTTCTGGATTTCGGTTGGCACAGTAAAGAGCGGCAGATAAGGTAATATCATCTTCTGGGTTATCAATCAGAATACAACTGGCTGACTCAATACCCGTCTTTTCCATCTCTTTGCCATCTGTGTAGCTGTTTACTTTAACGAAATTAATTTCGCCGGGTAACGGGTTCTCAATATCTGAACGAGTACATAACACAATTGGTCGCCTGCCCGTTTCTTCGTGCTGCAACATACGAATGAGGTGAATAGTTCTTTGCTCATTCCATCCAAGCATCAAAATGTGGTTGTCCACTCTAACTCTCCTTTTTCCTAGCAAGCCCGCTCGCCAATATTCAACACCTTCTGTCGCTACCTTGCCGAGTAAGGCCGCGAAAAGACTCAGTCCACCCGGAATAACAAACAGTATAACGATCCATTGCCCTGCTTCTGTCGTAGGTGATAAGTCGCCGTACCCTACTGTTGAAGCGGTCACCACTAAGTAATAGGCGAACGTGGTAAACGAGCCAGTTAGAGCTGTTTCACCCGCTAGATACAAACTCGACCATGACAGAAATACGTAGCCTAAGAAGGTGAATAGTAAGTTTTTTCCATTCAAAACAAAGATATTTGCTTTGACCCAACGTTTGAGTTGTAACCAGATTATCATTCGAGCCTCGAATCCTTCGATCTTACTTATATGCTAGAAAAAATACACGATATCAACAAGATGAATCATCAGAAAAAGATACATGCTCACAAGATTGATATTTATCAGCTTATCTTTGGGCACAAAAAAACCAGCACTATAGGCTGGTTTTTAATTTAGTCAGATAAATAAGCCGCTTAAGCGTTGCCTTTTACCTGCATGTTTAGCTGCTCTGCGAAATCTAGCATACGGTTCAATGGGATAAGCGATTTAACACGTAGCTCGTCAGAAACGAAGATTTCGTGTTGCTCACCGCCATTCTCAAGCGCATTTTCAATCGCTTCAAGGCCATTCATCGCCATCCAAGGGCAGTGTGCACAGCTACGACAAGTTGCACCAGCACCAGCCGTTGGTGCTTCAATCAGCTCTTTTTCAGGAACCAGTTGTTGCATCTTGAAGAAAATGCCTTTGTCTGTCGCGACAATCATCTGTGGATGAGGCAGCTCTTTCGCTTTCTTGATTAATTGGCTAGTAGAACCAACGGCATCAGCCAGCTCAACAACGCTTGCTGGAGACTCTGGGTGCACAAGAATTGCAGCTTCAGGGTATACCGACTTCATTTTCTTCAATGCATCAGCAGAGAACTCATCATGAACGATACACTCACCTTGCCAAAGCAACATGTCAGCGCCGGTTTGATTCGCGATATAAGAACCTAAGTGGCGGTCAGGGCCCCAAATAATTGGTTTGTCTTCAGCGTCTAGGCTTTCAACGATTTCTAGAGCAATGCTCGACGTCACCACCCAATCTGCACGAGCTTTAACAGCCGCAGAGGTGTTCGCGTATACAACGACAGTGTGGTCAGGATGAGCATCACAAAATTCTGTGAATTTATCAGCAGGACAGCCAAGGTCAAGTGAACATTCTGCTTCAAGCGTTGGCATGAGAATGCGTTTTTCAGGAGTAAGGATCTTTGCAGACTCACCCATGAAACGAACACCTGCGATGATCAAAGTGCTTGCTGAGTGACGGTTACCGAATTTAGCCATTTCTAATGAATCGCCAACGAAACCACCAGTTTCTTCTGCCAGAGCCTGAATTTCAGGATCTGTGTAGTAGTGTGCAATTAGAACTGCATCTTTTTCTTGAAGTAGTTTTTTGATGTTTGCGATGTGGGCCTGTTTCTGAGCATCGCTCAATGGAACTGGCTTAGGCGGAAACGGGTAAACTGTATCGATTTTATCTAGTATATGACTCATTGCTCTTGCTCTACGCAACTTCTTCCGAGAATCCGAGTATTCTACACAGGACAGCGATGAGGATCAAAAAGGATTGGTTGTAAGCAAGTACAGTTAGATATTGAAACAGGCATAAAAAAGAGGCGCCTTAGCACCTCCATTTGGTTTTATAAGTGGGTTTGCGCCACTTTAGCCGAAGCACTATTTGGGTACTCGGTAACGACTTGTTGGTAATATTTCTTAGCTTGCGGCGCATTATTGTTGCGCGCTGCTATGTCACCAAGCTTAACCAGTGCGTCCGCTCGCTTGTTTGAGTCTTTGTACGACACAACAGCGGCAAAGCTCTTCACGGCTTCTTTATCTTGCTTCTTAGCAAAATAAAGCTGACCTAACCAGTAATGAGAATTAGGTGTGAAGGTAGAATCTGGGAAGTCTTTTTGAAACTTCTGGAATGCAGCAATTGCACCCGTGTAGTCTCGTTGCTTGAGAATCATGTCTACAGCATTTTGATAAGCAGTCTGCTCATCGACATCAGTACTGAACGTACCAGAAGCTTCTTTAGAGCCTTCGCTCGCGGCTACTGCTACTGTTGCGGTACCTGCTGCTTTCACCTCACCTCTTACGCGATCAAGCTCGATAAAGAGTTCACGTTGGCGCTCTAGCATTTGTTTCATATCGTAACTGTTGCGTTCTAGCTCACCACGAAGTTCACTGATTTCCAGTGCCATGTCGTCGATTTGCTGTTGCATTTGAAGCTGAACAAGATTGCGATTTTGAAGCAGGCGCTCTAAACGCTCAATATCTGATTCGTTAGATGCTGATCGAGAGGAAGAAGAAGTTGAATTGGTTGCGGTGCTATTGAGATCGGATACTGGAGCTGGTGCAGCGAACGCAGTGTTCGCTGCACTTGCCAGTAACGAAAGCAAAATAACTCGCTTTGTGTTACTGAACATGAGGCAATTCCTCAATTAAATAGCTTACTAAGATTAGTAAACTAGTACTGCGCGACGGTTTTTAGCGTACACATCTTCAGATTGACCTAGAAGAAGTGGCTTCTCTTCACCGTAGCTTACGATAGAGATTTGGTCAGCTTGAACACCTAGAGCTTGTAGGTATTTTGCTACAGCTTGTGCACGACGCTCGCCAAGTGCGATGTTGTACTCAGGAGTACCGCGCTCATCAGCGTGACCTTCGATAGTTACTTTCATGTCTACGTTCTTAACTAGGTAAGCTGCGTGAGCTGCTAGCATTTCTTCGTAGTCGCCAGCGATAGTAGAGTTATCGAATGCGAAGTAGATTGTTTGAGTTTCACGTAGTGCTTGCTCTTTAAGCTCTTGCTCAGACAGTTGACCGTTAGCGTCAATTGGCGTTACAACAGTTGTATCTACGTTGCCTTCTGAACCAGAAGTTGTTTGGTTGCTTTCAGTACCAGAAGTTGCAGATGTTGCTTCATCAGTTGAGCTACATGCCGTTACTGCCATCACTGGTAGTGCAATCATCAAGCCTTTAAGAACTTTATTAAGTTGCATCGTTTTTTCCTTACGTTATCAAACTTAGTTTCTACAGCCGACTAAGTGCTATAGATAGTTAATGCCACAATAGTTAACACTATCAATAGCTAAAAGAATCTGTGACTTTTCCTAGAGGAACGGTGACCATGCCGGCGCTCTTACGCGTCCGTTGGTAGCCGGTAATCTAGCTTTAAAGCGACCATCGATAGACACCATCGATAGTACGTTCGTCTTGTTGTAAATAGAGCTATAGATAACCATACCTCCATTTGGCGCAATACTTGGAGATTCATCTAACAATGTTTTTGTTAGTACTTGAACCGCACCGGTTTCCAAATCTTGTTTAGCCAAGTTAAAACCTGAGTTGCTGCGATTTACCATTATCAGGAATCGTCCGTCAGGGGTAATCTGGCCACCTAAGTTTTGGCTACCTTGCCAAGTAATACGAGAAGTCGAATTATTGGACAAATTTACATTATATATCTGAGGTTTACCACCACGATCAGACGTAAAAATAAGAGACTTGCCATCTGGATGCCAGAATGGTTCGGTATTATTCGAACGGCCGCGGGTAATTTGAGTCAGTTTACGGGTTGCGAGGTCAAGTGTGTACACCTGAAGACTGCCCGTTTTCGACAATACTAGCGCTAGCTTTTTACCGTCAGGAGAGAATCTTGGCGCACCATTATGACGTGGGTATGACGTCACCTTCTCACGCTCACCCGTGTAAATATTCATGATGAAGATTTCAGCTTGGCCGTTCTGGAAGCTTACGTACGCAAGCTTTTTACCGTCTGGTGACCATGCCGGCGACATTAGAGGCTGCTTAGAGCGAAGTACTAGGCGCTCATTGAAACCATCGTAGTCTGCTACGCGAAGCTGGTACGGGTATTTGTCTTTGTCATTCACAACAACGTAAGAGATACGTGTTAGAAACGCGCCTTTTTCACCTGTTAGCTCTTCATAAACCAAGTCAGAGATACGGTGTGCGTACTCTCTTAAGCGCTTACCTGGTACGGTCGCTTTCTTGTTGAACAACACGTGATCTTTAGAAAGCACCAATTGACCTTCATCGCTTAACGCTCGGCTTTGTCCTTTCGTCAGCTGACCACGAACAATATCGATCAGTTGGTAATTCACCACGTACTGCCCTTCGGCGTTCTTCGTGATGCTACCTGTTAATAGTGAATCAACACCTAGGTTTGTCCAAGCGTCAAAGTTTACCTCTGTTTCACTGTAAGGCGTTTGAGGCATTTTGCTTGTCGCAACTGGGCTGAATTTACCACTACGCTGTAAGTCAGAAGCGATAACCGCTGACACATCGTGTGGTAGTGGTTCAGCACCTTCCCAGCGGAAAGGTACGATAGCAATAGGTCGTGCAGAGTTAATACCGTCTGTAATAACTAGCTCCAGTGCTGCATGTGCAAACTGGCTGCTTGTCGCTATTACAAAAACAAAACTCAGTAATAGTTTCTTTAACACAAGTTCGTCCTTTTACTCTGGTGATACCGTTAAATTAATGTCTTTTAGTGACTTCACAATGTCTGGGTCTTTAGGCAGTGGGTAAGATTGTACCTGTGCCACCGCACGCTTGGTTGCTGCACATAAGCGGCTATCGCCATCCAATATGCTTAGGCTACCCAAGATAGCGTTTGATCCTGTTGGAATAAGCTTGAGGTTGACTCGGCATGAGCGACCTCGGTAGCTGTCTTCTAACAATAGGTTTTGTTGAATCAATTGGGTGTAAATTGCACCGTAACGCTGCGCTTCATCACTAATAAATTGTTGTCTTGCTGAAGAGTTTTGAGTCGCTTCAGTTTCAAGCCCTGCAAAGATGTCGTTCAGTGCAGCTTCTTGCTGTTTGCGCTCCTTCTCAGCTCTAGCTGCCGCCTCTTTTGCTTTACGCGCTTTCTCAGCTGCAGCGGCGGCTTCTTTCTCTTTCGCTATACGCTGCTTCTCAGCACGTTCAGCGGCTTCTTTTTCTTTACGAGCTTTTTCAGCGGCCTCTTGTGCGGCTTTTTCTTTTGCCACGCGTTCTTGTTCCGCTTTTGCAATCGCTGCTTCTTTCGCTTTACGCTCATTCTCGGCTTTCACTAGAGCCGCCTCTTTTAACTTGCGGTCAGCTTCTGCTTTAGCAGCTTTCTTCTTCTCTTGCTCTAAACGCGCTTGTTCAGCTTTGCGTTTTTTCTCGTTTTCGACACGTCGCTTTTCTGCTTCTCGTGCGGCTTTCGCATCCTTCGCTTGTTGCTCTTTTAGCTTACGGATGTTTTCTTCTTCAGCCTTACGATTCTTTTCTAGCCTTTCACTTTCGCGTCGAAGCTTGTCTAGGCGCTCTTGCTCTTTCTTACTCGCCGCTTCACGTTGTTGACGGATTTGTTGAGCTTGTTGACGAACCAATTGAGGGTCGATAACGACAGCCTGAACCATCTGCCCCGTAGGTTTTGGTTCAGACATAGTAAAGTCCGCTCCCCAAATGAGAGCAACGAATAAGACAACGTGCAGCCCAAGTGAAATTAGAAGCGGCTTTTTGAAACTATTGGATTTTTTATTATTCGCTTTCATGAATGCTACGGAGCTATTCCCTTATATCCGTTAAAAGGCCAACCTTTGGCACACCTGCACGGCTTAATTCATCAAGTAACAAAACCACTTCAGCGTAAGGAGTAGCAGCATCGCCGCCCACCGCCACTGGAGAATTCGGTTTCAAAGACAGTTCAGCTTTTACTCGAACGATAATGTCTTCCAATGACAAGCCACGCTGCACCTCTTCGTCGTTGACGCTTAGGCCAAGCTCACCATCTTTGTTCACTTCAACGATAATGAAACTCGCATTGTCGTCGCCTAATAAATCTTGCGCTGACTTAGCGGTTGAAGCCTGAGGCAGTTCAACATCTACACCTTGAGTAACAAACGGTGACGTCACCATAAAAATGATCAGCAGTACGAGCATAACGTCGATATAAGGTACAACGTTAATCTCAGCTGTCATTTTACGTTTTTTAGGTTGGTATCCAGCCATCTATTATTCCCTGCCAGCCATCGCTTGACGGTGAAGAATGCTGTGGAACTCTTCAGAGAAAGTCGCGTAGTTATGTTCTAGCTTACCAACACTGCTACTAAAGCGGTTGTATGCCATTACAGCTGGAATCGCCGCAAATAGACCCATCGCTGTTGCGATAAGCGCTTCTGCAATACCTGGTGCTACCATAGCGAGTGTTGCTTGCTTTACTTCACCTAACGCGATGAATGAGTGCATAATACCCCAAACGGTACCGAACAGGCCGATGTATGGGCTAATTGAGCCAACGGTTGCTAAGAAAGGTAAGTTGGTTTCTAACTCATCCACTTCACGAGCCACTGCTACGCGCATTGCACGACCAGTGCCTTCCATGATGAAGTCAGGAGACGTTGCGTTTGATTTACGAAGGCGAGCAAATTCAGTAAAGCCTGCATAAAAAATTTCTTCTGTTCCAGAAAGCTCGTCTTTGCGCTTGTTGCTCTCTTGGTACAACTTAGCCAGATCAACACCAGACCAGAATTTATCTTCGAAGACTTCTGCTTGTTTAGAAGCTTGAGATAGTACCTTACTTCTCTTGATGATCATCGCCCAAGAAACGACAGACATGCCCATAAGGGTCAGCATGACCATTTTCACTAGTAAACTAGCTTCTAGAATTAGGCCTAAGATTGAGATTTCAGCAGTCACTATTCGTTAGCTCCGTAAGAATAAATGTTGGCATTGCCTTGGGTTTCATTTTTTGATTGTCGATACATGCTACCTTAACCATTGCTTTACACAATGCTTTGCCATCAGGATTTACGATCTCTTGACAGAAGACCAAGGTAGCTCGCTTTAACTCGTAAATATTTGTAATGACTTGTAAAGAATCATCAAGACGTGCGCCTTGAATGAAATCAATATCCATATGTCGGACTACAAAACCGATGTTTTGTTCTAATAATACTTGTTGAGAAACGCCAATTGAGCGCAGCATCTCAGTTCGAGCACGCTCGAAGAACTTGAGATAATTCGAGTGGTACACCACGCCACCTGCGTCGGTGTCTTCGTAATATACGGTTACTGGCCACGTAAACGGCTTAGATAATCCCTGCAAATTGATACCACAAACCAAAAATCGATAAAGACATCACTATAACCTAACTCCTTATCATTAATAGTATATGGCTGTGAATTTTTTGATTTAATAGACGAAAAAAAAGGCCATCTGTATAAGATGACCTCTTTTTGACTAAAAACCCAACAAGTACAAAGGCTCACGTTCAATGAGAACCTAAACCACACCTATTTTATAGAAGGCGTAGCACCGTTAGGTAGAGCAGAATGGTGAGTGAAACGTATGGGCTAAACAGTAGTTGCCACATCCAAGCTCTCGGTTTAAACCCAACACCGTAAACCATGCTTGAGCATACTGCCCAAATAAACATAGGCCCGATGATCGCGTTAAATCCACCGATGCTTGCTGCATACGCTTCAGGATCCCACATCACTAAACCAACATGCATGAAACCCAATATTAGGGACAAAGCTCTTAAGAGAGTCTTGTCCATTGGTCGATGCAGCTTAGCGACTTGTTCTGCGAGATTACTCACTGTCTTTGTCCATCATTTCAGAATGCTCAAGCCATAGAGCATTGATGATGCCGAATGCACATGCTAGAAGTACACCCAAAATCCATGCGAAATACCACATAAAATTTCTCCTAAGTTATTTCACTTCTAGCTTAGTAAGCTGAAACGTCGTTATCTTCGATGTGTTTCTTATCTAGGCGACCGAACATTTTGTAGTATGTCCAAGTTGTGTAGCCAAGAATCACAGGAACCATTACCGCCGCAACTGCAGTCATTAGACCAAGTGTCAGCTCACTCGCTGTTGAATCCCACATAGTCAAACTATGGTCAGGGTTCAGGCTTGATGGCATTACGAATGGGAACATTGCAAAACCAGCCGTTAAGATAACACCAGCGTTAGATAGGCTCGAGAATAAGAAAGCAAAACCACCGCGCTCAAGACGAGATGCAATCACAGCGAACAGTGGCATAACCACACCAAGAATCGGTGCTGCCCACATTGCTGGGTACGTCTCGAAGTTTGTCATCCACGCGCCAACTTGAAGTGATACTTCTTTGTTTAGCGGGTTAGAGTCTGCGAACGTGTCAATCGTACTTGTAATTACATAGCCTTCGATAGATTGAACCCAGAAGCCACCAATAACAAATAGAACAATTGAGATCAGGCCTGTGATCTGAGCAACGTTACGAGCACGAGCGTGCAGCGCTTCTGTTGTCTTCATTTGTAGCCATGTTGCGCCTTGCGTCACGAACAACATCAGAGCCAATACACCACATAGCAATGCAAACGGGTTTAGCAGAGCGAAGAATGTACCGTGGTACTTAGACATCATTAGGTCGTTCAGGTCAAATGGAACACCTTGTAGAAGGTTACCAAATGCTACACCAAAGATGATTGGCGGAACTGTGCCACTAAAGCAAAGTGCGTAGTCCCACGCTTTACGCCATTTTGGCTCTTCAATCTTAGAACGGTAATCTAGAGCCAGTGGACGTAGCCAAAGCGCTGCTAGAGTCACGTACATAGCAAAGTAGAAGCCAGAGAAAGACGTTGCGTAAACCAGTGGCCAAGCGGCGAACAGTGCACCACCAGCCGTGATTAACCAAACTTGGTTACCATCCCAGTGAGGGGCAATGGTGTTCAGCATGATACGACGTTCAGTGTCACTCTTACCGATAACCGGTGAAAGTGCTGCAACACCCATATCAAAGCCATCAGTTACTGCGAAACCTACCAGCAATACACCGATTAGGATCCACCAAATAAGTCGTAAGCTTTCGTAATCAAACATTAATATTCCCTCACTTATACTTCAACTGAACGGCTAACTTTGTCTTCAACAGAGTTATCGTTTTGTTCGAAGTGGTAACGGCCTGTCTTCAAGCTACTTGGACCTTTACGTGCGAATTTCAGCATTAGGTAAACTTCTGCAATCAGGAACACTGTGTACAGTGCCAAGATAGCGAATAGAGAAGTCCATAGCTGTTCAATAGTTAGTGCTGATGCAGCAACGTTAACCGGTAGGATTTCACCAACCGCCCATGGTTGACGACCAAATTCAGCAACGAACCAACCTGCTTCAATCGCAATCCAAGGTAGTGGGATTGAGAATAGTGCTGCTTTAAGTACCCATGGTTTCTGTTCGATCTTCTGACGACACGTTTGAACAAACGCCGCACCGAATACAAACAGCATGATGAAGCCACAAGCAACCATCAGACGGAATGACCAGAATAGAGGCCAAACTGTTGGGATAGAATCATCCGCAGCCATTTGGATTTGGTCTTCTGTTGCATCAACAACGTTGTCTGTGTAGCGCTTAAGAAGTAGACCGTAACCTAGGTCACCTTTCACTTCGTCGAACGCTGCCATGTTTTCTTCAGACTTATCGCCTGCACGTAATTTTTCTAGAAGCTCGTAAGCGTACATACCAGTACGGATACGATCAACGTGGTCATCACGTAGGTCACGTAGACCCGTTACTTCTTTATCAAGAGAACGCGTTGCAATGATACCCATTACGTAAGGGATCTTTATTGCGTAGTCAGTATCCATTGTTTCTTGGTTAGGAATACCAAAAACAGTAAATGCTGCAGGTGCTTCTTCCGTGTGCCACTCTGCCTCTACTGCAGCTAGCTTCACTTTCTGAACTTCACCAAGCTCGTAACCAGATTCATCACCTAGTACGATTACTGACAAGATCGCCGCCATACCGAAAGATGCTGCAATCGCGAAAGAACGACGAGCAAAGGCAAGGTCACGACCTTTAAGAATGTAGTATGAGCTGATACCAAGGATGAACATCGCACCCGTTGTGTAACCAGACGCTACTGTGTGTACGAATTTAACTTGCGCTACCGGGTTTAGTACAACTTCAGCGAAGCTCACCATTTCCATACGCATGGTTTCAAAGTTAAATTCCGCACCCACTGGGTTTTGCATCCAGCCGTTTGCTACCAAGATCCAAAGCGCAGAGAAGTTAGAGCCAAGTGCTACTAACCAAGTTACCGCTAAGTGTTGACGCTTTGACAGTCTGTCCCAACCGAAGAAGAAAAGGCCAACAAAAGTAGACTCTAGGAAGAATGCAACAAGCGCTTCGATAGCTAGCGGAGCACCAAAGATGTCGCCAACATAGTGAGAATAGTAAGACCAGTTAGTACCAAACTGGAACTCCATGGTTAAGCCTGTCGCTACACCAAGAGCAAAGTTAATACCAAACAATTTACCCCAGAACTTGGTCATGTCCTTGTAAATTTGCTTGCCAGTCATTACATAAACAGACTCCATGATGGCAAGTAGAAATGCCATACCTAAAGTCAGTGGAACAAATAGGAAGTGATACATCGCTGTAAATGCAAACTGCAATCGCGACAGATCAACAACATCAATCATGGTAACTCCTTTGTGTCGGCTGAATGACACTTGTGTGATTATTCACCTCAAAAATCCATGTTAAAACAATTTGTAGAATTGTTATTACAACTTGAAATTTGTAGCAAAAACGTACCGTTATAGTTAGATTATTGTTAAGCATGAGCTAATATAGCTGGCGCTAATATTACTGGTAAAATCAGTATGTTTCAAAAGGTTTATGGGAGAACCCTGCGTTGATTTGTATCAAATTTATTCGTGCAAAATAGGGTTAATTTTGTACAAATATGATTAAAATCACACCAATTCGGCTTGTCTTAATAACAGTGCATGATACCTGTGACAAAACCTCAGCACACCATCAACATTCAAGTCACAACTACCCATAAAGTATTAACAAGAAATATGACAACTTATTTCAATTTTTGTTAGCCAAATCAAAGCTGAAATCAAAGTTTTCATTTTTGATTAGCCCTATTTGAGCTTTATAGCGACTCGCGCAAAGAGTTGTTATTCAGTAAAATGCAAAAAATCCCAGCGCTTATGCAACTGGGATCTTTAAAAATGAATAATTTAGCGATTAGACGGTAGGTCTATCCCAAAGTGTAAATAGGCTCTATCAGTCGCGATTCGGCCCCTTGGTGTTCTTTGTAGATAACCTTGCTGTATTAGATAAGGCTCCAATACATCTTCAATGGTGTCTTTCTCTTCACCAATTGCTGCAGCCATATTGTCGATACCAACTGGGCCGCCACCAAACTTCTCCATAATTGCCAATAGAAGCTTTCTGTCCATATAGTCAAAACCTTTGGCATCAACATCTAACATGTTCAGTGCGCTGTCTGCGACCTCAGGGCAAATATGTCCGTCCCCTTTTACTTCCGCATAATCACGGACGCGGCGCAGTAAACGGTTTGCAATACGTGGTGTACCACGAGCTCGGCGAGCCACTTCCAACGCCCCTTCTGCTTCCATCGAAAGGCCAAGGCAGTCAGCGCTGCGCTGTACGATGTTTTGCAAGTCTTCTACTTTGTAATACTCGAGACGTTGAGTAATACCAAATCGGTCACGCAGTGGAGAGGTCAGTGAACCAGCACGCGTCGTTGCACCAATCAGAGTGAACGGTGGCAAGTCAATCTTGATAGAGCGCGCCGCAGGGCCTTCACCAATCATGATGTCCAACTGGTAATCTTCCATAGCTGGATACAACACCTCTTCAACCACAGGGCTTAAGCGGTGGATCTCATCAATGAATAGGACATCATTTTCTTCAAGGTTGGTCAGCAGCGCCGCTAAGTCGCCGGCTTTCTCTAACACCGGCCCAGAAGTGGTGCGAATGTTTACATCCATCTCATTGGCTACAATATTCGCCAATGTGGTTTTACCCAAGCCTGGAGGACCAAATATCAACAGATGATCAAGTGCTTCATTACGCAATTGCGCCGCTTTGATGAAAATCTCCATCTGGTCACGAACGTGGTCCTGACCTTGATAGTCGGCTAACGCCTTTGGTCGTATTGCACGGTCGATAACATCTTCATCTTTAAAGACCGGATTGTCAGGAGCAATGAGGCGATCTGCTTCAATCATAGAGAGTTCCAATTTGAGAGTGTTAACTCTGTTTTCTTTAATTCTTGCTTAGCCGTTATCTAATATTCGAGCTAATGAATACTAAGCATATTCTAACGAGATAGTAGTCGCTAGAGATAAACACGATGCAATAACTGAGCTTACATCGTCAGCGTCGATTTTTATTAAACCATCGACTTCAAGGCATCACGAATCAACTGTTCGCTCGTCATACCTTCTTTAGCCACTTGAGAAACCACCTTAGAAGCTTGAGTCGGCTTATAGCCCAATGCAAGCAGTGCACTTACCGCTTCTTCTTCAGCATCGTGAACGGTTGGCATAGAGTCAATTGGCGCCGCGTCAGTCGCAGGCGTAAACAGGTCACCAGCACCCCAACCTTTTAGTCGGTCTTTCATCTCAACAACTAGACGTTCAGCGGTTTTCTTACCAACACCCGGTAGCTTCACTAGCGTAGAAATGTCTTCACGCTCAACACTCTGAACAAACTGGCTCGCCGTCATACCGGAAAGAATACCAAGGCCAAGTTTAGGGCCCACACCGTTTGCTTTGATGACTTCACGGAATAACGCCCGCTCTTTAACCGTGTTGAAGCCATAAAGTAGCTGAGCATCTTCACGTACTACAAAATGCGTGTAGATAATTGCCTCTTCGCCTACGTTTGGTAGTTCATAAAAACAGCTCATTGGCATTTGTACTTCGTAACCAACACCACTGACTTCAATCAATAATTCTGGTGGCTGTTTTTCTATTAATGTACCGCGTAGACGTCCGATCACAGTTCGCTCTCTTGATGGAATTTAGTTTGAGGGACAGAATATAAAAGAACTGGATGCTTATCCAGTTCTTTATGTTTTTTGGAGGGATTTATTTACGCTTGTTTAGCTTGGGAGACCACGTTATTTAGGCTTTCGACTAGATCTTTGACAGAGGTAACATGTCCTGTCAGTTCAGAACCATAATTAGCCACTAAACCTGATACCGATTTTGTTTCCGCAACGCTCTGTGCCACTTCTGAGCTCGCAAGATCCAGCTCTTTCAGTGAGTCCATCTGCATTGCCATAATATCGGTTAACTGGTTCACATCAGTAGAGATAGTCTGAACCTCTGAAATAATGCTGTTCATTTCATTGGCCGTGGTTTCGATGATCGCTCTGCCATGCTCCACTTCCACTTTACTGCGATCCAACAAGCTTCGGATCTCGATAGCTGAATGACTACTTTTTGCTGACAGCTCCCTTACCTGGTCAGCTACCACAGCAAAGCCTCTGCCCTGCTCACCTGCGCGAGCCGCTTCTATTGCGGCATTCAGCGCGAGTAAATTGGTTTGCTCTGCTACCGAAGTAATTAAGTCAGCGACTTTCATGATCTCTTGGTTACTTTGTATGATTTGACTGATGGCTCCGGTCGAGGCCTCAAGAGATTCAGAACTCTTTTGCGCTTTAGTACCAACGGCTTCACTGCGCTCTTTGAGCTCACCGACAAACGAATTCGACTCTGCGATACCTTGCGTCATTTGATGCAGTTGCTGGCTCATCTCCTCGGCAGCACTCGCCTGAGATTCGCAATTGATGTTCAACACTTCGACTTGCGCATGTAAGTCTTGTGACTGTTGCTCTAAATGGACAGAAACGTCCTGTAGGCTTTCAGAGTTTGAATTAGCTTGGTCAAGCACAACTGACAAACGTCCTTCACTTTGTGTCGCTTTGTTGGCGACCTGCTGACTCTCTGAAATGGCTTCTTCTGCCATCTCGATAGCCACTTCTTTTTGCTTTGCTGTAAATGCTTGGGCAATACAGATCACCACCAGCGGCATAATCACACCTGACCATGTTTCAACAACCAACGCTTCTGGAGTAAGCACTAACTGCGGAAATATGAACCCGTTTAAATGAGCGGACGTCATCACTAAGGAGACCCCAATCACCAGTCCACTCCACACCAAAGCGACAATGCGGGTTCCTGATAAAAAGAAAGCAACCACTAACAAAGGCACCCAATAGGCCTGCGTCGAGTCCACCACACCACCACTTTGATAAATGATATTCAGTGCGTGTACCGCCATACCCACAAAACCAAAGTTAAGTGCCAAACTTGGTTTTCCAGTAACACGAAGTAACGTGGCTGAGAGCAGTTCAAAGACGATAAGGAACACAGAAGTAGCAACAAGCAGCTGCTCCTCGTGTTTTGTCCATTTAATAAAGCTGTAGATACCAACAAAGAGAGCGATGAAAGTGAAAAGTAATAAGATGTCGGCTTGTCTGGTTTGATTGTTGTTCCATTCGCGAGTTTTGGGCAGAAATAGCACGCGCCACAACTTGATAGGGTTCATCAGTGATCATCCTTGATTAACTTATAAGACCTCCGACCAATGTTAATAACATGTTAAACAGTGCGCAATGTTATTATTTAGGTTCTGTTCGAAAGATCTCATTTCATCAAGGATTTAGCGGCGTATTGCTGTGATCTGAGCCAAACCAAACGTGAGGCTCATCAATGGAAAAAGAGAAGGTAACCTGAAGCTAACTGGAGATGGGAAATTAACGATAACGCCCTTTTCTCGCGCCTGTCGCTTTACCCGCCAGTGCAATCAAAGTTTTGTTGGTGTTGGCGTGAGTGATCGCTACGCCTAGCGCATCGGCGGCATCAGCCTGTGGCTTAGCTGGCAACTTAAGCATGCTCATCACCATATTTTGAACCATAGACTTATCTGCACCACCATTACCTGTTACCGCTTGCTTAATTAAACGAGCCGCGTATTCATGAACCGGCAAATCTGCATTTACAGCGGCCACTATTGCACTACCACGCGCCTGACCCAGCTTGAGTGCCGAGTCCGCATTCTTTGCCATGAAGACCTGTTCAATGGCAAACACATCTGGCTGAAACTGAGTAATGATTTCACTCACGCCCGCATAGATCTGCTTGAGTCGGCCTGGCAGCTCTTTTTCTGAGGTTCGGATACACCCACTGCCTAAGTAATACAGATGACGGCCATTTTGACGAATCACGCCGTAACCGGTAATGCGAGAGCCAGGGTCGATCCCTAAGATAATAGACATAACTTCTAGTACTGATTATTTATACATGCTTTATCAGCTTAGTATATCGAACGTTAAAAAAAATGCCCGTTAAATTAACGGGCATTTTTATTTACTTAAAAAGAAGGTTACTTAAAGAGAAAGTCACTCAAAGAAAGAGTCACTATTAGCTTATTCAGCCGACTCTTCTTTTTGTGCAACTTTAACAGCGATTGCTAGCTCTTCCAGTGATGCAGGGTTTGCTAGGCTTGGCGCGTCTGTTAGTAGACATGCAGCTGCTGTTGTTTTCGGGAATGCGATAACGTCACGGATGTTCTCTGTACCACAAAGTAGCATTGCTAGACGGTCAAGACCGAATGCTAGACCAGCGTGTGGTGGAGTACCGTATTGAAGAGCATCTAGTAGGAAGCCGAACTTCTCTTGTTGCTCTTTCTCTTCGATACCTAGGATACCGAAAACAGCAGTTTGCATTTCTGCGTTGTGAATACGTACAGAACCGCCGCCTACTTCGTAGCCATTGATTACCATGTCGTATGCATCAGAGTTTGCTGCTGCTGGGTTCGCTTTTAGCTCTTCCGCAGTCACACCTAGTGGTGATGTGAATGGGTGGTGCATTGCGTGTAGGTTGCCTTCGCCGTCTTCTTCAAACATTGGGAAGTCAACAACCCACAGTGGAGCCCATGCAGATGTATCTGTTAGCTCTAGGTCTGTACCTAGTTTAAGACGAAGTGCGCCCATTGCTTCAGCAACGATGCCCGCTTTGTCTGCGCCGAACAGAATGATATCGCCAGATTCAGCTTCAGTGCGATCCAGAATACCGTTGATTACGTCTTCGCTTAGGAATTTAGCAACTGGAGATTGGATACCTTCCATGCCTGCTGCACGGTCGTTAACCTTCATCCAAGCTAGACCTTTCGCGCCGTAGATGTTTACGTACTCTGCGTAACCGTCGATTTGCTTACGAGTTAGCTTAGCACCACCTGGAACACGGATAACCGCTACACGGCCTTTTTCGTCGTTAGCAGGGCCTGAGAATACTTTGAACTCAACGTCTTTAACTAGGTCAGCAACGTCAACAAGCTCTAGTGGGTTACGTAGATCTGGCTTATCAGAACCGAAACGACGAATCGCTTCAGAGAAAGGCATTACTGGGAATTGACCTAGTTCTACATCTAGAAGCTCTTTCCACATATCGTGAACTAGCTTTTCAGTGATGTTACGTACTTCTTGAGAAGACATGAACGATGTTTCGATATCGATCTGAGTAAATTCAGGCTGACGGTCAGCACGTAAATCTTCATCACGGAAACATTTAACGATTTGGTAGTAACGGTCAAAACCAGACATCATCAGCAGTTGCTTGAACAACTGAGGAGATTGAGGAAGCGCGTAGAAGCTGCCTTTGTGAACACGGCTTGGTACTAGGTAATCACGAGCGCCTTCTGGAGTCGCTTTAGTTAGTACTGGTGTTTCGATGTCTAGGAACAGGTTCTCGTCTAGGAAACGACGAACGAAGCTAGATGCACGTGCACGAAGCTTGATGCGATCGCTCATTTCTGGACGGCGAAGATCGATGTAACGGTACTTAAGACGCTGTTCTTCAGAGTTCGTTTGGTTGAAGTCTAGTGGAAGCGCTTCTGAACGGTTAATGATCTCTAGACCAGTCGCGTAAAGTTCTACTTCACCAGTAGCCATGTCTTTATTTACTTGGCTGTCAGGACGAACACGTACTTCACCAGTAAATTTGATACAGAATTCATTACGCAGTTGGTTAGCGATCGGGAAGATATCTTTCATATCTGGATCGACAACAACCTGAACGATGCCTTCACGATCACGCATATCAATAAAGATAAGACCGCCTAAATCACGGCGACGGTTTACCCAGCCGCACAATTCTACAGTTTGTCCCGCCAGGGACTTGTTCAGGTTACCACAGTAATGGGTACGCATAATGAATTTCCCAATCTCTTAATTATTTACTAATTTCCAAGCTGTCAGTGGTCATTCCACATAACAGAGCAAAGAATCATTTATACGCGGAAACTCGGTTAAAATCGACCTTCCACACTCGAATTTATTGTGTTTTATCTGGCTTTGCTGCTTTTTAGCTCATCAAACGCGCAAAGATTCACCAAAACCAAAAAAATTGCGATAATTATATCTCGAAAGTACCTTAATCAGCAAAAGTCTCGTACAGTAGATTTTCATTTCGATTAAAAGCAGTAATGTGATGACTAATGGTGCAAAAACGATGGACACTTTACCTCTAAGACTTGGATTAACTATGTGGTCTCATTCTGAGTGGCAAAGTCAGTTCTACGGTAAAGGCACCAAACCCGCAGAGCGCCTTGAAAAGTACACTCAAGTTTTCCATACCGTAGAGGGCAATACGACCTTTTACGCGACGCCGAGTATGACTACCGTGCATAACTGGAAAGCGGCAAGCCACGATGACTTCAAGTTCACCTTCAAACTGCCCAAGTTCATCACCCACCAGCAACAGCTTAGACACTGCCAAGCCGAGCTCAAAGAGTTCTTAATGACCATGTCACCCCTCCATGATCGCATAGGTCAGTGGACCATACAGCTACCACACAGCTTTGAACCTAGTATGCTTCCTACTCTGCAAAAATTTTGCACCTTGTTTCCAAAGGAGATGCAGCTCGGCGTTGAAGTTCGCCATTTAGGCTTCTTTGATAAAGGCGATGCTGAAAAACGCTTTAACCAATGGCTCGTGGAAGAAGGCATTAACCGCATCATTATGGATAGTCGCCCTGTTTTTTCTGCGCCGCCAACCACAGAAGCGGTAATCGACGCACACCAGAAAAAGCCACGCGTGCCCGTTCATGCCATTGCAACGGCCAACAACCCGATGATCCGTTTTATCGGTCACCCTGACCAAGCGCCAAATATCGAATTTTTCAAACCTTGGTTTAGCAAAATCCCCCAGTGGTTAAGTGACGGCAAACAACCGTATCTAATGATCCACACTCCAGACAACAATCATGCGCCGGAACTCGCGATCGCCATCTATGAGTTATTGCAACAGCAAGTGTCTGAAAATACGTCACTATTACTACCTGACCTGGAACAATTTCCAGCTCAGAAAGGCAATCATCAAATCTCGATGTTTTAAGGCTTCTTGTACTTACAACAGTAATCCTCAGCTGTAATCTGAGTTTTCGTGACAGCAGTCCTATTTTTTCGTAAAATACGCCCCCTTTTATTTGGTACGAGTTTTATACCAATAACGCTGACTGTCGAGAGAGAATGCCATGAGCAACAAAGACAACATCTTTTCCGCTCCTATTGATAAAATTGGAGACTTCACCTTTGATGCAAGGGTCGCAGAAGTATTCCCGGATATGATTCAACGCTCGGTTCCTGGCTACAGCAACATCATCTCAGCTATCGGTATGTTAGCGGAGCGATTCGTAAAACCGCATTCAAACGTTTATGACCTGGGTTGTTCTCTGGGCGCTGCAACACTTTCCATGCGTCGTCACATCCAGCAAGAAGGCTGCACAATTTTCGCTATTGATAACTCAGAAGCGATGGTTGAACGCTGTAAATTACACGTTAACGCGTACCGCAGCGACACGCCTGTAGAAGTCATCGAAGCCGATATTCGCGAAGTCGAAATCAAAGACGCTTCGGTAGTAGTACTTAACTTCACGCTGCAATTCCTGTCGCCAGACGATCGCTACGCCCTACTTGAAAAAATTCATGCTGGCCTGCGCCCAGGCGGAATCTTAATCTTGTCTGAGAAATACGTATTCGAAGATGAAAGTTCGAACGAACTGCTTATCGACCTGCACCATGATTTCAAACGTGCTAACGGATACAGCGAACTTGAAGTAAGCCAAAAACGTAGCGCGATTGAAAACGTAATGCGCCCTGACTCTATCCCTGTTCACAGAGAGCGCTTTAATAAGATTGGCTTCTCAAGCAGCGAAGTATGGTTCCAATGCTTTAACTTTGGATCAATGTTCGCGATTAAATAGCGCGCAAACTCGGTTAGCTCGTACTAGAACGTCATACTCACCGTAGTGAATGACACGATAACTTTTACACCACCAATTCAGTGAAAAACTATGTTTAATTTTGCCAATTTTTATCAACTTATTGCCCAAGATACTCGCCTACAGCCGTGGCTTAACGTTTTGCCACAGCAACTGACGGATTGGCAAAATGCAGAGCACGGTGATTTCGATCGTTGGTTACGTGCGTTAAACAAGATTCCACAAGACGTGCCAGATCAAGTTGACCTGAAAAATTCAGTGACGATTGGTAGTTCTACGCCATACCACACAGGTGAACTGAAAAAGCTAGAAAGCTTATTGAAGACGTTCCACCCGTGGAGAAAAGGTCCTTATACGGTTCACGACATCCATATCGATACAGAGTGGCGCAGTGACTGGAAATGGGATCGTGTGCTTCCACATATTTCTCCATTAAAGAACCGTTCGGTGCTAGATGTTGGCTGTGGTAACGGCTACCACATGTGGCGCATGCTAGGTGAAGGGGCTCGCTTAACTGTTGGTATTGATCCTTCTCACCTGTTTTTGATTCAATTTGAAGCGATTCGCAAGTTAATGGGCAACGACCAACGTGCTCACCTTCTACCTTTGGGTATCGAACAGCTACCAAAACTTGAAGCCTATGACACAGTATTCAGCATGGGTGTGCTGTACCACCGTCGTTCTCCATTGGATCACCTAATTCAACTGAAGGACCAATTAGTGTCTGGCGGTGAATTAGTGCTGGAGACTCTAGTGATTGAAGGCGATGAGAACGCAGTATTAGTGCCTGTTGATCGCTACGCACAGATGAGAAACGTGTACTTCTTCCCTTCTGCTCGCGCACTGAAACGCTGGCTTGAACAAGTTGGCTTTAAAGACGTACGCATCGTGGATGAGAATGTCACAACAATTGGTGAACAGCGCACGACAGAGTGGATGACACACAACTCTCTGCCAGATTACCTAGATCCAAACGACCCAAGTAAAACCGTTGAAGGTCACCCGGCGCCGAGACGCGCTATTCTTGTCGCAACCAAGCCATAAACTAAATATTCAAAAGCCCAAATTGCGTCGTAACAAAATTTGTCTCTAGAGCTCATTTATTTTCTAAAACAGATCAGTGTTTAATAAATGAGCTATCTCAAATAGCAATAATTGGCGTAGCGCTCACATTGCGATTCAATATGACCAGACTCTTACAATAGGATGCTTCACGCATCCTTTTTTGTGGGCTAAAATTCTAAATAGTCTGAACTATTCTCAAATTTCCCAAAGGTTTTTTTATGTTTAAGCGATTATCGCCAATTGTGGCGGTTGGTTTGCTCTCTGGTTGTACCCTAACTAACGGTGCGGCCTACCACCAAGAAACTCTCGACGCTATTGCCCGCTCAGAGACAAACATCGCAAATAAGGTTCAAAATCTTGAACTGCAACTAAGCAATCAAAGCGATTACATTGAAAGCTTAGAAGACGAAATCGCAACCCTTTCCCAACAGCTTGATGTTCACCTAACCAGCATGGAACACAAAGTGATTGAAGAACTGGAAGAAGAAGAGCCAGTCGCAGTTGCAGCGGCTCCTGTTGCTCCGACTTCACAGCCGACAATCCTTGGCGGCATCGAAAAAGTATCTATCGACTCTATCAAACAAAGCTTCGATGCTCGTGTTGATACGGGTGCAACAACATCCTCTTTGAATGCTGTCGATATCAAAGAATTCGAACGCAATGGCAAAGATTGGGTACGATTCCACCTAGCTGATAAATCACAAGCGACAGAAGATCAAAAATGGATTGAAGCGCCTGTTGTACGTTATGTGAAAATCCGTCAGTCAACGACCGACCAAGCAGAACGTCGAGCTGTGATCGAATTATGGGTTAAAGTTGGAAAAATCCATGAAAAAGCGCAATTTACATTGGCGGATCGCTCTCAAATGAGTCACCCTGTATTACTAGGGCGCGAATTTATCAAAGACATCGCGCTAGTAGATGTAAGTAAACAGTACGTACAAACGGAAGCCAAATAACAATAGTAGGGTAAGCTATGACGTCACGAATTCCATTTTATATCTCTATTTTCCTGCTCATCGTAGCAGGCATAACACTGAGTATGTTCAGACATACGACCTATGGTGTTCCTTGGACCCCAGGGGAAACCAGGCAGGTGTGGGACATTGAAGCACGTATCGAATTCAATGCTGTAGGCAAAGAAGCGAAGGTTTCATTAGCGGCTCCTCATACTCAGTCTAACTACACACTTATTAGCGAGTCAGCGTCATCACCAGGCTACGGTATCTCATACTTGAATACCGAATCAGGCCGCCGCGCTGAATGGTCTATCCGTTATGCTGATGGCCCGCAAACTATTTACTACAAGACTCAATTCTTAGTCGACAGCCAAGCAAAAGTTACTGAAAACCCGCCAGAAGGTGAAGTTGCTCAACCAAGCTTCGACGGCCCAGAAGAAGCGGCGTCTCTTGCACTAATTGACCGCGCAACCAAGCGTTCAGCGGACAACCTAACCTTCACTCGTGAGCTAATCAAAACGCTTAATGATCCAGATAGCCAAAACTCTGCGCTGCTTCTGAACAACATGACCAAAGTGGAAGCGACACACAAGTTACTTTCGGCAGCGAAAATACACAACAAAGTGGTTGGTGTTATCGAGCTAGAAGATGGCCGTCGTCGTCAGTCTATCCAGAACATGATTCAAATTTGGGACAACGATCAGTGGATCCTATTCTCTCCTGAGTCAAGCGAACAACAAATTCAACCAAACCTATTGATTTGGGACGAGTCAAACGTATCTCTATTAGATGTCGTTGGCGGCCAAAACAGTAAAGTTCACTTCTCTATGATTGCTCAAGAGGTCACCCCGACTGAAGCAACCAACAGCAAAGTCTCTGCAGACCAGCTATTAAACCTATCGATTCACAGCCTACCGCTAGAAGAGCAAGCGATGTTTAAAACCATCATGCTGATTCCTATTGGTGCATTAATCGTGGTGTTCTTACGAGTCATCATCGGATTGAAGACATCTGGTACCTTCATGCCGGTTCTGATTGCGGTTGCCTTTGTTCAAACGCAGCTAGTAACAGGTATCGTTGGTTTCCTTCTGATTGTCGGTACGGGTCTTGTGATTCGAAGTTACCTATCCAAGCTTAACTTGCTACTGGTAGCCAGGATATCCGCGGTGATTATCACGGTAATCATGATTATTTCTGTGTTTACCGTAGTGGCATTCAAAGTGGGCCTGACTGAAGGTCTGTCTATTACGTTCTTCCCAATGATCATCCTATCTTGGACGATTGAACGTATGTCTATCCTATGGGAAGAAGAAGGTGCGAAAGAAGTAATGCTACAAGGCGGTGGCTCTCTATTCACTGCGATTCTTGTTTACTTGGGTATGACTAACCCGTTCATTCAACACTTAACGTTTAACTTTATCGGTCTACAACTGGTTATCCTTGCGACCATCTTGTTACTAGGTAACTACACAGGCTACCGTCTGACTGAGCTTCGTCGCTTTAAACCGCTAACGGAGGACTAAGCTATGTTTGATCAGTTTACTTCGCCGTTTCGGTTGAAAGACAAAGGCATCATGGGAATGAACAAGCGTAACCATAGTTACATTGGCCGCTACAATGATCGTTCCAAGTATCCGTTAGTTGATGACAAGCTAAAGACTAAAATCATCGCTGAACAAGCTGGTGCAACTGTACCTAAGCTTATCGGCGTGATCAGTCACCAAGCTGAAGTAAAGACAATCCATAAGATGGTAAAAGAATGGCCTGGTTTTGTAATCAAGCCGGCTCAAGGGAGTGGTGGTAAGGGTATCCTTGTCATCACCTCACACAAAGACGGCGTTTACACCAAGCCGTCTGGCTCTACCATTAATGAAGAAGATGTAGAGCGTCACATCAGTAACGCTCTTGCTGGTCTTTTCTCACTAGGTGGTAAGAACGACGTTGCCGTTGTTGAAAACCTGATTAAGTTTGATGAGTGTTTCGATGGCTTTAGTTACGAAGGGGTGCCAGATGTACGTATCATCGTATTCAAAGGCTACCCTGTCATGGCGATGATGCGTCTTTCAACCTCTGCTTCTGATGGTAAGGCTAACCTTCACCAAGGTGCTGTTGGTGTAGGGATCGACATTGCAACGGGCAAAGCGGTACGAGCGGTTCAATTTGACCAACCGGTGACGCATCACCCAGATACAGGTAAAGAGCTAGCATTATTGCAAGTTCCTCACTGGGAAAAGTTGCTAACACTGGCATCAAGCGCTTGGGAAATGACAGGTCTTGGATACATGGGTACTGACATGGTTTTAGACCAAGAAGAAGGCCCAATGGTACTTGAGCTTAACGCACGTCCAGGTTTGGCTATACAAATCGCGAACGGCGCAGGTCTACTACCACGCTTACACCATATTGAGAACCTTGGTACGCCAGCTGAATACCCGAAACCAGCAGAGCGCGTTGCATACGCAGCTAAGCAATTCGGTGTTCACGGTAACGAGATTGTTCCGAGCTAAGCTATTTACTGATTAGGTCAATGGACACCTAATTAGAGCTCAATAAAAAAGCCGCATAGTGAAGTGACCCCGTAAAGTTGGACATTTCTGTTAAGCGGCTTTCAAGGCCTGAGTTCGATATTCTATCGGAGTCAGGCCTTTTAGTTTCACTTTTATAC